>JAJRVT010000075.1 GCA_024277175.1 Chloroflexota bacterium | reverse complement strand
GGTCATGGAGCCCGCGGCCAGGATGTTCATCTCCAGCTCTTACTGGAGCGACAACATCGGCCTGATCGCGTCGCTCACCACCATCCGCGAGCTAAAGCGCCGCGACGCCGAGACCCGTTTCAGGGAGATCGGCGAGCAATTGCGTACGGCGCTCAACCAGGCCTTCGCCGCCGCCGGGCTGGAGGGCGCGTGCCAGGGACTCTATACCAACCCCTATATTCAGATTGAGTTGCCGGATGAAAGCCTGCGGCGCAAAGTCAACACCCTCTTCGTTCAGGAGATGGCCCGTCGCGGTGTCCATTGTTTGCCCTCTTTCAAGGCCACCCTCGCCCACACCGCGGCCGATATCGAGGAGACCGCGGAGGCGGCCTTCGAGGCCTTCCGGGTGATCCGGCGCGGTCTCGAAACGGAACGGCTGGATGACCTGATCGTCGTCGATCTCAAGAAAGAACCCTTTCGCCGACAGGTGCGCTGAGACGAATCAAACATTGAAACCACAACTAAACCGATCGAGGCATCATGAAAAAAAGTCGAGTTCTTCAGAAACTGCGCAATGGGCAGGCGACGCTGATGACGACCAACACGGCCTATCCCTCGCCGCGCATTGTGGAAATGATCGGGCTGCTCGATTTCGACGCCGTCTGGATCGACATGGAGCACCAGGACTATGACTACGAACAGGTCTTCAACATGGCCCTGGCCTGTCGCGCCACCGGCATGGACGCCATGATCCGCATCCGCAAGGGCGCGTACTGGTCCTATTCGCGCGCGTTCGAAGTCGGGGCCGCCGGCATCATGGTCCCCCACTGCATGTCCGGCGAAGAGGCCCGCCAGATCGTCCGCGCCTCCCGTTTTGCGCCCCTGGGCCTGCGCGGGCTGGACGGGGTCGAGCCGAGTGCGGACTATGGGCTGGCCCCCATGGCCGACTACATGGCCCACGCCAACCGGGAAACCTTCATCGTCGTGCAGATTGAGGACGCGGAGGCGGTGGAAGACGTGGACGCGATCGCAGCGACCCCTGGCATCGATATCCTCTTCGTCGGTCCGGCCGATCTGAGCCAGAGCTACGGCATCCCACTCCAGTTCGACCACAAGCTCCTGCGCGCCGCGGTTGCGCGCGTGGCGGAGGCGGTAGCCAAGCACGGCAAATGGTGGGGTATCCCTGTCGGGAACGCGGAGCAGGGCGCGATCTACTATGACATGGGCGCCCGTTTCCTCGCATCGGGGGGCGCGATCCTGCTGCTACAGCAGGCGTATAAACAGCTTCGATCCGATTTCGAACCTATCTTGCAACGATAGAATAACGATAGAACGCAGATCCGCCCAATCAGTTCAATTCGTGTTCTATGGGAAAGGGACGAATGATGCACGCCGAACAACGTCAACGCACCCACCAACTGCTGCGCGCACGGGGCGTGAGCCGCGCTCTGTTCGCCCACCCACACTCTATCACCTGGCTGACTGGCTTCGCTCCGCCCGTTCAGTTGGGGTTGAACCCGTTCGCCGGCGGTCCGCCGCTACTCTGGGTTGAGGACAGCCACTTCACGCTTCTGGTAATGGATGGCCTGGCGGGGGCGACCGGCGCGCTGACCGAGGATCCGGACTGTGATGTGGTGACCTATCCCGGCTATACGTATCAGCAGCCCATCGACGGCTTCGGCGGCCTGCGCGTGGCCTTGCGGCAAGTGGCGGGAGAGGGGCATGGCGCGCGGAAATTCGGCATCGAGTCGCAGCACCTGCCCATGGCGTTGGAGGCGGTCCTCAGCGAGGCCGGCTGGACAGAGTCGGTGGACATGGACGGCTGGCTCACCGATCTACGCATGGTCAAGACCGCGGAAGAGCTTGACAAGCTGCGCGCCAACTTTGCGTTGACCGATATCGGCCACGCGGCGGCGCGACAGGCTGTGCGCCTGGGCCGGCGCGAGATCGACATCTGGACCGACATCCACAGTGCGGTCGAGCGCGCCGTGGGCCATCGCGTGCCCCTGGGCAACGATTGCGTCGTCAATACCCGGCAGGCCAACATCGGTGGTTGGCCAGAGGCGTACGCGCTCGACGAGCAGGGGTCGATCATCATCGACCTGAGCACGCTGGACCAGGGCTACTGGAGCGACAGTTGCGCCACGTACTATGCCGGCGAACCCACGGCCGAACAGCGCGCCGTCCATCAGGTCGTGGCCGACGCGCTGGACTACGCCATCCACCTGGTGCGGCCCGGCGTCAAGGCCAACGTGATTGATCAAAAGACCCGCGCCTTCATCGCCGACGCCGGCTATCCCGTCTATCCCCACCATACCGGACACGGCGTCGGCGTCAGCGGGCACGAGGAGCCGCGCATCACGCCCTACAACGGGCAAGTGTTGGAAGAAGGGATGGTGATCATGCTGGAGCCTGGCATCTATTTCCCCGGCGAATTCGGCGTGCGGCTCGAAGACGCGTTGCTGGTGACCGCTGGCGGTGCGGAGATCCTGACCACGCACGAGAAAGGGCCGTGGGTAAAAGCAACCTAACAGGTCGATTTTTTACAAAAGTCGGCCTTTCCCTGAAGAAAGTCTATTGACAAACCGGTGACCGTGTGGTACAGTGGTACTATAACAGTACCACTGCGAGATTACCCACCGGATTATTGGTTCGACCGCCCGACAATCGACTCACCAACGTACCTTCCCGATAAGTTGGGGGAGCCCATCGTATTGACCGGGCGCACTGGGGTGAATCGGCCTGTTTTGGGTCAATGCGACGCACTCGCCCCGAAATATTGAGCAGTTACTCATCGAAGACCATTGAAAACGTTATGTTGAAACCACTCGAGCGCGATACATTGACCGCCCAGGCCGCCGGCACGTTGCGGCGATTTATTCTATTCGAAGAATTGGAGCCGGGTTTTCAGTTGCCCAGCGAACGGGAGTTGAGCGAGACTCTCTCGGTCAGCCGCAACATCGTGCGTGAAGCGCTGAGCACGTTGGTGGCCGAAGGGTTGATCGTCAAGAAGGCCGGGCGGGGCATCTTTGTCACCGATTTTGATCGCTCCACGGTAAGACCGAAGCTTAGCTCCACCATCGACTATGACGGCAATGATTATCGCACCTTGTCGGAGGCCCGCGCCGCGATTGAGATCGGCGCCGCTGATCTGATGGCCGAACGCATTACGTCGGAGCAACTCGTCGAACTCGCCGAGATCAACCAAACGCTGGCGGACAACCTGCGCGAGGGGCGCAACGCCATCAAAGAAGATATTGCGTTTCACACCGTTCTTTTTCAGGCGACGCACAACGCGATCATCAGCGATCTGAGTCCCATCCTGACGAATTTATTCCGCTTGACGGTGTTGCACGACCCCAAGGCGATCCTCCACACCCCCGAACGCATTGCCGGCGAACATCAGCAAATTATCGATGCCCTGGCGTCCAGGGACGTTCAGGCTCTGCGGGAAGCGTTAACAATCCATCTCTACCCGGCGGACGCACACGAGTCCGAATCTACTTTACAGGCCGTTACAGAGGATTAAATGGACATTAATCAGGTCAAGCAAACAGTACGCGGCCCCATGATCCCG
>JAJRVT010000074.1 GCA_024277175.1 Chloroflexota bacterium | reverse complement strand
GTCACCATCTCCCGGATCTGGTCCAGCGCGAAGGCCTGATAGGGCGAGTTGAGACAGAGGTAGGTCCACTTGCTGGAGACGTCGCTGCTCAGGCTCCAGCCGATGCGGATGGGCGCGCCGTCGGCGTCGCGCATGACCCAGTCCGGGTGGGCCCGGGCCGCGTGCTCATCCCAGCCAACACTGAAATAGGCGAAACCGGTGATCCCGGCCTCCGCCAGCCCGGCCAGCGCGTGGCCGAAGAGGTCCCGGGGCGCGTTGGGGTGGCGTGGATAGTTGGGCGTGTCGTAATAGCAGTGGCCCCAGTGGTCCTTGGCGTAGACCAGCACTGAATCCACGCCCAGGCCGGTGCAGGCGCGCACATAGTCATCGGCGTTGGCGTTGATCAGCGTGCCGGGCGCGAAATCGGAAAAGTGATAGTCTACGATCAGCCGCTTGTAGCCCAGCAGATCGTAGGTGGGGCCGGGTGTGTTCATTTGTTTCACAGAAAACCTTTCCAACAGTTGTGTGGCATTTACCGGGAGGGCCAAGGGCGCGTGTCAATTTAGGGACAGAGCGCCTTGAACTGCAAGTTCAGGCTGAAAGCGAAAGTCGGCTCAAGCCGACTGGCGGGAACGGCGCCTCTCTGCAGCCAGTCCGCTGAAGCGGATTTCAGCTTTCAGCCTGAAATTCATTTCAGGGCTGTCCAAAATCACTTTTCTCTTCATCTGAAATTCTGGTATACTATTTTAACGGATCGGCCATTCACATGGATAGAAGGCCGGTCATCTTCCTGATAAGGAGGAATCATGGGTATTGCTCAAGTTTCCAAAAAGGAATTGTTTTCAGAAATCGAACAATTACCGAATTCCTATTTGGTTGAGTTGCAGGACTTCATTCGATATCTGAAATTCAAGCAGACAGCAACTCCTGCAACCTCGGGCGAACAAGACACTTTGCCGCCAGAAAACGATCCGATTTTACGCGCGATCGGCCTTGCTGAGGTCCCGCCTTTTTCCGATGATATTGATGATCTGCTGTATGGTGCAGACTGATGGTGATTTTTATTGACACGTGGGGCTGGATCAACATTTTCAATCGCAAAGAAAGTCACCACCAGCAAGTCAGCCAGTATTATCAATTGAGAAGGGATGAGCAAGACGTCATCGTAACGACGGATTACGTTTTAGACGAAGTTTACACGCTGCTTTTCAAACGCATTCCGATGCACACTGCCCAAAACGCATTGACGACCATTTCTTCTGCAGTAGACAATGGTTACCTCAGGCTTGTTTGGATTACGCCGGAACGGTTCGAGGCTGCTAAGCGATTGCGGTTGAGATTTCAGGACAAGCCATCTATCTCGTTCACTGACTTGACGTCTATGGCGGTCATGCAGGAACTCGGAATTACATCCATTCTGACGGGTGATGCCCATTTCACCCATGTTGGAATGGGATTTGAGTTGGTTCCGTAGGGCCAATACCTCCGTTCATGTTTTTACAGCATGCGTTACCGTTTTGATCCCCTCTCTCCAGTTTTCATCTTTCCTATCAAAGCTTCAACCCCATCAACAACTGATCCAGCGTCCACGAGTTGAGCAGCAGATCGTGGGTCTCCTCCATCCAGTCGACCAGGCGACGACGCAGCCGCGCCAGTTCCCCCGCGCAGGCCGGATCCGTGGCACGGTTGTTGATCTCGCCCGGATCGCGCGCTAGGTCGTAGAGTTCATCCTCGGCGGTGGCGTTCCAGACGTACTTCCAGCGCCGGTCCCGAACCATGCGCTGGCTGTAGAGCCCGAAGACGTTGCCGTGGTACATGGAGAGGATGTCCTGGCGACCGTTCTCCGGCGCGCCGGCCAGCAGGGGAGCCAGGCTCTGGCCGCTGAAGGTCTCCGGGATGGGCGCGCCGGCCACGTCACAGAAGGTGGCGGCCAGATCGATGGCGCTGGAGGCGAAGGCGTCGCACT
Source organism: Chloroflexota bacterium (assembly GCA_024277175.1). Classification (GTDB taxonomy): domain Bacteria; phylum Chloroflexota; class Anaerolineae; order Caldilineales; family Caldilineaceae; genus JAJRVT01. The sequence goes on along the minus strand of JAJRVT010000074.1, from coordinate 4,502 downwards.
GCCCGCCGGGCGCGATGCGGGCCGGCCAGCGCGCGATCAGCGGCACGCGCACCACGTCGTCGTACATGATGAAGTGCTTGTCCATCATACCGTGGCCGCCGCAGAGATCGCCGTGATCCGTGCTGTAGATGACCAGGGTGTTCTCCCCCAGGCCCAGCCGCTCCAGCGCGTCCAGCAGCCGCCCGATCTGTGCGTCCAGCAGGCTGATCTCGCCCAGGTAGCGGCCCACGATGGGGGACCAGTCGTTCCAGGTCCAGTCGTCCACCCGCCAGGTGCGGCGCTGCTGGGCCTGGATGTAGGGCTTGTCGGTCAGCGGATCCCCAAAGCTGGGCCAGGGCGGGATCTGGGCCGGCGGATACATGGAGGCGTAGGGTTCGGGCACGACGTTGGGCAGGTGGGGCTCGCTGGGGTCCCAGCGAATGAAGAAGGGTTTATCGCTCTGCGCGCGGCGTTCCAGCATGCGGATGGTCTGGTCCGCGCCCCAGGCCAGGCGCGACTGTTCGGGCGTGATGTACGGGTCCACCTCGCCCAGCCAGCCGTTCTCCCGGGGGCGGGGCGGGATGCCCTGCTCTCGCCGCCAGGCTTTGTAGGAGGGGCCTTCTTCGGGGAGGCGTTCGCCGAAGCCGAAGCGGGGCATGCCCTTGAACGGCCCCTCCTCGACGATGTACTCGTGGAAACCGTAGTCCAGCGCGCCCTTGGTGGGGTGGACGTGCCACTTGCCCACATAGCCCAGAAAATAGCCGTGTTCGTTCAGGGCCTGGCTGAAGGTGGGCAGCCCCTCCATCGCGGGCCGGGGGGCTTCGCTGCGCCAGTTGGCGATGCAGAGGTGCTCGGTGGGCCACTGGCCGGTCAGGAGGCTGTTGCGCGCCGGCGTGCAGACGGGGACCGGCGTGTAGGCCTGGGTGAAGTTCACGCCCTCGGCCGCCATCCGGTCCAGGTTGGGCGTGCGGATCAGCGGGTGGCCGTTGACGCCTACGCAGTCGAAGCGGTGCTGATCCGAGTGGATGAAGAGGATGTTGGGCCGGGAGACGTTGTCGCTCATGCCTCCTCCAGGAAGCGCCCGTAGATCTCGCCCACCGCTTCGGGCCGGGAGAAGAGGTCCAGGATGGAGGAGAGCATCTCCAGGCGGGCGTCGGGCAGCGCGTCCGCCACTCGCCGGGCCAGGGCTTCAGGGTGCAGGGGATCGTTGGGCCAGCCGATGACGCAGGCGGGCATCTCCAATGCGGCCAGGGGCGTCAGGTCGGGGAGGATGACCCAGTCGATGACGGTCTTGAGCGCGGTGGCGATGGAGGCGTCGTCGTGGCTGCCGCGAAAGCCGGCGATCGTTTCGATGACTTCCTCGGACCAGCCCAGTTCTGTGCGTTGCACCTCGGCCGAACGCGCCAGCCAGACGTCGATGCCTTCCTTCTCCACCAGATCTCCCGCGGCCCAGATATCCTCCCGCTGATCATTGGGTTTGTCCATAAGCGAGGGGGCCGTGATCAGCAGCCTCTCCACCCGCTCCGGATGGGCCAGGGCGAAGGTGAGCGCGGTGGAAGCGCCCATGGATTCGCCACCCACGATGGCGCGTTCCACGCCCAGTGCGTCCAGGATGGCGGTGATGTCTTCGGCCATGCGGCGAAAATCATAGAGGGCGGGATCGGTCACCGGCGTGGACTGGCCGTGGCCCCGCTGGTCGAAGGTGATGATGCGGTAGCGGTCGGCCAGGGACGCGAACTGGCGCTGGGTCCCATGGCGCTCGCCCGTCAGCCCATGGGCGAAGATCAGAGGCTGCCCCTGGCCGAAAACTTCGACGGCCAGTTTCAATCCATCGGAATCGACGTACAGGAATTCGGTGTTGTTCATGAGAAAACCTCGGTGGATGACAAGGTGACAAGATGACAGGATGACAGGATGACAGGATGGGGGGTGACAGGATGACAAGGTGATCTGGCGCACGGTCATCTTGTCACCCCCCCCCCATCCTGTCATCCTGTCACGACTTCACCGCGCCCGCCGTAATACCGGCAATGAATGAACGCATGGAGAAAAGGAAGAGAATCACCAGGGGGATGGAGGCGAGGACGGACGCGGCCATGGCCTGGCCCGGCTCCGGCTGGACGTTGATGAGCGCATCGGTGAAGGTGACCAGACCCTGGGCCACGGTGCGCTTGACCGGGTCGCTGATCACCAGGGAGGGCCAGACGTAGTCGTTCCACATCCACCAAACCTGGAAGATGGCCATGGCCCCGATGATGGGCCAGGAGAGGGGCAGAACCAGTCGAGCGTAGAGGGTCATGTGACCGGCTCCATCCATGCGCGCGGCCTCGAACATCTCCTCGGGCAGGGTGGAGAAGAAGGTGGTCAGCACAAAAATCACCAGGCTCAGGTGCGCGGCGTAGGGCAGGATCAGGGCCCAGAGCGTGTTGAGGATGCCCAGTTGGACAATGAGCATGAAGGAGGGTACCAGGATCACCACGCTGGGAATGGCCAGCACGGCCAGGATCACGAAGAAGACGAATTGTCTGCCCGGAAAGCGGTAGCGGGCCAGGGCGTAGGCCGCCAGGGATCCGACCGCCAGCGAAATAGCCGTGGCCGCGCCGATGATAATGATATTGTTCAGGTAATAGCGGGCCATCACATCCCAGGCGGCCTTGTAGTTTTCCCAGTGCAGGGGCCAGGTGGGGGCCAGGGGCGTTCCCGTATACTGGAAGAAGTCCTTGAATGAAATGGACAGCATCACGAAGATGGGGAACAAGGTCGGGATGAGCAACAGGATCAGGATCACGTATGAGAGATAATAATTGTGCCAGCGTAACTTGCGGCTCATGCTTGTTTCTCCGGTAAAAAAAATGACAACTATCAGGCGAAAACCCCGTTCGTAGTGAGCGCTTTAGCGCTCCTTCCCCGTATCACCTCAATATTGCGGGGCTAAAGAAACCGAGTTTTTGTGTTGCCGCTGCGGGATCGCAGATTTTCGTAAAAACTCGGTTTCTCCCCCGGTTTATTGAGCAGATACCCTTTCCCTACCTCTGCGCTAAAGCGCATACTACGAACGGGATCGCGTTCACGTCTATTACAGCGATTCGCTGGAGTCCCGGGTCAGGCGCATCTGCACCAGGGTTGCGACCAGGATCAGCACGAAAAGGACGGTGCCGATGGCCGATCCGTAGCCCAGGTTGAAGTCCCGGGTGACGGTCTGGTACATGCGCAGGCCCGGCACCATGCTGGCCCAGCCCGGCCCGCCATCGGTCATGATCAGGGGCAGCTCGAAGCTGCGCAGCCAGAAGATAATGGTTAGCATGACCAGCAGCCGCACCTGTCCCCTGATCAACGGCAGTTCCACCCGGAAAAAACGCTGAATGCTGTTGGCGCCATCCACCACCGCGGCGTCCAGCAATTCGGTGGCGATCCCCTGGAGGCCGGCCAGGTAGACCAGAAAGTTCAACCCGGCCACGAAGGGAAAGCCCACGAACATGATAGCGTAGAGCACGGTGTTCCGATCGCCCAGCCAGGCCCGGGCCAGGGTTTCCAACCCCACCGCGTTCAGCAGGATGTTGACGCCGCCGTCCATCGCGTACATCCAGCGCCAGACCAGGATGACCACCACCATGGGCACGACCATGGGAAAGATGAAAAGCACCCGCAGCCAGTATCGGGGGCGTTGGTGGGGGATGTGAAAGACCAGGGCTGCGGCCAGCAGGGGCATGGTGAGCACCATGACGACGTGGAAGATGGTCAACTGGGCCAGGTTGGTGAACGAGGTCAGCATGCGTTTGTCGGTGAAGAGCTTTTCGTAGTTTGCCAGCCCCGCCCAGGTGGTGGATTTGGCGTCCCAGTAGGTGAACGAGTGGATGAAGCCGGAGATGGCCGGATAGTAGAAGAAGATCACCAGGAAGAGCATCGTCGGCAGCAGAATCAGGTAGAGGGGGGCCACGCGGCGAATGCGGGCGCGACTGAGCCGGCGTTTGCGGGGCTGGGCCGCGGTCTTCGATGGTGATGAGATGGATGCTTGCATAGGCTGTCTTCCAGGATCGTAATTGCTTAGCGACTGTCATTGGAACACGGATTTTCGCTGATAAAGACGGATTTGCACGGGTTTTTTGTATCTGCTCAATAAAGTGGGGAAGAAACCGAGTTTTTGCGAATATCTGTGCTCCCCGCAGTGGCGGCATGAAAAACTCGGTTTCTTTCGCCCCGAAAAATTGAGATGATACGATTTTTTCTGAAAAAATCCGTGCAAATCTGGCTCACTCCGTGTAAATCCGCGTTCCAATAACGGTCAGCAATCCAACGACTACTCGGAAACGGGCGGCGCGTCGGCCGTCCACTGGTCGGCGTTCCACTCAGGGTGCTCGCGGATGGCCTTGTCGGCCTCCTCTTCCAGGATAGCCTGCACCTCTGCGCCCAGTTCATCCAGGGAGATGGCGTCGCCCAGGTAATCCTGGAAGATCTTGCCCACCAGGGAGCCGGCGTCCGAGCCAAAGGTGGCGGGATCGAAGTTGCGGATGCCGTTGTTGAGC
>JAJRVT010000073.1 GCA_024277175.1 Chloroflexota bacterium | reverse complement strand
GTGCGTTGATGGATCCAGTGGACATCGGGCAGGCTGTAGAGGCGGTCGTCGTTTTCCAGGACCACCCGCTGACGCACCCGGGCCGGCAGGGCCTCGAACCGGCGAGCGAAACGCTCGCGCCCCTTGACCCCGTCCCCATAGCGCCCGCCCACATGGACCACGATCACCGCGTCTTGATCCAGGCCGAACCCGTCCAGCAGACGGGTCTGCGCGGCCAGTTCCTGCGCGGAACGCCGGGCGCGCTCCGGCTGGGGGCTGTTGAGCTGAATATAGTGGCCGGGGTGCAGGGTCAGGCGGATGCCATAGGCGCGCGCCAGGTCGCCCATGGCCGCCAGTTCGGTGGCGCACTCCTCGATCTGGCCGTGAAACCTGGGCATATCCGGGTGGGTGAGATAGGGAGCGAGTTGGCCCGCCAGGCGATAGAAGCGGATGTCCTCGCGGTTCAGGTAGGTCAGGATATCGCGCACATAGGCCAGGCTGACGCTGAGGTGGGGCGAGTTTTGCCAACGACGGCTGTCATGGGAGCGGAGCGGTTGGCCCAGCACCTTGACGGGGAATCCAAGGCGATAGCGTTGCATGATGTGGGTCTCGCATGGGTGTGATCACGGTTGTCCCTGCCATTGTATCACATGGATCAAGACCTATTGTAACGATTCCGGCGACTTTTATTGGAACGCTGATTTACGCTGATTGTTGAAACCTTTCCCGCCCCCCTGCGTAATGGTGGATGAAGACGCTCAAACCCCCTCAAAATGAGCATGAATCATCAGCCAGCGTTCTTTTGTATAGACGGAGGTTATCAACCATGGAAAACAATGAAGAGACGACTGCCTATCAGCCTAGCGTTATTGTGGCTGTTGTGGATGAAGGACCCCGCCAGGAAAGCGACCCCGTGAACCAGGAGGGGAGCCAGATAGGGCGTGAGCCGCAGAGCGAACCCACCCCCCCGCGCACCCTCTACCGTTCGCCCAGCGAGAAGATGGTAGCCGGCGTCTGTAGCGGCCTGGCCGATTTCCTGGGCGTGGACGCGACCCTGGTGCGGGTGCTCTGGGTGGTCCTGACGCTGATCACCGGCGGCGGCGGTTTTCTGGCCTATCTCGCCCTGTGGGCGCTTCTGCCCGTGGGCACGGTTCGCGACGGAAAGCTGAGCTCAGCGGCCATCGAGCTGAACGACAAGACCCTGGCCCGCACCGCCTATCTGCTGATCGGCCTGGGCGCGCTCTGGTTCCTGGCCAATATCGGCATTCTGCCCCGCATGTGGTCCTTGATCTGGGGCATGGTCAGCGTCCTCTTCTGGCCGGCGGTGCTGATCGGCGCCGGCTACCTGTTGCTGCGGGGCGGCGGTCGCAACTGGCGGGCGGATCTGCACAACGTCACCAGCCGGGTGCGCAGCAGCGTGGACGGCAAGACGCCTTCGACCGACGATCTGAAGGGCGGCCTGGACGCGGTTCGCCGCCATGCGCCCCTCACCCGCAGCCGGGACAACCGGGTGCTCATGGGCGTCTGCGGCGGCATTGGCGAGCGGCTGGGGATCGACGCCAACCTGGTGCGCCTGATCTGGGCGGCCCTGAGCGTCGGCAGCATCGGCCTGGGGGCCATCGTCTACTTCGCCCTGGGTCTGCTTCTGCCGGAAGCGCCCGTGGCGGACGCAGCCCGCGAAGCTGAGGCCCAGAACGTTCAGGTGATCGACGGCGCAGCCAGCTAAAGCAGGTGCCAAAACGTTACATAGAGGACAGGTATCTGCTCAATAAACCAGGGGAGAAACCGAGTTTTTACGAATATTCGTAACTATTCATCATAGACCGCGGATTGGGCGGATTGGGCTGAAACCGCCAGATTTTTCAAAGAAAAATCCGGTTTGACCCGCTCAATCCGCCCAATCCGCGGTCTATTGGGTTCGTGCCTGAATAGATACGAATATTCTTCATCTCCGAAGTGGCGACGTAAAAAACTCGGTTTCTTGCGCCCCGAACTATTGAGATGATACGAGAACAGCGATGAAAGAAGCCTGGCTTTGAACAACAGCCAGGCTTCTTCGCGTCGACTCTCCCAGGCCAAACAGTTCCCTGCCCATTCCTGGGTACAGCCATTTGGATTGACGACGGTTAGCGTTTGTGTTACCGTTGTGGCGTGGCGGCGTTTACGAGGAAGGGGCGAATAACAACCATGCATCGAAGAGACGAGATGTATCGAATAGTCATATTTGGCAACTCGGGATCGGGAAAGTCCACTCTGGCCAACGCGTTGTCGAGTGAACACGGATTGCCCCACTTGGATCTGGACATATTGGCGTGGGAAAAGACCAGTCCCCCCACAAGAGCGCCTCTGGATCAGGGCTGCGCAAAAATCGAAGGGTTTCAAGCCAGCAACCCTCAGTGGGTGATTGAAGGTTGTTACGCTGACTTACTCGCTTTTACAATGAAGACAGCGAACCGGATCATCTTCCCGAACCCCGGCGTAGAAACATGTATCGCAAATTGTCGAGCCAGACCGTGGGAAACGCACAAATATGCGACAGCAGCGGAACAGGACGCCAATTTAACGATGCTCATCGAGTGGGTGAAAACATATGCAGCAAGAGAGGATGAGTTTTCATTGCAAGCGCATCGAACACTATTCGATGAGTTTGTGGGCGGCAAGACGGAATACCGTTCAAACGAATGGCTCTAACGCTTCACAGGCCAACTGGCCCCTACCAACTTTGACCATCTCAAACCAATGGCGGGAGACTCAACATGGGGAAATTATCGAATTTTCTGATCGGTGCGGCCGTAGGCGCGGCTGCGGCGCTGGTGGTCAGCTACATCTTCGGGCCGTCGAACGACACCACCTACGACGAACACTATCAATCGCGGCTGGACAAGGCCCTGGCCGACGGCAAACGGGCAGCGGACGAACGGGAAGCGGAGCTCCGCCGCCAGTTCGAAGAGGGCAAGCGACGGCGTAGCGCGTCTGGGTATTGATGGGCGACGACGACCGTCATCTCTGACACCTCGGACAGAAGTGGGTGCTGCGCTGGGCCAGGACGATGCGCTCGATGGGCGTTCCACAGACGGGGCAGGGCTGACCGGTGCGCTGGAAGACGCGATGCCGGTCCTGGAAACCGCCCGACTCGCCGCCGGGCCGCTGATAGTTCTGCAGCGCACTGTCCCCCAGGCTGCTGCCCCGGAACTCGATGGCCTGGGCCAGGATGGCGCGGACGGCCGCGTGCAGGCGGGCGATCTCCGCTGGCGTCAGTTCGCCACCCGGCCGGGTGGGGCGCACGCCCGCCAGAAAGAGAGCCTCGTCCGCGTAGATGTTGCCCACGCCGGCCACAATGCTCTGGTTGAGCAGCAGCGCCTTGATGCTCGCCCGCCGCCCGTGCAGCCGTTCGGCGAAGGCCGCGGCCGTGAACTCGTCTCCCAGCGGCTCCGGCCCCAGCTTACGAAAGACCGGCTCCGGGTCCGGGACCAGCCAGATGCGCCCGAACTTGCGCGGATCCGTATAGTGGAGCCGCCGGCCATCGTCCAGGTCCAGAATCAGGTGCGTGTGTTTGCCCGGCTCAGCCTCGCCGGCCATGACCTGAAGCTTGCCGGTCATGCGCAGATGCACGATCAGCGTGTCACCCAACGGTTTGTCGCTTTCCTCTTCTCCCGCCTCATTCCCCTCCCGCACCAACCCGAAACGCATATACTTTCCCCGGCGGCCAAAGGTTGCGAACCGTTGCCCGACGAGTTCGCGCGCGAACTCGTCGGGACCGGGCGCGGCGATGATGCGCGGCCAGCGGATGGCGACGCCGGTCACCCTCCGCCCGCGCAGGTCAGGCTCCAGCTCGCGGACGTAAGTTTCGACTTCGGGCAGTTCGGGCATGGGGCGCTCCGCTGTTTAGCGGGAAGGGGAGGCGTTGCGGCGACTCAGCAGCCAGAGACCGGCGAAGAGCAGGGAAAACGCCAACGCGATCAGTTGCAGATATTGGAAGGGGGCGAGCCCCGACGTCTCAGAGGGCGCAAGCTGCGTCGTCTGGCTAAGCGACGCGTCTGCCTGCGCCACCGCCGCCGCGCTTTCGGGGACGCTCGCTACGGCGACCGCCGGGGCGCTCTCCGCAGACTGTTCGACTTCCGCCGTAGAAGGTTCACCCATGGAATCGTCTGAGGATTCATTTGCGGAGTCATCTGTGGCCATGTCCGAGGATGCAGACGCAGCTTCCGCGGCCTCAGCCGCCGGTTTATCCGCCGCGGCCACGGCCATGGACGCGGCGGCCTCTTCACTGCCGGTCGCCTCCTCCTCGGCTGCGAGTGACGATGCGCTGACAAGACCGGTGGCGATCACTATCTCGGTGCGGGTCGAAGCCACGGTGGCCGACTGCACAGCGGGCGCTTCCGCCGGGGCTGTACCCTGCGCTGTTTCCTCTTCCACAGTCATCACGGCTGCCGCCGCCACCACTTCCGTCGACGCCGGGGAGGACGCTTCGGCCTGGGTCTCCGCGACTTCAGCCGCGGCCGTCGCAGGCGCTGACGAGTCGTCCGCCGGGGCTTCCGCGGGGGATGGCGGCGCCACGCGCGCGACGGCCGCCGGTTGGGGTTGGCTTACAGGGGCGACCTCCGCCCGCTCCAGAACGTCCGCTGAAACCGGAGCAGACGCAGTCGCTACGGCCATAGACGCGGACGAGTCGGCTTGCGTCTGGCTATCAGCCTGCGACTGGAGAGAAGAGACGGCGCCAGCCTCTTCGCCCGGCCCGGCGGCCTGGAAGGCGACGGACTCCCTCGACGGTGCAGGGGTGGATGCGCCACCTGGAGCGAAGGCGAAGCCGCCCACGGCCAGGACCAAAAACGCGGCCAGGCTGGCGGCGGCGGCGTTGCGCAGAAAAAGATTGCCCCCCCGCCAGAATGACCGCCATGACGCCCAGAAGCCGGCGGATTGGGCGTCCAAAGCCGGGCGAGGGCGGGAAGCGGCGCGTGAAGCCGACGCACCCGCGGGTTCCATGGCCGCCTCGGCGACCATAGCTTCGCTCAATACAAACGAACGGGGCAGGGTGATGTCGGGCAATTTGCCCAGCAGATCGACCGTATATTGGAGCGTCATCAACCGCCACGCGATGTCCGGATCGTTGGCAACAGCGTCTTCGACCAACGTTCGTTCGCTGGCCGTCACGGCGTTGTCAAGATAGGCCGACAACAGGTCATCGGTCACGTGGCTGTATTGGGACATGGTCATCTACTACAAAGCCATTCTATAAACAGGTCGCTCGAATAGACGTAAAATTCTATGCCTTAGGACGGAATGCAGCGGGCAATAGTTCCGGCTGAGCGAGCAGACGCTCGCGCAGTTTGATGCGACCGCGGCTGATCCGGGATTTGACGGTGCCCATGGGCGCGCCTGTGATCTGGGCGATCTCCTCATAGGTGTATCCATGCACATCGCGTAGCAAGATCATGAGCCGCTGATCCTCGGGCAGGGCGGTGATCTCGCCCTCGATGGCGCGATTCAGTTCCATGCGTTCGGCGTAGGCGTGGGGAGATTCAGCGCCGTCGATTAGATGAGGGTCATGCTCCTGTTCGGCCGGCAACGCGTCCAGGCTGTCGATGGGCCGCCGTTTACGGGTTCGCAGCGCGTCGTAACAGGTGTTGGTGACGATGCGCATGAGCCAGCTTTTGAAGCTGCCGCCGCGGAAGGTGTGTAGCCCGCGATAGGCCTTGATGAAGCTCTCCTGAACCGCATCGGCGGCCGCGTCTTCGTCCTGCAACATGCGATAGGCCACGCTGAACGCCAGGCGCTGGTAGGCGATGACAAGCTGGTTGAAGGCGTCCAAATCCTGGGCCTGCGCGCGTTCAATGACCGCCTGCTCACGGCTGGCGGTCAAGGGGCCAGAGGGGTTTTGAGGTTGGCTGGCAGAGACTAAATCAGTCAAAATGAAAGCCGCATATTTGACGGTTACGCGCTCGATCGGATATACTGGACGTCCTGAAAACCTTGCCGAAGTGGCGGAATTGGCAGACGCGCACGACTCAAACTCGTGTGGGGTGACCCGTGTGGGTTCGAGTCCCACCTTCGGCATCTATAACCCTGAACTCGGTGTATCGAGCCTGGTGATTGCAGAAATTATCGCGCTTGAGTCGAGACCTTCCGCAAACACTTAACCGCATGGTTAGGTGTTTGTACTATTAGCGCCCAGCGCCGTTTCGCCCCCGACTCGTCTGGCAGGCATCCATGAGTTTTTCCAGGCGCCAAACGCCTTGGCCTGAAACCATCGCCTGCAAATTGACGTTTATTATAGCAGCATTCAGGATATCTTCTCAATAATCTGGGTGAGAAACTGAGTTTTTCGCACTTCCCTCTGGGGACGCCGCACCATTCGCAAAAACTCGGTTTCTTTCGCCTTGACGTATTGAGATGACACACATCAGGCGTCTGACAAAACTGACTGAGATAGCAGATAGATAAATGACTACCACTCAAAAACGCATACTGAAACCGATCTTTTCCTCTCCCCTATCGTCTCGGCCCGTTTCCACCCATCAAGCTACAGCCAACAACCACCGCCGTCCCAGGCGTTCGCGGCTGCTGCTCGCGGCGGCCCTTTTCAGCATGATTCTGCTGTTGGCGGCCTGCGGTCCTGAAAAGTCCGCGGCCGATGACGAACTGCTGCTGGCGGACACACAACGCATCGCCCAGGAGTTCGCAGCCAGCGGCAACGTAGAGCAGGCTCGCAGCCAGTTGGACGAACTGGATGTGGCCAACGGCGGCCAATGGCTGATCTTCGTGACCGAAAACGCCATCGCCCGCAACCCGGACGCAGCCGCCGATCTCGTGCGTCTGAGCGAGGCCCTGGGACTGGCCTCCTCCGCCATCAACAACTACGCTACACAGAACAATCTGTTGACGGGCGCAGCATCCGCGGCAGAAAACGCACAGCCGGCCGCGGTCGCTCCCCTGGCCGCGGCGGTGGCGCCCCAGGATACGGACGCCAAAAATCTGACGACCACCGAACGACCCGCGGGTGAATCCCCTACGGGCGATCAGCCGGCGGATGGGCCTCCGTCCCCCGCTGACTCTGACGCGGGCGAAGCGAGCGAGCCGGCAGCGGAGGTCGAGGTTACGCTGCCGACCGCGACGCCGACCGCGGAACCCCAACCGTCTGCGCCCATGGCGCGGGCGACCCTGCCCATGAACGTGCGCAGCGGGCCTGGCGTCACCTACCCCATCATCGGCGCGCTGGAGGATGAGAAAGAGGCCACGATCACCGGCAAAAACCCGGACGGCGACTGGTGGGAAGTGCAACTGGAGACCGGCGGGACCGGCTGGGTCTACGGCCAACTGGTGGAGACCAGCGGCGACGCTGAGGCCATCGCCGTGGCCGCCAACATCCCCCCGCCGCCAGAGCCGACCGCCACGCCCCAGCCTGTGGTCGAAGCCCCGCCGGAAGAGGCCGAACCAGAGGCCCCGGCCGTCGATCCCAATGCGCCGCCCCACTTCACCCTGGTGGGCAAACGCCTGTGGGACGTCTACGAAAACGGCGGACGGCTGGACGGCCCCTCGGTGACGTGCGGCGAAAAACGTCAACTGGTGGTGGAAGTCATCGACGCCAACGGCGCGCCCATCAACGGCGTGGTGATCCGGGCCCAACTCGGCGCCAAGGAAGCCCAGATCACAGGCGACAAAGGGCCAGGACGCACCGAATTCGTCCTCGGCGGCGGGCAGGAAGTGAAAGTGGAGAAGGATGCAGGCGGGCGGGAGGCCACCAGCGACGTAGCCTATGGTATGACCACCCACCCGGCGGAGATCCCCATCGAGACCCTGATCGGAGCCCGCTACTGCGCCGACGCCGAAAGTTGTCCGGCGTTTCAGGCTGCGCCCGGTTGCTGGGGGCATTACAGTTGGACCGTGACCTTTCAGCGAAACTATTGATTGGCGGCCCAATCTGGTATAATGTCGTGAAGCGTGAGACGTAACCTAATCAATACGTGAATTTGACGGCCTGGCGGCGCTCCCCGCAAAACTCGCCCCTCGCCCTTAATAGTCATCTCTCCATCGATTGTCGTTTCGTCGATGTCAAGGAGGGTGTTGTGAAAGAAGAATTCATCCAATTCGCTCCGCTCTTTGCCGGGTTGGACGAAAATGAACAGGCGATTCTGTCCGAGCAGTTTACGCCGGCGCAGGACGAACCGAACACGCAGATCTTCGTCAGCGGCGACAGGGGCGATGCGCTCTATTTGCTGGGCAAAGGGTTTGTGCGCCTGACTACAGCCGGCGGCTCCAGCGTGGCCACCCTGGGACCAGGCAGCGTACTGGGCGAAGACGCCCTTTTCCGCGGCGGGTCCCATGAACTAACGGCGACCGCAGTCTCTGAAATCTCGTACTGGACCCTCGACAACAGCCATCTGCGCGATATCCTCTTGCAACAACCGGACATCGGCATCAAGCTGAGCCGCAATTTTGGCGCGTTGATCGTCCAGATGCAGGCCTATCTGGTCCAATTGTTGGGCCAAACGACTGAACTGGGGGCCGTTCCCCGCCATACGCTGGAAGCGGTCGCAGCAGCCCTGCAACCCCAGGATCTCGCGGCTGGCGTTGGCCTCTATCGCGCCGGCGAAGCGCCCCGGGGTCTCTTCGTCATCGAGCGCGGAACCATCGAATTGCAGCCCGAATCGGGCGGTGCCGGCCAGAGCGAGCAAGCGACCCACGGCCAGATCCTGGGCGCGGCCGCCCTGCTGACCAACAAACCCTACACCCATAGCGCCACCGCGCTGGAGGAAGCCCTGGTCTGGGTGCTCACGCCCCAGGGTTTCCAGGAAGTCAACAGCCGCCACCCTGGCCTGCGTCGCAGCCTGAGCGTCAACCTGCGTTCGCCGCTGAGTGGAGCCGACCAGGCCAAAGCAGTCATGCGTCTGGCTCAGATGCCGATCTTCGCCGATTTGCCGCCCCAGACGTTACAGGCCGTGGCCCGGCGTATGACGGTGCAACACGTCCCGGCCGGCGAGCGAGTCTACCGTATCGGCGAGATGGGCGAGGCCTTCTACCTGATCGAAAGCGGCGAAGTGGAGCTGCTGGCGGAAAACGCGTCGGGCGCGCTGGAAGAGGTGGCCCGCATTGGCCCGGACGGCTTCTTCGGCGAGATGAGCCTGATCTCCGGTCAGCTTCGCACCGAAGACGCCACCGCGATCCGCCACACCAACCTGTGGGCGCTCTCCAAGGCTGATCTGGATGCACTGACCCAGCAGCACCCGGCCATCGGCAAAGCCCTGAGCGCGGCGCTGGCCAGCCGTCTCGCCAGCGCCGCCAGCAGTGTGGACGTGGCCCGTTTCCGGGATTTTCAACTCTTCGCTGGCCTGACCGACGCCGAACTGGCCCAGATCGCCGAACATCTGGAGCCGAACCGATACCGTGCCGGAGAGCAGGTCCTGCGCGCCAGCGCGCCGCCGGAGCATCTTTTCTTAGTGGAATCCGGCCAGGTGCGGGTGCAGCCCTTCAACGGCGGCAGTTGGCTGCTGGGGCCGGGCGACGCTTTCGGCGAACGCGCGCTGTTGAACAACCAGCCCCACAGCGCCGCCGTTTTCGCAGAAACGGATGTAGACCTCTGGACCCTGAACAAAGGGGATTTCGACCGGCTTATCTCCCAATTCCCGCTGCTCGCCATCAACATCAGCCGCATGTTGAGCCAGCGTTTTGGCCAACAGGCCGACGGCGTGCAACCGGGACCGGGCTACGCACCCGCCGCCCCCATGGGAGCCCCCCCAGGCTATCAAAATCGCCAGGGCGTGGCGCCCGCGGGCGAGCCCGTCCTGAAGCCGGGGTTGATTCAACGCTTCCGCAATATGAGCACTATGGGCAAAGTTCAGGTGCTCCTCCTGGTGCTGGTTTTGGTCTATCTGATCGGCGTGGCCGCGCCCATGGCATTGATGAAGATGCTGCCCGGCTCACGTCCCCCCGCGGATGACGCGGCAATCTCTAGCAACAACGCGCTGGAGGCGGTGGCGCGCATGGGCAGTTTCCAGGTGGCGGCCATGGACGAAGACATGGCCCAGGCCGTGGCCCTGGCGGACAGTCAGGCGTCTCCCACCGCAACCTACACGCCTTTCCCCACCAGCACCCCCATCCCGACAGCCACACCGCTGCCGACCAATACGCCCACGCCGCGTCCCACGGCCACCCACACACCGGTTCCTGTCTTCGTCGCGCCGGTCGCGGCCCAGCCGGAGCCTGAGGTGGAAGCTGCGGCCGTGGCCGCGCCCCGCGCCTGGGATCCGCGTCTGGATCAACTGGGCGTAGGCGTCGACGAAGCTCAGGTGGAGCCGGGTCAGCAGTACTGGCGCATCATCGAAGCTTCGTGGATGAACGAACAGGAATCCGCCGGCAAGCACCATATCTATGTTGAAGTATTGGATGAGAACGGCAACCGCATTGTGGGCCAACCGGTCACGACCTTCTGGGGCGACGGTTCTTACACCAAGGGCATCGAAGACAAGCCTGCGCCAGACTATGGCTATAATTTCCAGATGTACGCCGCTGGCTATGCGTACAACGTCAAGGTGGAAGGCTTACCCAGCGACGTGCTCAAGGGCGCGGGCATGGGCAGCATCGAGGATCGCTTCCGAGGCATTCACACCAGCTTCAAGGTTATATTCAAGAAGACGACTAAATAACAGCGACGAACTCATCATCGCCTCGACAAAATCGTTCCACAGGGAGAGCAACCATGACAACAGATCTGAATTCGCAGGTTGTCGTCGCCTATTTTGAGAACGTTGACGCCGCCGATGAAGCGGCGGCTGCCTTGATGAGTTGGGACAAGGCCAACGAAGACATCAAATTGGGCGCTATCGGCAGGCTGACCCAATCTGAAAAAGGAAAGTTAAAGAGTAAACGTTACGGAAAATCGAAAGCGGGGCGGGACGCGCTCATTGGCGGCGCCATCGGGCTGGTGACGGCCGGGTTGACCGGTGGGCTCTCTCTGCTGGCCGGAACGTTAGGCGGCGGCGCCATCGGCGGCGCGGTCGGTGCGGTGACCCACGAATCCTTCGGCCTCAGCGACGCGGCCATGAATGCGGTCAAGGCGCGGCTGGAGGATGGCGGCGCGGCCCTGGTGGTGTTATGCGATGACTTCGAAGTCGAAGCGACCATGGAGCAACTGCGGGCGGCCGGCGGTGAAGCCCACTCTTTTGGCGTCTCCACCAAAGTCCTGGAGGCCATCCACCAGCATGAGATCGACAATATGCGTGAGGATACGGCGGTGCGAAATATCGAGGAAGGGGGCGTCGCCTAATCAGCCGACGTCACGCACAGCACCCTAATGGATGAACCAGAAACGCCGGGTCTCCTTTGCGGAGATCCGGCGTTTTTATTCAGACGGATCGTAATGGATCGGGCATCCCCGTCCGACATGGTGGATTGGCCGGGGCGTCATGCAGGGGTGCATGACCTACAGCTGGTCGATGGTAGGATCGGTTCGTCCATAGACCATCTGGCGACTGCTCTCGACCCAGGGATGAACAGGCCGTCCCGCTTTAGCGGGTAAGATCCGCCCCCAAACCCGGCTGGAGAGATAGTTGCTGCGGCAGACGGCCTGGCTGTAGGGGCGCCCGCCGATCCAGCTACGCAAAAAAATGGATAGGCTCGGCTCTGGAAACCAGTTGACGCCCACCGACCCGTTGACCGCCTCCGCCCCCAGATCGAGCCAGGTTTGGGCCAGGGTCGCGCCATAACAGTTCAGCCCATAGACCATGCGCAGATCGAGCAAGGATGGGTCATGCCGATAGGCGGCGATCAGCGGGTCGAAAGTCTCGGCGCCCACCATCACCTCGCCTTTGTACCCAACCAGCGCTCCCTCCCGACCGTGGACCAATAAAAGCGCATCCACCCGGTGGGTCCGGCTGGTCTCTGTCAACGCCCGGACCAGATCCGGCCCGGTGGCCTGTGCATCCTCCAGAATCACGACCTTATCGTAGCGTCGATAGGCGCCGTAGAGATGCAGCAGCAGTTTAGCGTACTCCTCAGTGGCGTAGTCGATGACGTTCATGACCCAGGCGGGCAGATTGATCCCCAGAACATGACCCACATTTTCCAGGAAGACCACCAGGGCCAGCGGCTTGGGCCCCAGCCCTTCTCCGGTGTCGCCTGTAGGTCGAGGCCTGCTCTGGGCCAGAGGGTGGCAGGTCATGTCATCTCCGGCTTGACCACTTTGACCTGGAGGTTCTCGGTAATCGGCTCCAAAGCGGCTTCGATCTCCCGCCATTCGTCCGACTGAAAGATGCGACGCGCATCCTCCAGACTAGCGACTTCGCCTCCCCCCAGGATCTGCGGCGAATCCCCCCAGACGGTGTACCAGACGTCCGTGACTTGGAAGCCCATCTTAGTCAAGGCCGGCGCGATCCGGTTCGCCAGATACTCTTGGCATTCGCGTTCCTTGCCCTCGACCATATCGTAGCTGATCATGACTTTGACCATCTGACTTGCCTCCTTCGTATGCAGACGAATATAGACGGTTCGTAGTATGCGCTCTAGCGCAGTTGGCGACAGGGTTGGGCTAAACTGAAGTTAGAATGAAAACACAACTTATTTCGGAAGTGATGGTACACTATAGAAAAGTGAAAACCAGTGAATGCACCCGAAAGGAAAGCGAGCATGCTCCGTCCGGATTTTGCCAAATGGGATCAGACCCCGGCTG
>JAJRVT010000072.1 GCA_024277175.1 Chloroflexota bacterium | reverse complement strand
TTTCGTTGTTGCCCCGGTTGGGATCCGAGTAGACCTGACGGGGGTCCACCACCACCCGCAGGTTGATGGTGTCGGCATCGGTCCAGCTTGCGGGCAAGCGGAAGAGCCAGCCATCGTCGATCCTGGCCCGGTCATAGCCGCCGCCCACAGTCAGATTCTGGACGCCGTTCAGCGCTCGCAGGGGGGATCCGGGCAGGGGCGAACCGTCCCGGGTCCCGTAGAGATAGGCCTCCGCGGCCACGGCCTGCGGGCCGCTGTTGTTCTTGCCGTAGACGCGCACGTAGGTGGTCTTGTCCGCGACCAGGGAGACGTTGTTGGCCGTGTTCTGAATGCCCTGGGTGACCTCCCACTTGTCCGCGGCCAGGTCCCGTTCGATGGCGGTGGCGTCGAACGGTAAGCTCATGATCTTAGTGGGGGAACCCGCGATAGTGGCGAAGTAGATGTTGCGGTTGTCCGCGAACATGCGTCTGTCAATGTAGGGTAGATTCACGGCGATTTCGTCGGCGCTCCAGCTGCTGCCGCTGGTGGACGCGCGCATTACCCGGCCATCGGGAGGATCGCCGATTTTGAAGTAGTTCTCGGTCCAGAAGAGATGGCTGCCGTTGTCGCTCGTCAACTGGCCCATGGACCAATCGCTGGGCGCGGTGTAGAGCGGACCGGATGCGCTACAGGTACATCCGCTGCCGATGATGAAGTTACAGGCGTAGCGGCGGATCTTCTCCTGGGGTCCATTCTCCACCCAGTAGATGCTGTATGAGAAGAACAGGAACCCTGGAACATAGAGGAGATGATCGCCGCTGGTGGTGACCAACTTCTCCTTGGGGCAGGGGAAAGGGGTCCCACAGGTGACGTTGGTCTGCCAGAGACCGCTGTCATCCAGCCAGTAGACGGAGTCGCCCACCAACATCACGTCCTGGACATTGGCCCCTGTGTTGGCGACGGTTTCCGCCCCACCCGTCCCATCCTTGCGCGCCAGCAGGATCTGGTTGCCCGTCGTTCCCCAGTAGACGTACTCGCCGTGTGGTTCCAGGTCTGTGCGTGGTTTCTGGGAGATTGCGCTCAGGGCGTAAACCGTGGCGGGTGTGTAGGGAGAGGCGGTGGGGATATGTTCGATGCGGTCGGGCGAGGCGTCGTCGTTGAAGTAGAAGACGCCGTCCTCGTCCGCGGCCATGGAGAGGAAGGTGACGCAAAAGCTGGGCGATACTGTGGCCAGGGTGCGTTGGATGGAGCCATTGGCGGGCATCCGTTTCAGGTAGCCGTCTCCCCGGAATTCGCCGCCGAAGCAACGTTGGGCCCAGTAGAGCAGACCGCCGCCCATGGTCCATTCGTTGAACGTGTTGGGACTGCTCTCGGACACCAGCGTGATGGGCGTGTCCAGTGGGTCGTCCGGCTCCTGGGGGGTGGCGAACTGGGGGGCTGCATGTGCGATCCCTGGCGCGCTAAGCGTCAGCAGGAGGGCGATGAGAACCCCTCCCAACGTCACTGCGACGGGGGTGAGATGGTTTTTTGACATGGTGTTACCCTCCACTGATAGAGAAGAATGAATAGCGAAGGCGTCGGTGAGGCGTCTGCTTAGGCTACTTCAAGAAAATAAATACACGTCATGTCCCCGGCATTTTCCAGTCGCACTCTGGTCAGCGCCAAACTCGTGACAAGTGCCGGGGACGTTAATTCCCAGGAAGGGCCTTAATATTTTCGGGGCGAGTGCGAAGCTGTTCTATTCTATGAAGAGAATACGCTGTATCCTTGTGCAAGGATACTCTATAGAACAGAATCTAGCAAAGCGTTTTGGAGGGTGGGGAGGGGGAATGGCTGACGCCCTTTCACGCTCGCCACCTGCCGGGGAGTTTCGAACTCCCCGGCAGCTTCGAACGGAACGGGCGTTTCCTCAACTTGGGCGGAGTTAGTGGATCAATCCGCAGCTAATTTGCGTCAAAGCTCCACCTGCACGCCCAATTCCACTACCCGCCCAGGCGGCAGTTCGAAGAAGTCGGTGGCGTTACGCGCGTTGCGGCTCATGAGGATAAAGAGGTTTTCGCGCCAGATGGCCATTCCCTCGCGTTCGGTCGCGCGCAGGCGTTCCCGCCCCAGGAAGAAGCTGGTCTCCGTCGGTTTGATGGTCAGGCCATATTGCGCAGCCAGTTTCAAATCTCTGGAGACATTGGGCGTTTCCATGAAGCCGTAATGAAGAATGACGCGGTAAAAGTTCTTTTCCAGGTCCTGGACTTCGATCCGCCGCTCCGTCGGCGTGTGGGGGATGGTGTCTGTCTTGACCGTCAACAGGATCACCCGTTCATGGAGCACCTTGTTATGGCGCAGGTTCTGGATCAAGGCGGGAGGCGTGCCTTGAGGCGAACTGTACATGAAGATCGCGGTCCCCGGCACATGCACCACTGTGTCAGTGTGCAGCCGTTGGATGAAATCGGAGAACTTGACCGAGCTGACGCGCAGGCGCTGACGCAAGATCTGGCGGCCGCGTTTCCAGGTGGTCATGGCGGTGAAGACGATGGCCCCCACGACCAGAGGGAACCAACCGCCGGCCGGGATCTTGACCAGGTTCGCGCCCCAGAACGCCAGATCGATCACGAGGAAGAAGGCGACGATGGCGATAGTCACCGGCAGATTCCAGTTCCAACGCTCGCGGGCGACCGTGGCCAACAGCAGCGTCGTGACCACCATGGTGGTTGTCACGGCCACGCCATAGGCGGCCGCCAGGTTGCTGGATGATTTGAAGGCTAGCACCAGGGCGATGGTGGCGACCATGATGATCCAGTTGACGGAACTGATGTAGATCTGGCCCATCTCCTTGTGGGAGGTGTGCTCAATGTCGACCCGGGGCAGATAGCCCAGCCGCACCGCCTGCATGGTCAGGGAAAACGCCCCGGTGATCAGCGCCTGGGACGCGATCACCGTGGCCGTCGTGGCGATGGCCACCACTGGATAGAGCGCCCAGGTGGGGGCCATGCGATAGAAAGGGTTCACCACCGCTTCCGGGTGGTCCAGCAGGAGCGCGCCCTGGCCGAAATAGTTCAGCAACAGGGCCGGCAACACGATCGTAAACCAGGCCAGGCGGATGGGGGCGCTGCCGAAGTGGCCCATGTCCGCGTAGAGCGCTTCGCCACCGGTCACCACCAGGAAGACGGAACCGAGCACCAGGTATCCATGCCAGCCGTTGCGCAGGAAAAATGCCAGGCCGTGTAAGGGATTCAGGGCCAGGAAGACGTGGGGCTGTTCGATGATCCAGCGGATGCCCAGGATCGCGAGCGTCGCGAACCAGAGCAGCGTCAACGGTCCGAAGATGTTGCCCACCTTTTCGGTGCCCCGGCTCTGGAAGAGGAAAAGTCCAATCAGGATGCCAATGGTGATGGGGATGATGTACGGCTGGAAAAATGGCGTGGCCACCTCCAGCCCTTCGACGGCTGAGAGCACCGAGATGGCCGGCGTGATCATACCGTCACCATAGAGGAGTGCGGTGCCGAATAGCCCCAACAGGATCAGCATCCAGCGCACCGTGCCCCGGGGCACGCCGTTTTGCAGGCTGCCTTTGGGAATGATGAGGGCGGTGAGCGCCAGGATGCCGCCTTCGCCCTGGTTGTCGGCGCGCATGACGAAGACGAGATATTTGATCGAAATAACGATGATCAGCGACCAGAAGATCAGGGACAGGATGCCCAGCACATTTTCCTGGGTGACCGGGATGCCATAGCTCGCATGAAAGGATTCCCGGAAAGCGTAGAGAGGACTGGTGCCGATGTCGCCATAGACGACGCCCAGCGCGCCCAGGGCCAGGTAGGCGACGTATTTGCGGCTTTTCGGTTTGTCACCGTGGCCTCCTCCTGCAAAGGACGGCTCCTCGTACTCCACCGAATCCTGTTCCGCGGCCCCGTCAACCGTTTCGTTTTGCTCGTTTGTATCTTTCATTGAACTCATTGATCACCTGATTTCGATTACACTAAATTCGATGATAACTATACCGGCTCGCAGCCGATAGAACGCTGATTGAGCGGATATTCACGGATTTCAAAAAATCCGGCTGCTTCAGCCTAATTCGCCCAATCCGTGGTCTATTATGCACTTACATTAACTTGATGCCCTGATCGCATCCACCGTAGCCGGGTCTTCCAGACTGCTGAGGTCGCCCAGGGGTTGGCCCAAATAGGCGGCCCGGATCACCCGGCGCATGACCTTGGCGTTGCGGGTTTTGGGCAGCGCTGTGGTGAAGCGGATCTCCCGGGGCTTGAGGGGTTTGCCAAGCTCAGTCGTGACCAGGTCTTCCAACTCCGCACGCAGGGTTTCGCTGGCTTTATAGCCGTCCGTCAACACGCAGAAGGCCACCACCTCCTGGTCCTTGACCGGGTGGGGCGCACCGATGGCCGCCGACTCTTTGACCGCGGGATGGGCGTTGAGGATGGCTTCCACCTCTGCCGGGCCCAGCCGCTTGCCCGCCACCTTGATGGTGTCGTCGCTGCGCCCCAGGATGTACCAGAGATCGTCCTCGTCGATGGCCGCGAAGTCGCCGTGCACCCACAGCCCGGGGATGCGGCTCCAGTAGGAGTCCAGGTAGCGTTCCCGATCGCGCCAGAACCCCCGGGTCATACCAATCCACGGCTGGCGGATGACCAGCTCGCCCACCACGCCTCGCACCGGCTTGCCGTCGTCGTTGACCACATCCGCGTCCATGCCCACCACCGGGCCGGAGAAGGCGCACGGCTTGAGGGGTTTGAAGAAGTTGCCGCAGATGATGCCGCCGCTGATCTCCGTGCCGCCCGAATAGTTGAGGATGGGCTTTTCGCTCTTTAGCACGGTGCGGAAGAGCCACAGCCACGACTCCGGGTCCCACGGGCTGCCGGTGGAGCCGACCATGCGCAGGCTGGAGAGGTCGTGCTTCTGCACCGGCTCTTCGCCGTGCACCTTGAAGGCCCGGATCAGGGTGGGGGAGACGCCCAGGTGGGTGATGTGGTGACGGTCCACCATTTCCCATAGCCGATCCACATCCGGGTAATCGGGCGCGCCGTCGTAGAAGAGCATGGTCGCGCCGTTGAGCAGGGTCCCGAAGACCAGCCAGGGACCCATCATCCAGCCCATGTCGCTCATCCAGTACATGGTGTCGTGGGGTTTGAGGTCCATGGGCTGGCGCATGTCTTGGGCGGCCTTGATGGGGAAGCCACAGTGGGTGTGGACCGCGCCCTTGGGCCGACCCGTGGTGCCCGAGGTGTAGATGATCATGACCACGTCCTCGGCCGCGGCCGGTTCCGTTTCGGCGATGGCTGACTGTTGCGGGACTAGCTCATGCCACCAGTGATCTCGGCCCGGTGCCCAGGGGACATCCTCCAGCCCCACCCGGTTGACCACGATCACATGCTCCACGCTGGGAACCTGGGCCAAGGCCTCGTCCACCGTGGGCTTCATGGGGATGATCCGGCCCCGACGGAACATGCCATCGGCGGTGATGATGGCCTTGGCGTCGGCGTCGGCCAAGCGGGTGATGACCGCGCTGGGTCCGTAGCCGCTGAAGAGGGGAAGCAACACGCCGCCGATCTTGACGATGGCCAGAAAGGCAACGGCCAGTTCAGGCGTCATGGGCATGTAGAGGCCGATGGCGTCACCCTTCTTCAGCCCCAGGCTGCGCAGAGCGTTGGCCGCCTGGTTGACCTCCCAATAGAGATCAGCGTAGGTCATGGTGACCCGGCGGCCTTCCTCGCCCTCCCAGCGCAGCGCGGCCCGGTTGCGCACGGGCGTGTGCTGCCATTTGTCCAGGCAGTTGTGGATGATGTTCATCTCTCCGCCCACGCACCAGGTGGGAAACTCGGGTCCGTTGCTGAGGTCGACGATCTGGTCGTAGGGCGTCGCGAATTCGATACCCAGGTCTTCCATGACCGCGTCCCAGAACCAGGCGATGTCCTGATTGACGCGCGCCAACAGGACGTCATAACTGTCGATGTCATGACGGTCCATGAAGGCTTGGAGGTTGCTTTCGGCCATCCACCTGGGATTAGGCTCCCAGACGATCTCCTGACCAAAAGGGAAGGTGTCATTTTGGGTCATTGGTTCACCTCGCAATGAGTGCTAAAGGACGCTGGTCATCCGGTAGGTTGGGCCAGCGCCAGCCGGTATAAGTTGTCATAAGATAACCAGACGAACAAATAGAAGGCGATGATAAAGAGCGTAAACAGGGTAGCGTAGAGCATGAGTACGCCGAATGCTTTTTTCGATCCCAGTTGTTCGAGGATCGCACGAATCAGCGCTCCCGGCCGTTTGACCACATCCCAACTGTTGAAGCGCAGATAGCGCCCGATGTAGATGCCGATATTGGCGATGAAGACGTAGGCGATGATCGCCAGCCAGGCCATGCCCGCGGACAGATAGATATTCAGGAAGAAGTGAATGATCAGCAGCGAGAACGAACCCAGCAGGACGCCGTTGAGCACGATCAGCAGGATGGCCACGGTGTCGAACCAGAGGGGGACGTCGGTTTCTATCTGAAAATGATGGACCTCGGTGATCAGATAGATGGCGTTGGGAAAAAAGAAAAACCAAATGATCAGGCTGCCCACCGTCCAGGCGGACGGGCTATAATTGTTGGCCAGGAAGGTCACATGGGCCACGATCGAGAGCGCGAACGGGATCCAGGCCAGGACGATGTTGACCAAAAAAGGACGGTAAAACCGGTAGCCGTAGAGTTTGCTGCGCAGCGCCTGGATGGCCAGTGTGGCGATGCTGAAAAAGATGAGCAGGGGGATGCGCAGAAAGAGAAAAGCGAAGAGCGTTTCTTCAGCTACCGGGATATTCATGGAATCAGTCCGTTATAGTGGGGCCATAGCCGAGCAGGAGCGGTTCGCCCCAGACGGCCCAGTTCCAACGGTTGTCTCCTAGTCCGTCGGTGATGAACTGGATGATGATCTCCTGGCCAGAGAGGCTGGGCAGGTCGATCATGAACCGCTCCCAGTCGTTGGTCTGTTTTGTCGTGCTCCAGATGCGCATGCCGTTGACATAAATACGGAAGGCGCAGAGGTTGTCGCCCACCATCAGCGCGCCATCGCGGATGCCGATGGCGAAGCGCATGCGCAGACTGTTCACGTCCGCGGGCACGCGCAGGCTGTATTCGCAGACCGCCGCGCCCAGGGTGGGGGGGTGCTCCCACAGGGCCATCTGCTGGATCATGCCGCAGGTGGCGTTGGCGACCTTGATCTCCATCATGTCGGCCAGCCGGGTGGCGGCCTGGCGCGCGGCCGGGAAACCCTCGATGAAGTCGAATTGCCACAGCAGCGCCTGGCCGGGACGGGCGTTTTGGATCTCCTCGTCCAGCAGGCTGTTCCACAACTCCTCCTGCCATTTGAGGTAGCTGATGTACTGAGAGAGTTGATTCAGCGACTGCTCGTTGAGGTCGGCGATGCGGCGATGAATGGCGTTGATGGTTTCCAGGCGCGCGTCAAAATTAGTCATTGGGTTCACAATCAGGCGATGTTTTTCAGATGGTTTCGGGCAACCCCATAAGCGTTTTCCAGCGGGCCGCGGCCACGGGGTTGCTGAGCAACACCAGGGCCATGTAGCTGGGTTCGAACGGCTTGCGTCGCAGGACCATGCCGGCCTCGCTCGGCGTCATGGAGCCTTTTTTCTGGTTGCAGCGTCGACACGCCGTCACCAGGTTTTGCCAGTCGTGACCGCCGCCGCGGCTGCGGGGCAGCACGTGGTCCACGGTCAACTGGTTGCGACCGGGCGTGTCACCGCAATATTGGCAGGTGTAGGCGTCGCGCAGCATGATGGCGGCGCGCGTGGCCGGCATCCGACGGTGGGGGAGCCGGACGTAGTGGACGAGACGGATTACCAGTGGAACCGGAAAGCTGCGGTTGGCGCTGCGGAGCATCTGCTGGGTGGCTTCGAGCAACTCGGCCTTCTCGTGCAGTAGAAGAACAACCGCACGTCGCACCGAGACCAGGCTCAACGGTTCGTAGCTGGCGTTGAGAACCAAAACCTGCTTCGACATGATAGAGGTGGTTTATGAAAAGGTGCCATTAACGCATCATCCGTTACCTACGGGGCAATTGTAGCAGCAAGCGAACGCGAGGACAAACCACAACTTGAGTTATTGCAGATAGGGCGGCAGGTAGCTGGCGACGGACGTGGCGCGTAGGATAATGCCCCAGAGGAAGAGGCTGGTCACGGCCATGGCCAGGGATTTGACATTTTCATCCTCCAGGCTGCCGAAGTAACCGTACGCGGCTGGCAGGGTGATGATGGAGACGATACCGTACAGGATGTGGATGAAGGGACGGGGCAGGACAGCGCCAAACCCCTGGAAATAGAGGATGGTTCCGGTGACGCTTTGGACGAGCAGCAGCGCCTCGGCGATCACCATGGCCCCGAACCAGTTAGATCCCAGCGGGTTGGAGCGAATGCGCTGATAGAGCGCCCAGACGCCAATGGCGGCCAGGAAAAGGGCGGCGGTGTTGGCGAGTCCGGCATGGATGACAGGGAGTGACATAGGTTGATGCTTTCTGGCGTAAAGCGTGAAACGTAAAGCGTGAAACGTAAAGACGTGATGCGTGACGGGTCAGGATTACAGCGTCTTTCCCTTTGCTGCGACCTTACGCTTTACGTTTTACGCTGGCGCATGGACGCTGAGATATTGTTCGAGTACGGCGGCGGCGGGACCAAGAATGTCGTAGCTCTCCCAGCCGGCGCTGGCGGCCAGGGCGTAGATGCAGCCGCCGATCACGTACTCATCCTGGCGCATGGCTTCGTCGTACCAGACCAATTGTTCGATATAGGCCCCCGGTCCCCAGAGTCCGTAGCCGTTCTCGGCCCAGTAGCGCTGAAAATCCTTCCAGCCGCGCGCATCGGGCGGGCCGGGGCGTTCGGTCACCAGGCCGTCGATGCCTAGTTCGGTGAAGATCAGCGGAACGGCCAGGCCGGTCGGTTTCAGGATCTGATTGTAAACCTGACGGTAGCGTAACGTCAACCAGCCGCTGTCCTCGGGAGAGACGCCTGGATAGCGGCCCTGGTTCTCGCGCGTGGTCAGGTAGTACATGGTGGGGGCCGAGTATTCGTGTAGTCCAAGCCAACCGTTGTACTGTTGTACAGCCTGGACCGCGGGCAGGAAGCGCTCCCATAGCTCTAGGGGCGGCTGGCCGGCCCCGAAGTTGCCCACTACGCTGCGCAGGCCCCGCTCCGCCAGCAGGCGGGTGCGCTCGGCCTCGAACTCGGCCAGTTTCGCCATCTCGTCTCCAGAGGCCGCCACCGGCTCGTTATAGGACTCCCAGCCATCGAAATAGGGCTGGCGGCGGGGGTCCTCAGCCACAGGCGCCAGTTCCTCCATGAAGCGGCGAGCCTCTCCCAGTGGATCGAAGGTGGCCAGGTTCAACTGGGGCAGATCGATGCGTCCGATGAGCAGGGTGCGGGGCGACGTTTCCTTGATCTGTTTGGCGAAATTGCCATCCAATTCCAAGGTCTTGACCACGCTGACGCCCTGGGTTTTGAGCAGATCGAAAAGCTGGGGGTGGTTGCGGGCTACGAATAGGCCCAGCTTGCCTGGCGGTCCTGGTGGGAAGGGGGTGGCCACGGGCGTTGGTGTGGGCGTCGGCGGCGCGGGCGTGGCGGTCGCTTTGGGCGGCGTGGGCGTCAGTGTCGGCTCCGGGGTGATAGTTGGGACCAGAGCGGCCTGTGCGGATTGACCGTTCTCCACCACAGGCATGAAAACTTTGTAGGGTGCGCCCGACGGCGTTGGAATCAGGCTCGATTCGCTCACCTGGGTGGCGGTAGGTCCCGGCATTGGCGACTGGGAATTCTTTCCTCGCCCACAGGCGGCCAGGGTGAGCGCGGCCGCGCCGCCCACGGCCCGATTCAGAAAACGCCGCCGGTTCATATCCGGGCGCGCCGTCGGCGGCTCCGCGGCGGGGGCCTTTTGCGACGCCTCTGTCATCTGGACGTCATCGTGACATTCCTGTTCGTCTGTCTGGGGACGTGGGCGCTCCGTCGGCTCGTCCAAACTCATATCCTTTATGCCTGCATGTTGGCTTTCGGCGTCTGCCGCATATCTGCCATAAGACGAAGGCGAAGGGGGGAAAAGTTCCATGCCGGATGAGGGCGAATGTGTTATAATTGCGGTCGCATGCCCAAATAACGCCATCAGCCGCAAGGAGGTCGCTATGCAGAAACACGTTATCAGCATCGAATACTGCGTGCAGTGAAACTACACCCCGCGAGCCGTCAGTTTGGCGGACGAACTTCTGGACAAATATCGCTTTAGCATCGAATCTCTGACCATGCTGCCATCTAGCGGCGGACGCTTTGAGGTGATTGTAGATGGTGACCTGATCTACAGCAAAAAGGCCACTGGTCGCCACGCCGAGCCAGGCGAGATCGCCCGGCTCTTTAGTGAGAAGACGGGGACGACGCCGGTGGAACTGTGAGGAGGCGTCAGGATGACCAGGTGACATGATGATCGCTTCACCCGGTCACCTGGTCATCCCCTCATCTTGTCACAGTTCACATTCCCGTCGGCAGGTCCACGAACTCGAAATCCAGTTCGAATTCGTCGGCTAGATGAGCGCCCAGGGCCTGGACGCCCACGGTTTCGGTGGTGTAGTGGCCGCCGTAGATGACGTTGATGCCGGCGTTGAGGGCCTCGTAATATTGGGCGTGGCTGGTTTCGCCGGTCAGAAAGAGGTCGCACCCCAGAGATGCGGCTTCTTCGATGTGATCGGCCCCGAAGCCGCTGATGAGGCCCACCCGGCGCACGATCCGGGGACCGTGGGCCAGCACCACTTTCACCGGCCCTACGGTCTGCTCGAAGTGGCTGACCAGATAATCCAATTTGACGCCGTCCGGGTGCTCGGCGATGACGCCGATGTTCACGCCCCGGACATTAGCCCACCAGTCCACGATTTCCAACCCCAGTCGATGGGCCAGTTCGGCGTTGTTGCCCACCTCCGGGTGCGCGTCCAGGGCCAGATGGGCGGCGTAGAGATTCAGGTCGTTGTTGATGTAGGCTTTCACCAACCGGCCATAGCCGCCGGCCAGCCGTCTGGCTTCGCCCCAGAAGACGCCGTGATGCACCAGCAGCATGTCGGCCTCCAGCGCGATGGCCGCCTCCACGCAGGGCAGATGAGCGTCCACTGCACCGACGATGCGTCGAATTTCCTCCCGCCCTTCGATCTGTAGCCCTTGGGGACCGTAGTCTTTGATGTCGTTGATATGCAGGTACTCATCCAGGTAATGAACTAATTCCGCACGTTTCATCGCACCGCTCGCCTTTCCTCAGTCTCCAATTTCTCAAATTCCAATCCTCAATCCTTGATTTTTTCATTCCCGCGCTTCACAAACCCCTTCACCCCGCGCACGAACTTACGCCGAGGCAGCAGCACCCGATGACCGCACGTTTGGCAGACCATGCCGATGTCCGCGCCGACCCGGTCGATGATCCACGTATGTCCGCCACAGGGGTGAGCCTTGCGCATTTGCACCACATCGCCTACGTAGAATTTTTCTGAGATTTCCATATCACTGTGTAAGCTCACATTTGATGGAACGCGGATTTGGCGGATGATTTTGAAAAAATCCGTTCAATCCGTGTTCTATTTTGTCCCCGCCTGACTCAGATCGACGCTCGGCGGACGACCACCCCGTGACGGATCCAAGCGCCCGTCACCAGCGCAAAACTGATCATATAGACCAGACCGCCGGCCAGGACGCCTACGCAGGGAATCAGCGCTAGCAGACGGATGACCAGCGCAATGATCAATACGCCGATGATCACGCTCCAGAGATCGCTCAGGTTCCAGTTTGCGGTCCGCGAAAGCCAGCGCCCCAGCCAAAGCCCCGTCACCAGGATGCTGAAGATCCAGATCAGCCCGGCGAAGCTAAAGAGGAAAATGAAGGCGAGCAGGGCCGCCCCCCATCCCCAGAAAAGCCAGGTGAGGAAGACCAGAGCCACCGGTCCAATGTCGTCGTTGTCGTTGAAAGCGCTGTTGCGTTTGCATGCCTCCTCCTAGGCTCGAATTGGGCGTGATTTTTCCACTTAGTGTACACGCTTCTTGACTGCACGACAAGGGAGAACGACAAGCCTCATGGCTCACGTCACCCCGGCGAAGAGATCCGACTCCACCTGACCGTTGGGCGGTGGGAAGGCGCGGGAGAACGTGTCCATGCTGCGCAGGCGTTTCACCAGCGGGGCCGGCAGGATGCGCCAGAAACCGGGACCGCCGCTGTACTGGCTGATATGGGCGCGGCTGGCCGCCTGTTTGTAGACGAGATAGTCGCCGACGTCGATGCGGGCGTGGACCGGCGTCTCCCAGCGGCTGATCTCCACCAGATTGATATCTTTGTTGCGTCCGATGGCGGTGGGGTCCTGGCCGTAGAGGGGCATCAGGCGCACAATGAACTTCAACCAGCGTTTGTCCATGGCTGTGTAGTAGAGTTTTTGTGGCCCGCGCCAGCCATTCGTCGCGGGATTCTGCGCAGCTTCCGCCCGCGCCCGGTGAAAGGCCGCGGTCGTGGCCTCATAAACGCGGATGTGGTCCGGGTGGCCATAGCCTCCATAGGGCCCATGGGTGATGATGACGTCCGGTTGCAGACGGAGCATATATTCCAGCAACTGATCCACGACCTGGCTCAGGGGTTGCTGGACGAGCGCGTCTGGGTGCTGGTTTGCGGGCGTGTTGCGCATGCCGCTATCCCGGTAGGGCAGGGACCAGATCGCCGTCACGCCCAGGGCCACGGCCGCGTTGGCCAACTCAGCCGAGCGGGCCTGGGCCAGGGTCTCATGATCCGCCACTGCGGTCGGGTCGGCCACCGAACCGGCGATGCCATCGGTGGCGATCACCACATGCACGTCCGCGCCTTCATGGGCATAGCGCGCCAGAACGCCGCCAGGACCGAAACTTTCATCATCAGGGTGGGCGAACACGCCCATCAGTACAGATCGTTTGTTCATAGTAAGTCAAGCTCCTTCTGTAGAATGCACATTCCCAATACGCATAGCGCAGCCGGGCGGAAGGCCGCGAATTGTTTGTAAGTAGTTTGCAGCACGCGCTTCAGCGCGCCCCGTTCGTAGTATGCGCTTTAACGCAGTTGGCGGCGGGTTCTGCGTTAAAGCGCATACTATGAACGGACCGTGCTGTAATAGCTGGAATCGGGTCAATAGTAGATTGCGATACTGACGCGTTTCCTGTATGATGCAATAATCATCGTATGAGTTGGCGTTTTTTGATAACGATTCTGAGCAGACGCATCCGAAATTCATCTATCATGACTCTGCTACGACGACGCGATTTACTATATGGTCGATGGAACGCCCTCTCTGAGGGCTTGCTTCGGTGCGCTGTCGCCTTACTATGTACCATGGCGTCGGTTGTATGGCAAGCGCGGGGGACGGCCCATCCGCTTCCGGCTCTGGCTGCGAGCCGGCGCTTATCGGCGTTCCGGTCCTCCGAATTTTATCCCTTTTATCATCATTCATCAATGCGTTGTGGAGATTGCACTCATGCGTTTCAATTTTCTGTTTCGTATTATTGGGGCTCTCTTATACGGCTTTATCGGCTACGAATTGGCCATCGCTTTTCAGGGCAGCGCCGAATTGACCACCGCATCCGCCCCCATCATTGGGGGGGCGACGTTGGGTGGGGCGTTGCTGGGCTTCATCCTCTCTCCCTGGCTGGTGACTGCGCCGGCAAGGGCCGCGCGTAATGGCTTGCGCAACATCCCCATGGGGGACCTGCTGGCCGGCTCCATCGGGCTGATCATCGGCCTGTTGATCTCGGCGTTGCTGGCCTTTCCCATCTCGCGTCTGCCGCCTCCTTTTGGTCCCATCCTGCCCTTTGTGACCATGCTTATCTTTGGTTACCTGGGCGCGACGGCGTTGGTCATGCGCCAGCGGGAGTTTTTCAAATTTTTTGGCATCAAACCGCCGGGCCTCGAAGGGAGTGAGGGCGAGGAGGAGGCGGAGCCGCGCGCCAAAGCCCCCATTCTGTTGCTTGACACCAGCGTCATCATCGATGGACGCATCGCCGACATCGCCAAGACCGGCTTCCTCCTCGGCCAGTTGCAGGTGCCCCGTTTCGTCCTCCAGGAGTTGCAGTACATCGCAGATTCGTCCGACGCCCTGCGCCGCAACCGGGGTCGGCGCGGCCTGGAAATATTGGACCGCCTGCAGAACAATCCGGACATCGACATTGTCTTTGTGGATGACGATCCCAAAGACGTCAAGCAGGTGGACGATAAGCTGATCCGGTTGGGATTGGATAAAGACGCCGCGGTCGTCACCAACGATTATAACCTCAACCGGGTGGCCCAACTCCAGGGCGTAAAGATCCTCAACATCAACGAGTTGGCCAACGCGGTCAAGGCAGTCTATCTGCCCGGCGAGGAAATCCCTATCAAGATCATCCAGGAGGGGAAAGAGGCCAACCAGGGCGTGGGCTATCTGGAGGACGGCACCATGGTGGTGATCGAGAACGGCCGCCCCTACATCAATCAGGAAGTGTTGGTGCACGTCACCAAAATTTTGCAGACTAACGCCGGCCGGCTCATCTTCGCCGTGCCGGGGACAGAAGGATAGAACGCGGATTGAGCGGATCGGGCGGATTGTCACGGATTTTTTCAAAATCCGGCTTTCCCCGCCCAATCTGTTCAATCCGCGTTCTATCTTGTATCGCTACCAGAAAGTGATCGGGGTTGATCATGACATTACGCATTTACAATACACTGACGCGCAAAAAAGAAGAGTTTGTCCCCCTGGAGCCGGGCAAGGTGCGCATGTACGTCTGCGGTCCCACCGTTTACGCCGACGCCCATGTGGGCCACGCCATGGCCGCCATCGTCTTCGATATGGTGCGTCGCTATCTCATCTACAAGGGCTATGAGGTCCACTATGTGACCAACTTCACCGACGTAGATGACAAGATCATCAAGCGCGCCAACGAGACCGGCGAGGATCCCATGGAGTTGGCCAACCATTACGCCAACAAATATCTGGAGCACCTGGCCCAGTTGAACGTCATGCCCGCGGATGAGTACCCGCGCGTTTCTCGGGAAATCGACGAGATCATCCATGTGATCCAGGGCCTGGAGGAGAAAGGATACGCCTATCCGGTGGATGGCGATGTCTACTTCCGAGTGCTGGCTGACAAGGACTACGGCAAGCTCAGCCACCGCAAGTTGGACGAGGGGCTGGCCGGCACGCGTGTGGAGGAGGACGAGCGCAAGGAATTCGTGGGCGATTTCGCGCTCTGGAAGTCAGCTAAGCCCGGCGAACCGTCCTGGGACAGCCCTTGGGGACCGGGACGGCCCGGCTGGCACATCGAATGCTCGACCATGTGCCTTCACCACCTGGGCGAAACCATCGATATCCATGGCGGCGGCAATGATCTCATCTTTCCCCATCACGAGAACGAAATCGCACAGAGCGAGAGCCTGACCGGCAAGCCCTTCGCCCGCTACTGGATGCACAACGGCATGCTCCAGCTTGGCGGCCAGAAGATGAGCAAATCTCTGGGCCACCTGGTCACCATCGACGAGTTCCTCTCCAAGCATAATGGCGACGCCCTGCGGTTGCTGATCTTCTCCGGCTACTATCGCAAGCCAGTCGCGTTCACCGAGGAGTCCCTGGAGAGCGCGGAACGGAGCCTGGCCCGCCTGCGCTCGGCCCTGCGCCCCACGGTCGGCGATCAGAGCACAGGCCCGGACGCGGACGCGCTCCGCCTGGCCACCGAGGACGCGCGCATCGCCTTCATCCAGGCCATGGACGACGACTTCAACACTAGCAGCGCGTTGGCCGCGCTTTTTGATTTAGTGCGGGCCATCAACAGCGCACGCGACGCCGGCGTGGGCGGTCCCTTCTTTGAAGCCGCTCAGCGCACCCTGCGCGAGTTGAGCGGCGTCCTGGGCCTGCAACTGGCCGAGGGCGCGGGGGGCGACGTTGGCGTGGCGGCAAAACCGTTCATCGATCTGTTGGTCAGCGTGCGCAGCGACTTGCGCGCTGCCAAACAGTGGGCCCTGGCTGACAAAGTTCGCGACCAGTTAGCCGAATTGGGCGTGGTGCTGGAAGACAGCCGCGAGGGCACGACGTGGCGATTTGACAAGATGACAGGATGACAAGATGACAAGATGACTGCTTCACCCCTTCATCTTGTCATAAAAAAAAGGTTGACATGAGCGAACTACTATACGGTCGTCACGCGGTGCTGGAGGCGTTGCGCGCGGGGCGGCGGCAGATGTACCGGCTGTGGCTGGAAGAACGGAAGAGCGCCAAGGGCGGCATCGTGGCTGAGATCCAGGCCGAGGCCGAGCGGCTGAAGCTGCCCACGCGCACCATCCGCGGCGGGCTTTTCGACAAGTTCTCCGGCCGGGGGGTCAACGCCCAGGGCGTGGCGCTGGAGGTGGAGGGTTATCCCTACGTCAACCTCATGGACTGCCTGGCCGCGGCCAAAAAGGCGGACGAACCGCCTTTCCTGCTGTTGCTCGATCACTTGCAGGATCCCCAAAACCTGGGCACGCTCATGCGCACGGCTGAGGCGGTGGGCGTTCATGGCATCGTGCTCCCGGACCGGCGCGCCGCCCATATTACGGCCGCAGTCAGCAACGCCAGCGCCGGCGCGGTCGAGCATCTGCGGGTGGTGCGGGTCACCAACCTGAACCGCACCATCGACGATCTGAAGCAACAGAACATTTGGGTCGCGGGCCTGGACGGCGCGCCCGAGGTCCCCACGCTAGCTCAGAGCGACCTGAGCGGCGCGTTAGCCGTGGTCGTGGGCAGCGAGGGCAAAGGCTTGGCCCGCCTGACGCGTGAGAAATGTGACTTCCTCGTCCGTCTACCCATGGTCGGGCGCATCGCCAGCCTCAACGCGGCCGTGGCCGGCTCTATCGTCCTCTACAGCGCGTTCCAGGCCCGGCAACTACAATAGAACGCGGATTGAGCGGATCTTCACGGATTTTTTCAAAATTCGGCTTTTTCTGCTCAATCCGCCTAATCCGCGTTCTATCCTTTGGAGGCGGCTGGTGATCGAAGTGACATTGTTGGCGGCCGGCCATCCTGACTGGCGGGCCGAGATCGAACGCATCTGCGACCGCATTGCCCCTGCGGACGTCGAAACTCTTTTCCCTACATATTTTCTCGCCGCCACCCTACCCCGCATCGGCGGCTATATCGCGCGTTTTTCCGAGGACGGGCGCTGGATCGGCGCGGGTTTTCTCTTCCCCCGCCGACCGGACCCGGATCGCCCTGACTGCGCGCGGATGTACACCCTGCGCTATCATCACGCGCCGGGGACGGACCACGACAACGCCGCCCACCGGCCAACTCCCGGTCTCTCCCCGGCGCGTTTGCCCGCGAACGCGCTGACTGCCGCGGTCGAGGCCCGCTTGCCGGGTGCGTGCGTCGTCTTCTACGATCCCCGGTCGCCCCAGCGCTACGCGCCGGACGCGCGTCAATTCGGCCCCTTCAGCATCGGTCGCCCTTCACAGGAGGAGGCCGCGCGCATCCGTGGGCTACAGGCCTGTATCTGGGGCAGCGCGCCCGGATCCAGCTATCCCGCGGACATCCACGGTCTGGACTTCGGGCTTGGCTCCTCCCTGGTGGCGCGGGTGGAGGGGCGGCTGGCCGGCTTTCTGCTGGGCTTCATCAAGTTCGGCGGGCCGCGCCTGCCCGCGGGCTGGCATGAGCGTTTCAACGGCGACCTGCGGTTGGAGTCCCAGGTCATGGGGGTGTCGCCTGACTTCCGGGGTATGGGCATTGGCGCTCTGCTCAAACGGATCCAGGGGGAGGACGCGCGGGCCGAGGGCATGGGCGTGGTCCACTGGACCTTCGACCCGCTTCAGTTTCCCAACGCCGCGCTCAACTTCGGTCGCCTGCGCGCGCTGGCCTTTGATTTTTATCCCGACCTTTACCCTTTCCGCAACGCGCTCAACCGCTTGCCCGCGTCCCGCTTTGGCGTGACCTGGCTGGTGGGCGGCCAGCGGGTGCAGGAAACGTCCGCGTCCCGCGCCCACGTCCCGGACCTGGCCGATGCGGGGCCTGTTGTGCGCGTCAACCATGGCCCGGATCTCCTGGATGTCACGCCCGACAACCCCCGCATCGCCATCGAGATCCCCGCGAACTGGACTGCTCTCCAGCAGCAGGACCCGGCCGCGGCCCAGGCTTGGCGCGAGGCCACGGACCGGCTTTTCGTCCGTCTGGTGGGCCAGGAACCGGGACAGTACGTGATCACCGGCGTGGCGCGAGAGGGAGAGCGACGGTTTCTGGTGGGCGAGCGCGCGGGGGTGAATTTGTGGGCGCGGCTAGGCGCGTAGACACCGGGTTTTTGTCAAAAACCCGGTGTCTTGGGACGGTCCATCCCACGCCATGGGGAGCGACTGGTGGAGGGGATTGGCGGATGACGTGGGACGCACTCGCACGGGCGCTCTACTTCGCATAGACCGGGATCAT
The DNA here is from genome assembly GCA_024277175.1 of Chloroflexota bacterium. GTDB lineage: Bacteria > Chloroflexota > Anaerolineae > Caldilineales > Caldilineaceae > JAJRVT01. The sequence continues at coordinate 27,205 of JAJRVT010000072.1, read as the reverse complement.
GGTCCGCTTCAGCCGATCGAGATACTGGGCCTGGATGCGAGCGTTGTGTTCGTCCCCGCCCTCGATGTTGGCGCTGATGAGGATGGGCGGCGTCACGCCCCGGGCGGACAGGTTTTCGGCCACCTGCACGGTGATGGCGTTGACGATGGCCGCGCCGGCGATGCTGGAGGTGGCGCCGGCCCGGCCGGGGAAGCCGGGGATCTCAATGGCCGCGTCGCCCACGATGCCACAGTTGTCGATGACCAGGTCCGCGATCTCGTAGAGTTTCTTGCCACTGGAATGGCGGGGCGTCGCGGCCCGGGTGTGGGCCATGGAGGTGATGGCGACCACTTTGAGGCCCCGCTTCTGGGCCTCCAGCGCCATTTCGATGGGCACGGCGTTGATGCCGGAGTTGGAGGCGATGAGGAGCACCTCGCCTGGGCGCACGTCATAGCGGTTGAGCACGGTGGCCGCGTAGCCTTCCAGCCGTTCGGCCTGGCCCTCGGCCGGGTCGTAGATGGGCTGCACAGGCACCAGCCCGCCGGCGCGGCCGTGGGCCTCGGCGGCGATGATGTAGGAGTGGCCGCTGCCAAAGGCGTGGAAGACGCCTCCGCCCAGCAGGGACTCGGTGATCCAGTCGGCTGCGGTCAGGATGGCCTCCATCTGGGTCTCCTGGATCTTCCGCAACACCCCCTGCGCGTTCGTCAAATAATCGTTCGCAAGCACGGTTTTTCTCCCGTCTGGCTGTGTGATGGTTGGAAAGCGTGGCAGGATGACAAGATAACAGGGTGACAAGATAACAGGGTGACCGGATCGCCTTGTCACCCTGTCTTAGCCCCCCGGCCCCCAATCTTGGGGGAGATGTCACCTTGTCATTCTGTCATCTTGTCAAAAAGATCACCCCTTCAACGCCCCGACTGTAATCCCCTTCTGGATCTGGCCCTGGAAAACCACATAGACGATCAGGGTCGGGATCATGATCAGGGCCACGGCGGCGAAGAGGCCGCTCCAGTCGTTTTTGTAGTATTGCTGGTGAAGCATGAAAGCCAGACCCTGGGTGAGCAGATAGCGCTTGGCGTCGGTCATGAGCACCACGGGCAGCAGGTACTGGTTCCACATGCCCAGGAAGTTGAAGATGGCGATGCTGACCAGCCCGGCCTGGGCCAGGGGCAGCATGATCTTAAAAAATACCTGGTACTGGTTGGCGCCGTCGATGATGGCCGCTTCGTGTAGTTCCGATGGCAGCGATTTGAAAAAACCGGTCATGAAAAAGACGCTAAAGGGTAGAGAGAAGGCCACATAGACCAGGATCAACCCTTGGAAGGTGTTGAGCAGATGCAGGTCCTTGACCAGGAAGAAGAGGGGGATCAGCGCCATGAAGACCGGGAAGAGCATACCGGCCAGGAAAAGATAGAAGATGAAGCGATTGCCAGGAAAGGGGAAGCGGGCCAGCACATACGCGGTCATGGCCGAGAGGATCAGGATCAGCGCCAGCGAGGGCAGGACGACGATGAAACTGTTGAGAAAATAGTCGCCGATATGCGCGTCCTGCCAGGCGCGGACGAAATTGTCCCACTGGGGAGAGGCGGGCAGGGTCCAGGGGCTGAAGAAAATCTCCTGATCCGTCTTGAGTGAACTATAGAGTAGCCACCCCATGGGAAAGATGACGATCACGGCCCAGATAGCCAGGAAGAGGTTGATGGCTATCCCGGAGAGACGCGCGCCTGCGCTTTGTTGGTTGCCGGTCACGCTGCTGGATTTTACGGTGGTTGTCATGTCAGTATCCCCTATCAATATTCCAGAGTGTCGCGACGCATGAGGCGCTGCACCGTGAGCGAGATCGCCAGCACGATGAAGAAAAGGGTGACGGCGATGGCGGTGCCGTAGCCGAATTTGCTGCCCAGAAAAGCTTCATCATAGAGGAAGGTGGAGAGCACTTCGGACGAACGGCTTGGCCCGCCCTGGGTCATTGTCTGGGTGATGGCGAACATGTTGGTGGCGAAAATCATGATGAAAATCATGGCTGTCATCAACGTTTCCCAGATCATGGGGATGGTGATCTTCCAGAAGAGTTGCCAGCGGTTGGCCCCGTCGATCATGGCCGCTTCGTAGAGACTCATGGGCACGGCTTCCATGGCGGCGATAAAGAGCACCATGTAGAATCCCACCGCCTGCCAGATCGCAACCCCGCTCACCGCACCCAGTACGGTTTTGGGATTGCCCAGCCAAATGGGGGGATTGGAGATCCCGATCGCTTGTAACAGCGAGTTGAGGATGCCAATTGTGGGGTGATAGACGAAGCTCCAGAGCACGCCAATGGCCACCACCGACATGAGTTGGGGGAAAAAATAGGAGATTCGATAGAATTTGCTCAGCGGCACGCCCTGGGTCAGCAAAAAGGCGAAAAAGAGCGCCAGGATCAGCGTGATGGTAGGCAGCGTGATCAGGTAGACGGCGTTGTTGCCCAGCGCGTTCCAGAAATGTTCGTCTTGCAGCATCTTCTGGAAATTGGCCAATCCAATGAACTGGGGCGGCTGGGACAGACCGCGCCAGCGGGTCAGGCTAATGTACATCGCGCTGGCGTAGGGGTAGATCACAAAAGTGAGATAGATCAGTAGCGATGGAATGAGAAAAGGGATGATCAGTCGATACTTGTTGCGATACAAGCGTCACCTCCTGTTGTCGATGAACCTGTCTGCACCCGTCCGCAGATGCGAGTGACGTGACTGTACGCTGGACCTTAATAGACCGCGGATTGGGCGGATTGGGCGGAACAACCCGAATTTTTTTAGAAAAAATCTGGGAGACCAATCCGCTCCATCCGCGGTCCATCTATGGGGCCGCGCCAGGGATCTTAGGCTTCCCGATGGTACTTGATGATATCGGGGTCGGCCTTGATCTCATCGGCCTTCTTCTGCATGGCGGCGATGAACTCATCCACCGTGATGCGCTTGGTCAGCAGATCGCCGGTGCGGTCCTTCACTTCGCTGCGCAGGTCGCTGTACCAGCCGCCCAGGTAGAACTTGTCGGCGAAGGTTTCATCACCGGCTGCGTTGACCGCGGCCAGCGCCGATTCCAGCGCGCTGCTCAACTCGACGCCCTCGGTGCCGCCGATCACGGGCATGATCACGCCCACGTTCTGGGCGAAGAACTTGGCGTTCTCTCTGGACATCAGGCAGCGCATGAATTCCATGCCGCCCACGGGGTTGGCCCCCTGGGAGGGGACGAAGTATTCCTCGCCGGCGTTGACCAGCAGAGAATTGAGCTTGTCCTCCGTCTGGCCGGGCACCGGATTGACCACCATGTCGAAGTTCTCAGGCGTCAGCTCGCGCATCTCGTTTTCCAGCCAACTGCCGCAGGGAATGAAGGCGGCCTTGCCCTGCAGCCATTCGGCCTGGGCTTCGGTGTGGGTCAGGCCCTCGGTGCCGGGCATGATGAAATCGCGATTGGCCAGCTCCGCCATCATCTCCGCCGCCTTGACTACGGCCGGGTTCTCCCAGGCGCCGTCCTCCAGGTTGTCCAGGGCGATGATGGCTTCCATGCCGCCATTCTTGTAGATCAGGGGCGTCAGCACGCCGAAGACCATGTACTGGGGGAACTTGCCCTGATAGGTCCAGGGGCTGATGCCATCGCTCTTGATCTGTTCGCAGAGCGCCAGCATGTCGTCCCAGGTTTTGGGATATTCCCAACCCTTCTCCTCGAAGAGGGTTTTGCTGTGCCAGATGCCGAAGACGGTCAGGGTGATGTCCAATTCCCGCTGCACGCCATCCCAAACGCCGTTGACCTGGGAGCCGGGCATGAGGGTCTCGGCGAAGGTCTTGCCTGGCGTGTCCAAGGAGGGGGCCGCCATCAACGGGGCCAGGTCCAGCATCTGACCTTCGGCCACCAGCGCGGCCCGGTCCAGATTGCCGGCGCCGCTGTTGTCGATCACGTCCGGCGGGTTGCCGGCGATGAAGCGGGGGCGCAGTTGCTCGCCCACCCGCTGGATGCCCGCCACCGAGAGTTCGTTGTCGGGATGCAAAGCGCGGAAGATCTCAGCGGCGTTGTCGATGTAGGCGCGACCGAGACCGCCCTCGAAGAAGACGCCTTCCACGGGCGTTCCCGCTTCCAACCCCAAGGGGTTCATGGCTTCGGGCGCAACCTCGAAGGGAAGATCAAGCGCGGCTGGCGCTTCGGCCGCGGCCGGGGCTTCCGCAGCCGGCGCGGCTGGAGCGACCGGGGCCGCACAGGCCGCCAGCGCAGCGCCCGCCCCGAACATGGCCGTATACTTCAGAAAACTGCGGCGAGAGATCGAATTCTGTCCGTTCATGCGTTTCCTCCTAGATTGAGTTTGAAAGGTGTGACAGGTAGAAGATTGTTGACGAATGTGAAGATTGGTTCGATGGCGACTCTCCTTTTCGGTTTCAGCCTGTAAGTAACAAGCGCGCGGATATCGGGATGTGATAGTCGGCTAAACGAAAGTCAACGTGAGAACAGGTAGCTTAGGATTGGCGGCTAAATAACTCGGTGACCTTCCTGGAAGACATTCATGCTGCCACGCAGCGCCATGGGGAATGAAAAATCCGTGCAATCCGTGTCATCCATGGCTATTTTTTAGGGCAGCACTTCCGGGAAGATGAATTCGATGACTTATTTACTCGCCGGTCCTTATTGGTTGAGATTGGCGATTGGAAAATGGGCGGTTCGCCGCTTGAGCGCTAATCCCCAATCTCACAGCCTCATCACCTCACGTCAACTCCACATGGAAAATATAACGATCGCCTCGATAGACGGAATCAGCGTACTCGAAGGGGCGATCGCGTTGGTCAAAAGTCACCCGGGTGGTGTGGAGGACGGGCGCTCCCACCTCCACTTGCAGCGCGCCCTGTCGATGTTGATCGCAGCGGGCGGCTTCGATCTGCTGCTCTGCCCGAGCGGGGGTGATATCGTATTTCGTCGTCAGTACGTTGTAGAGGGAGTTGCGGGCAAAGTCCTCCTGGAGCAGACCTTCCATGCCATTGAAGTGGAGCTGGCTGGTCTCCACCGCCATGGGGATCTCATCGGCCAGCCGCAGCCGCTCCAACAGCACCACCGGCGCGCCGGCTTGGATCCGGAGCATGGCGGCCACGTGTAGAGGGGCTTCGACCATTTCCAGCCGCAACACCCGCGAACTCGGGCGCAGCGCCCGCTCCCGCATGTCGTCAGTATAGCCCGTGAGCCTGGAGAGACGCTGCACCAGTTTGGGTTCGGCCACGAAAGTGCCCCGTCCCTGTTCCCGGTAGACCAATCCCTCACTCACCAGTTCGTTGAGGGCCTGGCGCGCGGTCATGCGGCTGATGTCGTAGCTTTCGCTCAGCTCGCGCTCGGACGGGACCAGTTCGCCCGGCTTCCACACACCGGTGGCGATCTTCTCCCGCAGTAGCTCTTTCAGTTGATAATAGATCGGCAGTGGGTGCTGCCTGTCAATGCCAGCCATAATGGGTTTGGATAGAGGCTCTACCATGAAAATTCGGTTTCTGCTGTTTCCATAAAGCCGGTGACTGGTGCGGTTGTATAGTGGTCTATACCATTAACTCTACTATACGACGATTTGGGGCGTCTGTCAAGGGGGAATTTTCGTTTTGGCGATAATTCATATACGCTACGGGGCGTAGCAGAGCGATTCGGAAGGATAGGCTGCGGTCTATCCCATACCCATGGCAGGCATCATGAAAATTATCGGTTTAATGTCCGGCACATCCGTAGACGGCATCGACGCCGCCGTGGTCGAGGTCAGCGGCGCGCCGCCGGCATTGGCGGTGGCGCAGCTTTCCTTCTCCTTCCTGCCCTATGACGCCAGCCAGCGGGCGCGCATCTTTCCCCTCTTCGATCCCCAAACCAGCGGCGTGGACCGCATCTGCCAGATGAACTTCGCCCTGGGCGAGTGGTTCGCGGACGTCGCGCTGCTGGCCATGCGCGAGGCCGGGCTGGAGGCGGGTGACATCAACCTCATCGCCTCCCATGGCCAGACCATCTACCACAGCGTGGAGGCCGAGTCGCCTGTCAAGTCCACCCTGCAAATTGGCGAGGCTGCGGTCATTGCCCGGCGCACGGGCGTGACCACCGTGTCCGACTTCCGGGTGGCCGATGTGGCCGCTGGTGGCCAGGGCGCGCCCCTGGTCTCCTATGTGGACTGGCTGCTCCTGCGCGATCTTCACAAAGCCAGGGCCGTGCAAAACATCGGCGGCATCGCCAACGTGACCTACCTGCCCCCGGGCGACGACCCCGCGGGCGCGCTGGCCTTCGACACCGGTCCCGGCAACATGCTGATCGACTACGCAACCAGCCGGGCCACGGACGGCGCGCAGACCTTTGATCGCGACGGACGTTTGGCCGCGGCCGGGCGGGTGGACGAGGAACTGCTGGCCGAATTGATGGCCCACCCGTACCTCGCGCAGCCCATCCCCAAGACCACCGGACGGGAGCAGTTCGGCGTCCAGTTGGGCGCGGACATCTGGGCGCGGGCCAGGGCGCGTGGGATCGCTGGCGAAGACGTGGTCGCCACCCTGACCGCGTTCACTGCCGCGTCCATCGCCGACGCCTACCGTCGTTTCCTGCCCGCCATGCCGGACGAAGTGATCCTGGGCGGCGGCGGGGCGAATAACCCCACGCTGGTGAGGATGCTGGCCGCGCGATTGGCCCCGGCCCGGATCATGACCTACGGTGACGTCACCGGGCTGGACGGCGACGCCAAAGAGGCCATCGCCTTCGCCGTGCTGGCCTACGAAGCCATCCACGGCCGGCCCGGCAATCTGCCAAGTTGCACGGGTGCGCGGGATTGGGCGGTGTTGGGGAAGATCACGCCGGGCGCGAACTTTGGAAAATTGATGAATGAAGGGATGGTGGGTTGAGGCTGGCGGGGAACGAAGGCGCCCTGGTCAGCATGTCTCGTGCCGGGGAGTTCCGAACTCCCCGGCACGTATGAGACTACTCGTCCGCATCTCCCTGCAACTGGGCCGCGACGTCATCGTCCAGCACCTGCACGGAAACCTCTTGTGAATGCTTGCGTACAATCTGTTCGAATTCGGAGGCCCAAACTACGGGCACCACGGCGACGATGGCGGACGAATTCGGCGCCAGCTTTTGGCTAAGGCTGTTCCAGAAAAATGAATATCCGTAACGTCCCCGGCACGGACCAGGCGCCCTCTGGTCGATGTCGAAATTCGTGGTCCGTGCCGGGGACGTTAATTTCCGGGAAGCGCCTAAGCTCTTCGAGGGCTTCGTTGCGGAAGCCTTCATCGCCCCGGTTCAGCATGCCGCCGACGACAGCGCCTGCGCTCGCTCCCAGCACGGCCCCGGCCGGTCCGGCCAGCAGGCCGATGACGCCGCCGAAGAGCGCGCCTCGACCCGCGCCTTTGCCGGTGCTGACATCGGCGGCGTCTTTGATGTGGAGCGCGCCGTCCGCGTCGACCCTGATGACGGCGCTGTCGTCGAAGTCGAGCTGGGCCACTTTGCGCGCCTGTTTCAGTTCGTCTATTGCCGCGGTGGCGGACTCTTCATCGTCGAATTTCGCCAGAACCACTTCTACCTGCATGTCACTCACAGTTGAGTTTTCCTTTCTGAATTCGCTCTGTTTCAAATCTTCTTCGCAAAGCCGAATTATACTTCATTGCACGGTCGGCGGACCAACCGCACAGGGACGACGCTCACCGGCTTACGAACGGTAGATAGATCGCCGGATTGCCGGCGGGGGCGGTGGCAGTCGGAGATGGTGTGGCGGTAACCGTAGCGGACGGGGTGGCGGTGGGCGCCTGTTGCCAGAATCCACTGCTGATCTGGTAGCTGCTGCTGGACATGGCAGGTGGGCCGGCTGCGGCCTGTCCAACCGTGCCGATAACGGCGAAACTGGTCGAACTGGAGCCGGAGCCTCCGCCGGCGATCACGCTTTGTCGCAACTGAAACGAGGCCGAGCCCTGGGCCAGTAACACGCCGCCGGAGAGGCCGAGCAGCAGCAGGGCGATGGCCAAGGCCATGCGTTTTGAATCATCTAATTTCATCTGACTCCTCCTACTGCAACGTGACGTACACGTAGATCATCTCTTTCTTCCCGTCTGTGGCTTCCAGCGCCTTGGCGAAGACCGCGCCCGGCTCGTTCCCGCCGCCTGCGATCGTCTTTTCCGCCGCGCGCGCGACCCCATTCGTTTCACCGGCCGCGACCAGGAGATCGCCTGGCTGGATGGATGAGTTCAGCGCCTTGGCTTTCACCTGGACCGCACCGTGGGTGACCAGCAGCAGGTAGCCGCCGGGGGGGATTGGCCCGGGGAGGTTGATCTCCGCGTTCGCCTGAGCGGCCTCTGCATCATCGTCCAGGAGCGCATCGATGTTGAAGCCGCTGTAGACCACGCCCGCCACCGCACTGCCGTTGGTCGCAGACGCCCGCCCCACTTGCACCATGGGCATTCCGCCCAGGGCCGAGGCCGCGTTCACCTTGCTGCCGAAGTTCGCGTCCACGCCGGTGAAGACGGCCACATCGCCTGGCTCCAGCGGATCCGAACCGGTGTTCTGCACCACCTGCATGATGGCCCCGGTCAGGTTGTAGTTCTTGGCGAAGAGGTTGTCCGGCGTATAGAGGCCGTAGTTGTCGTCGGCCCGGTCTGTGCGCCCGGTGACGCCACGATAGGTGGCGCTCTGGCCCCAGACGCCGTAGTTCGTGTTGCTCGTTGCATAGACCCCGGTCCCTGAGACGCTGCCGCCGACCATACCCCGGTTCTGCCCCAGACCGACGACGCCGATGGGACCCAGCGGTGAGGGGATGCCGGTGATGTCGCCCGCCTCGCCGCGGACGCCCATGTTATTGGCGCTCTGGGCATAGACGGCGTACCCTCCCTGGGAGGTGATGTAGGCGCCATGATCGTAATGGTCGGTCCCGCCGCTGTCGACGCGCAGGCCGTAGCCTTGCTGGCTGGTGAAGTAACCGCCCCACCCGCTCACACTGCTGCCCTCGATGCCATAGCTGCCCTGGCTGCTGGCGGATAGACCCGTTCCGCCAGCGGCTTCGGCGCGCACAGCCGTCCCTGTGGCCGGTGCGGAACTGGCGACGGTGCTGCCGTTGGGCCAGAAGCCGTTCATGCCAATGTTGAGCACGGCCCCGGCCGCGTCCGCCGGATCGCCCTGGATATCAGCGCCGGCGCGCAGACTCAGCGCGTACGGGGCCGGCAGGAGCGCCTGGCGCGGCGACAACACCTCGCCTTCGACTGTCATCTCCAGCCAAAGCGCTTGCCCGTTGAAAGCGGACGGGTCGACGTCCAACGCTGCGTTGAAGAGGCCTCCGTCCACCGTCACGACCTGGGGTGCGCTGCTCCACAGCTCGCTGCCGCCGGCCTCGGCGTCGTAGATGCGGAAGATCATGGTGTACTGGCCGTCCAGCGGGTTCCCGGCGGCATCGGTCAACCGCCCCTGGTAGCCGATGGTGGATGAGACCGGCGCGGCGGCGATCAGATCCGGTGCGACGGCCATGACAACGCCCACAGACATCAGGGCGAGCGTCGCCAAACCGGCGAGCACCCATAACATTTTGGTAAGCATGGCATATCCTCCTTGTAGAAAAAAACTGCTAATTTGGGTAGCTAAACTGGAATTTCGACAAAATCAGGGGTTCTGCATTCCGGGAATGGGACAGGGATGCTTAGGTGACCAAAGTTGTTGCGTCCCATTCCCGGAATGCGGTCAGTTTATATGGGGAATAGAACGCGGAAAGGCCGCCCAATTCGCGTTCTATTGATCACGAGATCATCGTGTCTGCTCAACTGTCCGGCCCGCTTGGTCGAGATAGGCCGACGCTAATTCGGGCGACCATCGGATCGCCTGCCGGTAGGCGGCCTGCGCGGCTTCGGTTCGGCCGAGGGCTTGCAGCGCCTGGCCGAGCCGGAGATAGGCGTAACCGTCGGTGGCGTCGAGGTTCGAGCCGTACCGGATCATTTCCATGGCCGCCTCCCGCTCAGAGCGAGTATTCGCCAGCGCGAACTGCACTTCTCCCCAGCGAACGTGGAGGCGGGCGTGGTTCGGCGCCAGTGACGCCGCCTGCTCGAAGGCGGCTTGGGCCGCCACGGCCTGGGTATTGTCGCCGGCAAGCGCCTGGGTGGCGTATATCTCGCCCAGTTCTATCCAGGTGACGAAGTTGGCCGGGCGCAGCCGGAGGGTCGCCTGGTACGCCGTCTGGGCCTGGCGAAGATCATCCGCCGCGTGCGGGGTGGCTGCATCGCTCCATGTGGCCGCCCGTCGCCAGCGTATTTTCCCCAATGCCTGTATCGCGTCTGCGGAGAAAGGCCACATGGCTACGGCCTGTTCGCTCGACTGTAGTGCGCGTTGCCAGTCGCCTGCGGTCGCCTGTCGTTGTGCGCGCAGCATCAGGGCATCAGCCGCCAGCGGGCGCGCGTTGAAGTGGACGATCAGGAGAATGGCCGTAAGCCCGATCGTGGCGACGCCCAGCAGGCGGCCTTTTGGGTAAGGGCGTCGATGGTCATTGGTGATCGAAGGCGCTCTGCCCACCCCGCGAACGATCCCCAGGGAGAGCGCCATGAGCAGCCAGGAGACCGTCGCTGTCGCCACCACATCGAAGCTCACCAGATTGCCGGCCAGGTTTGCGCCCACGCCGGCCGCGGCAGCCGCCAGGATCAGACGTCGCTCGCGATCGAGGGGGCTGGACAAGGCGTGAAGGATTTGCCTGAAGTAAACTACGAAAAGGAAAAGCCAGCTCAGCGCCAGGACCGCTCCGCCCTCCACCAGCCAGTCGAGTGGGAGGTTGTGGGCGCGATCGACGAAGACGTCACGTCCCTGATAGTAGACCAGTTGGGGGGGGAAGACCTGGGGAAAGAGCAGCCCCAGCGACTCCGGGCCGGAGCCAAGCCAGGGTCGTTGGGCGATCAGATGCAGCGTCGCTTCCCAGATGGTCAGGCGGGCGGCAATGGAGCCGCCGGCGCGTCCAGCCCACAGCATGACGGCCAGGGAAAGGCTGAGTAAGAGCAGACCCGCGCCGACAAGCGCCCACCGCGTGGCCAGTCGCAGCCGCGGCCACAGGGCCAATAGGCAGAAGAGGGCCACGCCGACCGTTGTCGCCAGCCAGGCGGATCGGGCCTGCGTCAACCCGATGACGGTCACCGTGATCGCCGCGATCAGGATGAATAGACCGCGCCGTCGGCCTTTGGCGAGCACGATCAGATAGAGGACGATCGGCAGTAGTATGGCCAGGTACGCGCCGACGAAGTTTGCGCGGCCCAGGGTGGCGTAGAGGGCCGAACGGGCGTCGGTCACCAGGCGGAACGGGTTCCACCCCGCGGCCTGGGCCAGGCTGAGCAGAGCGATGACAACTGCTGTCATCGTCAATGTGTATGCTAAACGACGGGCCTGAGCCATGGTGCGCAGCCGTGTGAAGACGATCAGAAAGAGCACCAGATAGCTTAGTTGCGTAAGCAGCCCCTGGCCGCGCTCGACGCTCCCGTAGAGGCTGAGTCGCCAATCGAACGCCATGACCGTTGTCAGCGTGAGCGTCAGGGAGAGAAGGCCAACCGTCCAGTGTATTAGGGCCAGGGGGGCGGCTAAGCGCGCCGCCCCCCTGGCCCCCCCAATTGGGGGGAACGCTTTCGCCAGCAAAGTCCAGCCTCCCCCAGGATTGGGGACCGGGGGGCCGACGCGCTTAGCTAGGCCTGCGATCCAGATGGCCGCCATGACCCAGACCAGGGAGCGCATCAAGGCGGCCTTAGAATAGTCGAAAAGGTGCAAGCCCCACAGGTTGACCCAAAGTGGCGTCAAGATCGCAATGAGAAGCCAACTGAGTTCAAGTACTGCCTGGGTTCGGTTTCGCATGAGAATGCTCCACGCGCGGAATATGGACAGTCGACGGTGGTGCAGATTCACAAATGTCGGCTGAATCCGAAATAAGCTCTGCCAAACAGGGGTTCAAAAACGGGAACGAGGCGACTGAAAAGTGCTGTCCGGGGCGGCAGCGGGCGTCAGGTTCGTCGTGAGCGCTTTGGTGCGCTTACGCGTTTAGTGTAACCCGAAGCCAGGGATGCGTCAATGACTCTGCTGCAAAAGCATCTTCCGACGTCGGGGGAAAAAAGGGGGCGTCGCCCGATCGATTCGAGCGGCGCCCCTTTTTGTTGAATACCTCCGGACTGGCGTGACTGACCAAGCAGTCAACCAATCCACATCCTGATCCTATTCCTCATCCACCGTCATGAGCAGCCCGTACATAATGACCTTGCCATCCTCGCTGGTGCTGACTCGGGTGCGGATATAGGAAGTGGAATAGTCGCTGGCGTACACGACTTCAGGCGTCTCGCCGTCCGGCGGCAGCGGGGAGACGAGCATGCCGGAGACGCCAGTCAGGTCGTTCCACATGAGCAGCTTGTCGCCGACGGGGGAGATCGTAGCCGTCCATGGCGAGTAGAACATGGGCGGCAATGTCGGCGCTTCAGAGACGAAATACGCTTCCCGGGTGGGGATGTCGCTGAAATCGGTGATGGGCGTCATATCGCCGCTGGCCGCGTCTACATAGAGGAATGTGTTAATCTGCAACTGGAGATCATTGCTCTGGTCCAGGACCACGACGCCCTGGCTGTCAGCCGTCCAGGCGAGGGCGATGGCGCGGCCCGGGGCTTCCTGCCAGGCAGGCATAGTGACCTGAAAATCGTCCATGGTGGCCACATGCTGGGGATCGGCTTCAGGATCATTCAGATCGATAAGCCACAGCCCGTCGCTGTCGGGGGACGCATCCTCCGGTTTAGCGACTGTGCTGATGATCACCGCCGCCTTGCTGCCGTCCGGTGCGATCGCCCAAGGGCCGTCCATGTAGAAGAACTCGAAATCCCAGACTGGCAGAGAGATGGCGACGCTGTCGGGCAGGTCCACGGCCAGCTCAGCCTCGCCGCCCGTGGGGGAAACGCGATACAGATCCAGGGAGGCTCCGCCTTCGCCGTCGGGAATGCTGCGCCAGAAGTAGATCAGCCCATCGGCCGCATTCCACATGGGCAGATAGTCCAGTGCGTAGGTCCCCGGCTCCAAGGACGACCAGGAGCCATATTGGCCGTCGTCGGTCAGGTTGGTGAATTCGCCGCTGTTCCCGTCGAAGACCCAGATATCGCTCTCGTTCCCCAGTTGGAGAGGGTTCCCAGAGAAGGCGATATAGGTGCTGTCAGGTGACCAGACCAGTTGAGCCGGATAGCTATCATACTCTTCCGGCTTGTCGCCGCAGAGATTGGCGGCGGCGTCGAAGCTGTAGAAGCAGAGTTGGGTCACTTCCTTGGATCGCAGACCTGTATCCGACTTGATCCAGGCGATGGTCGAGCCGTCCGGCGAGAGGGTGGGAAAGGCCACATCCTGCTCGCCGACGGCCTCTTCGATGGGCCGTTGGGTGAGCACAAGGACCGACGGGTTCTCCACCACGACGACCGAGGATGCCCCTTCTCCGATTTCTCCGACCCCGGTGGATTCTTCCGGCGGTGGTTCAGAGATGCAGGCGGCCAGTAACAGCGCCGCCACCATGATGAACACGATTGAGAGTAGTCGCTTGGCGTTTTTGTTCATCGCGTTTGTTTGCTCCTGTGTGGACATAAGAAATGTTTTGGAACCGATGAAAAACGTAGTCGCGCCCAACTTTTAGGCGTTTTCGATTTCCGCCAACGCCTTATCCTGCGCTTCCAGCGCGGCCAGGACCGTCGTGGCCGCGTCTTCGAATGCCGCTTCCTCGATGATCGCAGCCGCCACCAGGGATTCCGCGGCCATGCGCGCGGCCTCAGTCTGGATGATGTCGGAGAGGGCGACGGCCTCGGCCGCATCCACTGCCGCCTGCATCTGGATCGCTTCTGAGACAGCGATGGCGTCCAGGGCGTCGGCCATGGCCTGGGCTTCGGCGCCGATCATGAGCATGGCGTCCCGGGTCAGGAAGCCCTGCCCCAGCAATGCGCCGCCCTGGTTGACGACAGCGTCGCGGAAGTCGATGGCCCAGGTGTGCTCGATGGCCAGGATCGCGGCTGCGCCGCCGGGCGGAACCTGGGCGGCGATCTCCAGCACGTCTTCGGCAGTCATGCCGTAGGCGCCTTCGGTAGCGATCTCCGCGCCTGCGATCGCGCCTTCGATCATGCCCTCGTCGCCGCTTGCGCCCGCGCCCAGCAGGCCGCCGATGACGGCGCCGAATTCGATGGTTTCATCCTCGGTCAGGCCAGACAACTCCACGGCCTCGATGTCGCCGTTTTCGTTCTTGGAGACGAACTGAAGGTCGATGACGCGAATGGCCCCGGCGTCACTGGCCGCCATCAGCGCGTCCAATGCCTCTCCTGTGGCCTCGAACTGGTCGAAGCCGATGACCATGATCTGAATCGGTCCTACAGCCATAGTGGTGTTCTCCGTTTCTGTTTGAATTTTTCAATGTTGTATGTAAAGGGCTATTGTTGAGCGAATGAAACAGGGTAGCCTGCTTGCAGTCATAGTATCTGAGGGGGGTGAGGTTGTCAAGTATCTGGAAACGATTGCGATTGCGATGGCGCACCCAATCTCTCCAATTCCTCTCTCCCCTTTTCTCTCACCCCATCAACGCTCCCCCCACCGGCGCAAACCGGGCCGTGAAGTGGCGCAACACCGGCGGCTCCTCCACCATCTTCACGCCGCTGATGCGTTCGCGGATGGAGTGGACATAGGTGATGACCTCGATCAGGTAGTCGATGTGGCTCTGGGTGTAGACCCGGCGGGGGAAGGCCAGCCGCACCAGGTCCATGTCCGCAGGCGCTTCCGTTCCGTCGGGTTTGCGGCCAAACATGACCGTCCCGATCTCGGCTGAGCGCACCCCTCCGGCCAGATAGAGGGCCAGCGAGAGCGACCAGCCGGGGTACTCCTGCCAGGGAATGTGATCGAGCATGGATCGGGCGTCGATGTAGATAGCATGTCCGCCGGTCGGCAGCAGTAAGGGAACGCCGGCCGCTGTCAGTTTCTCGCCCAGGTATTCCACCGAGCGAATGCGATAGTGGAGATAATCCTCGTCCAGCGCTTCGTGTAGCCCAACAGCGATGGCCTCCAGATCGTAGCCGGCCAGCCCGCCATAGGTGGGGAAGCCCTCGGTGAGGATGAGCATGTTCTTGCACGTTTGGGCCAGGGCGTCGTCGTTCAGGGCCAGGAAGCCGCCGATGTTGGCGATGCCATCCTTTTTGGCGCTCATGGTGCAGCCGTCCGCGTAGCCGAACATTTCCTGGGCGATGGCCATGGGCGTACTGTCCGCGTAGCCTTCCTCGCGCATTTTGATGAACCAGGCGTTTTCTGCAAAGCGGCAGGCGTCGATGATGAAGGGGACGCCGTGGCGATGGCAGATTTCGCTGGCCGCGCGAATGTTGGCCATGCTCACTGGCTGGCCGCCGCCCGAATTATTGGTGACGGTGATCATGACCAGGGGAATCCGATCGCCGTGTTCGGCCAAGGTCCGCTCCAGCGCGTCCAGATCCATGTTACCCTTGAAGGGGTGAATCAGGCTGGGGTGGTGGGCCTCCTCGATGGGGATGTTGAGCGCAGTCCCGCCCCGGTACTCCACGTTGGCGCCCGTGGTGTCGAAGTGGGTGTTGTTGGGTACGATGTCGCCGGGTTTGACCGTGGAGCCAAAGAGGATGCGTTCGGCTGCGCGGCCCTGGTGGGTGGGGATCACATGCTTGAAACCGGTGATCTCCTGGACAGCGGCCTCGAAACGGTAGAAGGAGCGCGCGCCGGCGTAGGATTCGTCGCCCCGCATCATGCCCGACCACTGGTTGGAGGACATCGCGCCTGTGCCCGAATCAGTCAGCAGATCGATGAGCACGTCCTCGGCTCGGAGCAGGAAAACATTGTAGCCGGCCTCTTCCAGCGCGGCCTGGCGCTGTTGGGGCGTGGTGCGGCGAATAGGCTCCACCACCTTGATGCGAAAGGGTTCGATGATGGTCTTGAATTGCATGGGTTTCTCCGTTTTTTGGGTGTGGGAATAAATGCCTATAGCTTATCATGCACTATGGATTCACGGAAATAGCGCGATGAAACAAAAGGCCCGAAAGGGATTGGAAACCTTTCGGGCCGGGTAAGAGGGGAATATGCTTGTGGCGTTTATCGCTACGCCCTCTACCTACTGGATCACGAACGTGATGTCGAACGTCAGACTTGGGCTTTCGGGCGGGGTGGTGGGCGCGACCGTGACGTAGTAGTCGCCGCTGGCCGGCAGGGTGAACCATAGGTTGTTTGCCAACCCACCGTTTTCCCCGTTCAGGCCCATGACCCGCCCGCGGGCGTCGGTCACGGTGATCTGTAACGCTTCGCCATGGGTGCGTGTGTTGATTTCCATCACCTGGCCGGCGCGTGCGGCCAGCACGTAATATTTGTTGACGCCATTTTGAATCGTCCCGGTTCGGTAGGCGGCGATGGCGCCCGGATCAAAGGTGACCCGTTCTACGTTGGGCTGGGCAGGCGGTTGGGTTGGCGGCCGTGCCGGGGGCTGGCCTGCGCCGGGAATGAGCAGCGTCTGGCCTACGTAGACGGTGTTGCTGGTCATGCGATTGGCCTGCTTGAGTGCGGTCACCGAAACGCCGAAGCGCTGGCCGATGGAGGTCAACGTATCTCCCCAGGCGACCCGATAATAGGGCGCCTGGTAGGCGCCGGTCGCGTGGTTGCGAGGTCCCCGATCATAGACGCCGCCTGGCTGTCCGCCGCCCGGGGAACCGCAGCGGTTGGGCACGGTCAGCACCGTGCCCGGATTCAGGCGACTGGGGTTGGGACCGATGGCGGCCTGGTTCATGCGGTAGATTTCCTGCCAGGAGGTGCAGTAGCGGGCCCCGATCTTGGCCAGGGTGTCGCCCCGTTGAACCACGACCGTTTCATAGGTCTGCGCGCTGGCCGTTTGGCTCGTCAGTGCGAAGCCGATCACAGCCAGCGTCAGGGCAAAGGTGATTATTGTCAATTTGCGTATCATAGTCGATCTGTTCTCCCGATTTGTGAAGAGATGAGTTGGCGTGAAACGTGATTGGAGAGTTAAAGAGATTGGGAGATTGGCTTTCGGCGTTCTCAATCTCCCCAATCTCTTTACTCTCTCACTCGCTAATTTTTAATCTTCAATCGTGTCTATTCAGCGAGCACCAGGGGAACGCGGATTTTATCGGATAGAGCCGAATTTTCACGGATTTTTCAGGAAAAATCCGTGAAAATCCGTTCGAATCAGCGTTAATCCGCGTTCCAATGAGTCTTGGCTGAACAGTCACCTTCAATCTTCAATTTCCCTCTGCCGCCACAGTCAACGCTTCCGGCTGAATGTCGGCGGAGCCGGCAATGGTCAGCGTTCCGGTAATGGCGGTGGAGGGGGCGTAGCCGCCGATCCAGACGCTGTAGGCTCCGTCCATGGGGTCCAGGTCCAGCAGCGGGTTCAGGTTGTTTGCGCCGTCGGCGTCATCATTACACTCGTAGGCGTCGGCAGGTGTGCGCACGATCAGGGTGGCGTCCTGTTCGCCTTCGAAGAAGATACGCAGGGTCTCCGCGTCGCCGGTCCAGTCAAAGGCGTAGGTGGGCGTGGCGTCAATGAAGCCGGTGCAGCGGGGGTTGCCGAACTCGATATTGAACGCCTCCAGATCGCCGCCGCCCACCATTTCCTGGGTGACGGGCGTGTTCTCTGCGCTCAGCGGCTCGGCCGGCGGCTCTGTGCTGGGCGCGGCGTCCAGGTTCAACACGTCCAGCCCCATAGGCTCGCCCAGCAGATCCGGGTTGACCTCCCGAGGCAGTAGTTCGCCCAGGTCCAGCGTGGCCGGCGTAAAGTCCAGGCTGCTGAAGACCAGGAAGCCAGGCTCCACCGCGTCGTTCTCGTAGCTGCCCATGAAGATGGCGTAGCGCCCCTCGGCCGGCTTCTCGATCTCGATGAAGGGATCCGGGATCAGCGGGTTCATGTCATCGTTGCAGAGAATATCGCCCGCGGGCGTCACTACGGTCATGGTGGGGTCACCCGTGCTCAGGAAGAAGATGCGCAGGCTGTCCACCGTCTCATCCTCGGTCCAGGCGAGGACCACATCGGGCTGGGGGGGGATGACGCCTCGGCAATCTTCGCCCAGTTGGCTAGCGTCCACAGAGGGGCCGTCGATCACGCCGCCGACCACACTGACCAGGGTGGGGTCGAGCCAGTAATTGTCTGTGCCGCCCAGGGTGATGGTGGCCACGGTCGGGTCGGCGTCAGGCATAAATTCGGCCGCGGCCTCTTCCATCTCCTCGCCAGCCACCGCTTCTTCATCGACCAGCGTCAGGGCGTCACCTTCCAGGGCGTAGGTGCGGATCGCATGCTGGGTCGGGCAACACGCGGCGTCATCCGGTCCGGCGATCACCAGGTCGACCACGATCTGGCCCTCTTCGATGTAGAGGTCATTGATCTGGCTGCGGTCGCCCAGATCTGCGTTGGCCACGTTGACCGGCTGGCCGTTGTCATCCACCACCGCAGCCAGGCTCATGAAGACGCCCGTGCCGCCGCCGGAGCTGGCTAGCACAATGGCTGCGTCGTCCACGCCGTCGCCGTTGAGATCGCCCGCGTCCGCGTAGCCGGTAGCGAACACCTGAATGAGCGAGGCCGAGCCGGGTGCGGCCGGCGTCTCGTATTTACCGTCCACCAGGGTGACGGTTCCATCCTCGCCGAACTCGGACTGGTAAGTCATGTTGCCCAGCACGCCGAACAGGTCGTTGAACAGCCCAGCTTCCTCACCGCCCTGGGCGTTCTCCTCGCCGGCGTCATTCTCTCCGCCCTGTTCGACCAGTTGATCGTCCTCCAGCGCGTACTGAACAGTCGATTCCTGGGTGGGGCAACACATGGGCTCGTCTGGCCCCTGGGTCAGCATCTCCACGGTGATGACGCCATCTTCGATGGCCATGTTGTTGATCTGGACCCGATCGCCCAGGAACGCGTTGGTCGTGTTGACCGGCTGGCCGTCTTCATCCAGCACCGGGGCCAGATAGATGAAGACGCCGCTGCCGCCTGAGTTGGAGGCCAGCAGGACCGCCGCGTCTTCTACGCCGTCCCCGTTTAGGTCACCGTAGGCGATGGGCTCGTCGAGCATCTGAATGCGCAGCTTGGAGGCCGCCCCGGGGACGATTTCTTCTTCGTGGGCCCCGTCCGCTAGGGTGACCTGGCCCTCGGCGCTCTCCTCGAAGACGTAGGTGGCGTTGGCCAGCGTTTCGGGCGTCAGGACGTGGTCCGCCTGCTGTGCAGGCGTCGTCACTGGCGCGGCCCACAGGGACGTTGCGCCCGCGAGCAGCAGGCCGGTGAGGACCATGAGGGACAGCGAAAGTTTACGAACGTGCATATGGTTTCCTCCAGATTGTAGTGGAAAATATTATCGGCATGAGAATACAAGGGGGGGGGCGTATAACCAGACGTTGCCAAGGCGATAACGATACGGTCGATTTTGTAGTTCCGGAAACTAATACGACGTAGAGAAACAGACCTGATCCGGTCTTGACTTTCACAAAGCGGTCTACTACAATCTTGGTTGTGGTTATACAGGCCCCCTTAGCTCAGCGGATAGAGCATCGGTCTTCTAAACCGACGGTCGTAGGTTCGAGTCCTACAGGGGGCGCTTCCTCTCTGGTAGAGCATGGTTTTACACCTGAATCAAGGATGTGAAACCATGGGCCACCAGCGCAAGACTACCACGCTCGACAGGGCCTATGCCATTTTCCTGTTTGACCAGAAGGCGCAAGGCCACACAGAAGCATCCCAGAAAATCCACCTTTCTTCACGATACGTTGAAAATAAAAGAGACCGGCGCAATTACGCCGATCTCTTTAGCATCTTCTACTGACGGGGGATCGTTCCGCCGTTATTCTCTGTGAACGATTCCTTACTCCTCGATCGCAGCCAGCATATCCTCGATACTCACGAACTTGACGCGCGGACGACCCTGCTCCGCACCACGGGCTCGCTCGATCTCGTCGATTTTGTGCCATTCGTCGATGGTGACATAACGCACGTTGCGCTCGTGAAGCAGTTTGTCGACCGCCTCGGGGTCCGGATCCGGGGCTCCCGGCAGCTTACCCTGTTGGAGATCGTCCAACAGGCTGTTGACCGACTCCAGAGCGTCCGGCTTGTTGGTGCCGATGACGCCCGACGGCCCGCGTTTGATCCAACCGACTACGTACTCGCCGGGCACGACCTCTTCGCTGTCCGCCTCCGTGACCCGACCCACCTTGTTGGGAATGGTGCCCCAGCGCTCGTAAAAAGGCACGCCCGGCAGGGGAACGCCCCGGTAGCCCACCGACCGCAGCACCATGCCAACGTCCAAGGTCTCATATTCGCCGATGCCCTCAGATTGGATGTATCCGGTGGCGGTTGGGCGCAGGCGGTTTTTCTCCAGCTTGACCTGGATGATCTTGCCCTCGTCGTTGGCGATGATCTCCTTGGGCGAGAGCAGGAAGCGGAAATGGACCCGGCGCGGCTTGCCCGTGGAGCCGATCTCCGAGTAGGCGCGCAGGTAGTCGATGTTTTTCTGGGCCGCGGTGTCGTTCTGGATGGCGGCGCTGCTGGCGGCGTCCAATTTCAACTCGGCCGGATCGACGATGATGTCCGCGAGCTCCAGATGCCCCATCTCGCGGATTTCCACGTTGGTGAACTTGATTTGGGCCGGACCGCGGCGGGCCACTACGTAGATGTCCTTGATCTTGCTCTCGGCCAGCGCGGCCAGGGCGTGATCGGCGATGTCGGTGTTCTTCAACTCGTCCACAGACTTGGCCAGGATGCGGGCCACGTCCATGGCCACGTTGCCCACGCCCACCACTAGCGCGGCCTCGCAACTCAGGTCCGGGTTCAGGTCCACGTAATCGGGGTGACCATTGTACCAGGCTACGAACTCAGTGGCCGACATGCTGTTGGGCAGGTCCTCACCCGGGATGTTGAGCTTGCGATCCGACGGCGTGCCCACCGCATAGATGACGGCGTCATAATGGGCTTTGATATCGTCGTGGGTGATGTCCTTGCCAAATTCCACGTTGCCGAAAAAGCGGAAGCGCGGATCAGCCGCAGTGCGGTCGTAGACCTTGGAGACCGCCTTGATGTTCTGATGGTCCGGGGCCACGCCGTAGCGAACCAGGCCGTGGGGGGCGGGTAGACGCTCGAACATATCCACTGTCACATCGGCTTTCTTATTCTTCAACAGACCGCCCGCTGCATAGAATCCCGACGGGCCTGCTCCGATGATGGCCACGCGCAGCGGCCTTTCCGCTGTTCCAATTTGAGTTGACACAAACTCCTCCTTACCGTATTCAATCGGTTGATATATATTTTTCCACACGCCGCGTCGTCAGCTTTTTCGCAACATATTGCTGAACTGGCGCGCCAATGTCAGAATACTGATGCCCAAGGCGATATAGTCGCCGGGACCCAACTGGGCGACGGCCGAGTTGCGCTGGCCGGTTTCATCCACCTCGTCATCGACTTCGCTGGCCACCCAGGCCAGGGCCGCGCCCAGCACCGCTCCAGAGGCGGCTCCAATCAACAATGATTTCATCTTCTCATTCATGCTCTTCCCCTTGTTCAATCAGCTTGCGTCGCGATTTGTGGTCCCGATTTCATCGCCGCCGGTTCCGCTCACACCGGTTTGAATCGCGCCTCTATCGCCATAGATGGTTTCGCCGACTTCTGTCGAAAAACTGCGCACCGCCGTCTCCACCCGCGCTCCGCCTTTGCGCATTTTCAGGAGCGGTGCGGCGATCTTTTCGCTGGCCTGATCGGTTCGATCGCGGACGGTGCGCGTCAAAGATTGGGCGCGTTTTATGTAACGAGGCAACGCTCCACCCGCCATGTTCATGCCACGGATGAGAAAATAAAATAACACCAGCGGCGCAAGCATGAGAATGAAGGCCTGTATCGCCAGAAACACGACGGCCACATCCGCCCATTGTGATAGACTCACGATTTCCCCTTCGCCAACTTCTGGCTATCAGTCTCACGATAACCTTAGTATTGTAACAAACGCACTCCTTAACCATCAAAAGTGAGGTGAGTTAAAACGGTTTGTGATTGGTCAACGGCAGGTTATTGGAACGTGGATTTTACCGGATGGAGTCAGATTTTCACGATTTTCTTTAAAATCCGTGAAAATCTGTTTTGTCAGCGCAAATCCGCGTTCCAATGATGGCCACTACCACGAAATCACGCCGCAGCCGACATGCGTTCCACCATGGCCACTTCCTCCTCACGGGTGTGGATCTCGCCATCCAGCCGCGCCGCTCGCAGGCGGGAGAGGATCTCGCCGTAGCGCGGTCCCCGGGGAATACCCATGGCTTGCAGGTCATGGCCGTTCAACGCCGGCTGGACGCGTTTCCAGCTCTCCTCATAGCGGTTCAGCGCATCGAGCGCTCGCCTGTCCCCCTCGTCGCCTTCCTGGAGGACGAGGCGAAGCAAGGCCCGGGCCGCGGGCGCGCTGCGGTTCAGCATGCGTACGGCCTGACTGGGGCGCAGGTCCGGATCCCGCAGCGTTTCCAGATTCGCCTCCAGCGCGCCCAGGCTCTCGATGAGCCGCCGGGTCTCTCCCCGCAGGCCAAACGCTCCACCACCTCTTCAATGGCTTCCGGAGAAAGGCCGCAGACCATGAGCCCGAAGTAGAGCCGTTCGATGTATTCTTCCACCAGCGCCGGGTCCGCGTCGGGCGCGCTTCGGGCCGCGCGCAGGCGCGTAAACTGGGCCGCGAGCCGCTCGCTCGCGTGCAGGTCCGGGTGCAAATGGGCCAGAACGCCCAGTTCATCCAGCCGGCGCAGCACCTTTTCCGGCTTCTTTTCCTGGAGGATGCGCTCGATTTCATGGCGAATGCGGGCAGGCGACACCTTCTCCAGCAGGTCCAGCGCATCCACCAGTAGTTCCAGGGTGCGCGGCTCGATGGTGAAGTCGAAGCGCTGCTCGTAGCGCACCGCGCGCAGGATGCGGGTCGGATCGTCCACGAAACTGAGGCTGTGGAGCACCCGCACCAGCCCCTGCTCCAGATCGTTGAGCCCACCGTAGGTGTCGAGCAGCTCACCCCAGCGGTTGGGGTTCAGGCAGACGGCCAGGGTGTTGATGGTGAAATCCCGCCGGTGCAGGTCCAGCTTGATGCTGCTGCTCTGGACCGTGGGTAGCACGCTGGGCGCGGTGTAGAACTCGGTGCGCGCGGTGACGAAATCCAGGTGACCGGGCAGGGAGGCGTCCTCTCCCGGCGGCTCGGCCATGTCCGCGAAGAGCAGGTCCCAGCGTACGGGGTGGTCGGGATCGTCCAGCAGCCACTTGGCCGTGTGAAAGCGTTTGTGGCGCACCACCCGCCCGCCGTAGAGGGCCTCCATCTGGTCGGCGAATTTGATGGCGTCCCCCTCGATGACGATATCCATGTCCAGGGAGAGGATGCGTTCGGTCTGACCGTCCAGGAGCAGGTCGCGCACGAAGCCGCCCACCACGTAGACGGTGTAGTCCAGCCGGTCCACCTCCCGGCCGATGAGGCGCAAAAGGTGGTGCTGTGCGGGCGTCAGGGTCTGGCGCAGCCTGCGCGCGATCGCGGCCGGCTGTCGCTCTGGCCGGCGGGCGTCGTCCCACAGCTTGATCAGGTCCGTGCGCGTGACGATGCCGATGATCTCGCCCCGGTCGTTCACCACCGGGATCTGGCCCCAGCCACTCTCGATCATGGTGCGCCGCAGCATGGGGATGGAGTCGTTGGGGTGAACCACCACCCGGCCGGCGCGCATGAAGCGGCTGACCGGCTGGTCTTCCAGGTGGTGGCTCATGGCCCGGTCGGCCTCCCGGCGGGTGAGCACGCCCAGGAGTCGCTCCGGTTCGTCCGCTTCCAGGGGGGGCGCGACCACAGGAAAACCCTCGTGCCCCCAGCGCTGCATGAGCGCGTGGGCTTCGGCGATGGGCATGTCCGGGGAAAGGGTCTTGGGCCGCCCCACGCTCATGATGTCGCGCACGGTCATGGCGCTGCGGGTGGTTTTGTGGACCAGTTCCAGGATCCGGTTGCGGATCTCGCGCATGCTCAGGTCCTGGCTGTGGATGGGCGCGGCGGCCGCGCGGGTGTGCCCGCCCCCGCCCAGCCCGCGCATGATCTCGCCCACATCGATCTCGTCGGTGCTGCTGCGGGCCACCACCTGGATCAGGTCGCCCAGATCGATGATCAGAAAGATGGCGTCGGTCTCGTGGAAGTCCCGCAGCCGGGAGGCCAGCGCACTGATCTCGTCGCTGAAGCCGGGGGGCGCTTTGGCCTGGGCGATGACGATGGTGTGGCCCACGATGTCCAGGAATTCGCTGTTCTCGATCAGCGCCTCCAGCAGCGCGCGCTGGCCGTCAGAGAGGGGATGATTGAGGAAGTGGTTGACCACGCTCAGGTTCACGCCCCGCTCCGGCTCCAGCAGCCAGGCCAGGCAGCGCGCGTCGCGCGCGGTGGTGGACGGGTAAGTGAGGCTGCCGGTGTCCTCGTGGATGCCCAGGGTGAGCAGGGTGGCCTGGACCGGAGAGAGGTGAATATGCTCCCGGATCAGGCGTTCGGTGAGCATGGTGGTGTTGGCCCCCACCTCATCCGTCCACACCTGGGCGTCGGCCGGCAGCTCCACGTGGACGCTGTGGTGGTCGATGATGTAAAACTGGGTTCGCTTGTCCATGCCCCGGGTCCAGTTGGCCGTGCGCGCGTCCACCAGGATGGCCCGCTTGACGCGAGCTCGGGGCAGTTCCTTGGCCCGTACGAAGGGGAACTGGTTCTTGTAGAGGGCCAGGAACTCGCTGACGTTGCGGTTCAACTGCTGGGGCAGCACCGGGATGGCCTGGGGGAAGAGCAAGGCTGCGGCCTGCAGGGAAGCCAGCGCGTCGAAGTCGGTGTGCTCGTGGGTGAGAATGACCTCGATCTCTTCGCCTGAATTTTTCGCGCGCCTCTTGCTCATGGCGATCTGCTTTCCTCATCAATCCCATTCCGGGAATGGGACGGGACTATTCGAGTTTGCGAGAATCCGTTGTCCCATTCCGGGAATGCCTCTATCCATCTCTATGCATCTCTCTACATCTTCCCCGCGCGTTCCAACAGCCCCCGGGCCGCGCGGTTGTGCTCCTCCACCAGCATTGGCAGGTCCACATGCTGCAGATGGCCCTCCTCCACCAACACGCGGCCGTTGACCACGGCCAGGTCCACGTTCTGGGGCTGGCAGAAGACCAGCGCGGCCACCGGGTCGTGAACCGCGCCGCCGGCGTAGGCCAGCGCGTTCAGGTCATAGGCGATGATGTCCGCGGCCATGCCCGGGGCCAGCGCGCCGATGTCATTTCGACCCAGGACCGCCGCGCCGCCCAGGGTGGCCGTCTCCAGGGCCTCGCGTGCAGTCAGGGCCGCGGGGTTCCCCTGGACCCGCTGGAGCAGGAGGGCCTGGCGGGCCTCGGCCAGCAGGTGGCTGCCGTCGTTGCTGGCGCTGCCGTCCACGCCCAGGCCTACGTGCACGCCCGCGTCCAGCATGGCGCGCACGGGCGCGATGCCGGAGGCCAGGCGCATGTTGCTGCTGGGGCAGTGGGCCACGCCTGTGTGGCTGTGGGCGAACATCTCCACCTCTTCCTGGTTGAGATGGACGCAGTGCGCGTGCCAGACGTCATCCCCCGTCCACGCCAACGCCTTGGCCAGGTCCCCGGGGCGCATGCCGAAATGCTCCAGGCAGAAGGCCTCCTCGTCCTGGGTTTCGGCCAGGTGGGTGTGGAGGTGGACGGCCGCGCCGACCGCGGCCGCATCCTGGAAGCTACGGGCCAGGGTCGCGCTCTCGCGCATGAGGTCGGGCGTGACGCTGAAGGGGCTGCACGGCGCTAACACCACCCGGCGCATGGCGAAACGGCTGCTGTCGTGGTAGGTTTCCACCACCCGGCGGGAGTCGCGCAGGATGCTCTCCTCGTCCTCGGTGACCCGATCCGGGGGCAGGCCGCCCTTGCTTTCGCCCAGGCTCATGCTGCCCCGCGCGCCGTGGAAGCGTACGCCCATACGCGCCGCGGCCTCGAACTGGTCGTCCAGCCGGGTCCCGTTGGGCCAGAGGTAGTGGTGGTCGCTGGAGGTGGTGCAGCCGCTCAGCAGCAGCTCGGCCAGGGCCAGCTGGGTGCTGACGCGCACGTCCTCCGGTCGCAGCTCGGCCCAGATGGGGTAGAGGGTCTTGAGCCAGTCGAAGAGCACCGCGTCCTGGGCCGCGGGGATGACCCGGGTCAGGGTTTGGTAGAAGTGGTGGTGGGTGTTGACCATGCCCGGCAGCACGATCTTGCCCCTCGCGTCGATGACCGTATCGGCCTGTGCGGCCAGATCTGGCGGCAGGTCAGCGGTCGCCCCCACCCATGCCAGGGCGTTGTCGCGGACGAAGAGCGCGCCGTCGGCGATCTCCCGCCGGGCCGCGTCCATGGTCACCAACATGGTTGCGTTGCGAATCAAAAGCGTGGACATGGGAATCCTTTCTTGATGGAACGCGGGTTAGGCTGATCATGAAGTGGGCGCAAAGCGCCATTGAGCGGAAAGGGCCGGATTTTACAAAAATCCGTGAAAATCGGCCCAATCCGTTTCATCCGCGTTTTATTCGAGTGACTCTATTGCAAAAAGGTCTTCCAGCGCAGAAAAACCGGGTTTCTCTCTGGTGGACCGGGGCTTTGATGAACAGAAGCCCGGTTTTTGCAGTAGAGTCATTCGAGTTGATCCTCAACGATCCGATCCAGCAGCCCTGCGCAGCCGGAGCGGACCAGTTCGTAAACGTAGTCGAAGCCGCCGGCGTAGTAGGGATCGGGCACGTCGCGCACGCCGTTGGCCACCGCAGGGTCGGCCATATCCAGCAGGCGAACGATCTCGCCCCGGAGGCCGTAGCGGCGGGCCAGACGATTCATCTCGTATTCGTTATCGTCATCCATGACCACCAGGTAGTCGAAACGGTGCAAGTCGTCCGGTTGGACCCGGCGCGCGATTATGCCGCGGATGGGGATGCCGTGCTTGCGCAGAACGGCCTGGGCGTCCCGGTGTGGCGGCTCGCCCACGTGCCAGGCGCCCGTGCCCGCGCTGTCAATCTCGAACTGATGGGAGAGGCCGGCGTTCTCCACCATCTGGCGGAACGTGGCCTCGGCCATGGGCGAGCGGCAGATGTTGCCCATGCAGACGAAGAGTACGGATGTGGTCATAAAATAAATAGGCTCCTTGGTTGTTTCCTTCGATTGTAGCCTAACGCACTTGCATCCGCAAAGGGATGGAAGTACCATAGCTCGAACGGCGGGCGATTCGGCCCCATGTCTTTGTGC
>JAJRVT010000071.1 GCA_024277175.1 Chloroflexota bacterium | reverse complement strand
GGCGCCACAGCCGCGGTGGTCAAGAACCGAAGCCAACAGCAGGAACTGGAAGATCGGATCGAAGCCCTGACCAATGCCAAGAGCGAACTGGAGCAGGCGCTGGACGAGAAAGACGCGGCGCTGGCCGACCTTCAGGCTCAGGTCGAGATGCTGAACGGCCAGGTCTCCGAACTGGAAGAGGCCAAGGCCAACCTGGAAACGATGCTCACCCGTCGCGAGGCCGACCTGGCCGCATTGCAGGTGGACAAGGACGAGTTGGTCGATCAGTTCCAAGAGCAGGCGGCGAAATTGGCGGCAGTCTACGCCAATTTGGAGTCTATGGAAACTGAGCGCGACGCAACCCAGACGGAATTGGACAGCGCCCGTGCGGAGCGGGACGAAGCCCTGACACAGATGGAGAACCTTCAGGCCGAGCTGGATGCGAAGCAAAGCGCAATCGAAGCGTTGGAAGCCGAGCGGGATGAAACTCGCACAGCGTTGGACGCCATGCAGTCAGAACTGGAAGCGGCCCTCGCCGATCGAGAGGCCGTCCAGGCGGAACTGGAGTCGACGCGTGCAGAGCTAGCCTCTAAGGTTGCGCTGCTTGCCGCCGCCTCGGCGGCGACCAGGGAGAAAACGATCGCCGTCGAGGTCGAGGCCGAAGAGATCGAGGAAGCCGCGGCTGAAGAGGCTGTAGTCGAAGAGTCCGAGATCGAGGAAGCCGCGGCTGAAGAGGCTAAGGTCGAAGAGATCGAGGTCGAAGAAGCTGCGGTCGAAGAGGCTGTGACTGAAGAGCCGGAAGTGGAAGAAACAGCGTCTGGCAATGATGAGATCTCCCATTTCGAAGAAATATTCCGGTCCACAGAGGCGGCGGATGAGAGAGTGGAAGAAACCCTGCGTCAGGATCTGACCCAGATCAAGGGTGTCGGCCCGGTCTTCGCCCGACGATTCTACAACGCTGGCGTTAGTACGTTCCAGGCGGTGGTGATTCTCAGCGATGCAGAGGTGAACAGGATATTGGAGTTGTCCGAATTGCAGCAGGCCGGGTTCGATTATGAAGGCATCCGCAGTGATGCGGCCCGTCTGGCGGCAGAAACAGATGATGGAACGCAGGAGGAATAATCTGTCGCCAGCGATGATATTGGCAAACGTCTGAAAAAAAGGGGCTGCACCCGGTTGGGTGCAGCCCCTTTTTCTTGGAACGGTTTCCTATTCCGCCAGGTGCGATTGCTCGACTTTCACCCACAAGGGGTAGTGATCACTGGCCGTAGTCTCCCGGTAGACTCCTCTGTCAAGCACGGGGACGTCGCTGCCGAAAATATGGTCCAGCGTAAAGCGCAGTTGGCCCATTTTGACGGTGTAGCCGGCTCCTTTGGAGAGGCGAACCAGCTCATGCGCAGCCATTCGCTGTTCGATACTGGTGATGCTGATCGGCGTGACGGTGTTGAAGTCGCCGGCGATGATCGCATAGTCGTAGTCGGGCGTCACGGTGTCGGCCAAGGCTTCCACCTGTTCGCCGCGACCTTCTGGTCCCAGCCAAAAGGTCTCCGTATGCACGCTGTAGGTCAGCACGTCGGCCGGACCAATATGGACGAAAGCGCGCACCGCGATGCGCTTCTGCTTGTTAAACCGATTTTGGCGTGGCAGGATCAACTTCTCGGCGTCGGATATTGGCCACTTGGACAGGATCGCATTGCCAAAATTACGCCCGTGCTCAGTGTGGATCGACGCCGGGAAATAGACGTAATTGTAATCCAAGGCCTCGGCGATGGCTTGAACGCCAACCTCATCCATTTCCTGAAGCAACAGGATATCCGCATCTTGCAATGCCGGCGCATTGCGCAGGGTCTCAATGGCTTCATCAATCTGCTGGGAAAATTTAATGTTCCAGGTGACGATTTTAATGCCGTCGCCGATCTGGGGATTAACTGGCGCATACTGCCCCTCGAAGCGAGGGTAACTGGGGTTCTCGTAATTTTCCATAGGTTCTATATTCGCAATAAACAGGAGCGCGGCCATGGCAGCGACGACGGCGACGCCTAACGCACCCAATAACAGACCGCCGCATGTACGTAATTTATGACCGGGACCGGGTTTGGCCATCCTCTTCCATCGTCCTCGCAAAACACATATAAGCGTCGCTCTATCCCTTACGGACGCGAAAGGACATGAACACCAACGCCAGGCCGGCGATGACACCCAGAATGCCCAGGAGCAGAGGCAGGGCGACAACAGCGCCCAGTGGATTGAAGAGCAGAAGCAGGCCGAAAATAATGCTGATCGCGCCCCAGAGACCGGCCCCCCAGCCCCCGCCCCGGAAGGCCTGGACCAAGCCGATCGCGCCAATGATGACGCCGATAAAGCCGACGATCAGCACGAGAATGGCCGGCGCAAGGACTGTGGCGACCAGAGGATGGCCGATCACAATCAGGCCAGCGATGATGCCAAGGAGGCCGCTGCCGAGCATCCAGCCCCGCTGACCATCGCCCCTGCTTGTAAAAGCGCCAAAGAGCGAAAAAACGCCGCTCACCAGCCAGTAAACGCCCAGAAAGAGGACGACCACCACCGACGTCAGGCCGGGCTTGAAGAGCAGCAATCCCCCCAGGATCAGGGTGACCACGCCCTGTAGTAAATAGACCCACCAGTACTTGCTCATGGGATCGCTTGATGCAACTTTCGTGGTCATGAGTCAACTCCGTAGTGTATTGCGACGGACAGGCATTGTACTACAACGGGTAGGCATGGACTCAATATCTCGTGGATGGGGACATGGCCGTTCGGCGTGAGTTCAGTCGGGCGGACGCACACCTATCTATTGAGGCGACACATGGAACGGCCATAGGTTACACGTGATTTTTGCGCCCCCGGACGAGCAGGCCCCCTCGCCGGCGCGCGTAGACAACCAGCAACGAGCTTACGATCAGGACCGCTGAAACGGCGACTCCCCCCTCAGGCCCGAACGATCCGCCGGTCAGCCAGTCCGGCCCGATGGCGGTCCACCGCATGAGCTGGCTGGTGGACATCTGCTTGCCGCTCACCTCCAGCCCGTAGATGTTGCCCTGGGCCCAGTTCCAGACGCTGTGGACGGCGAAGACGCCCCACAGACTCTCTTCGGCCAGCGCATAGAGGGCGGCGAAAACGCCGAACAGGAAAAGATTGAGTATGGCCAGCAGGCTTACGGAGGGATTGAACAGGTGGAGGCTGGCGAAGAGCGATGACGAAAGGATGACGCCGGCGATGACGCCCCAACGCAAGCCAATGACCGGCAACAGGAACCCCCGGGTCAACACCTCTTCGGCTGCGCCCTGCACCATCCACCCCAGGAAGACCACCATCACGCCGGTGATGGCCGCGCCAGTGAAATCGACCTTGCTAAGTTCCATGCTCCCCGTGGCCACGATGATAGCGATGCTGGCGCTGAACATGAGAAACCCCACGGCCAGCCCGCGCAGGTATTCCCCCCCCATGCTGGCCCGTTCGATCCCGATGGTCCAGAAAGGGCGCCGCTCTATCAGCCACAGCCACAGCCAGACCAGAATGTAGATGGGCAGAAACCCAATCACGAGGCTGACGGCCTCAGCCACGTCAGGGTTATCGCTGTGCAAGAGGAAGTCCAGATTGATCCCTGTCCGGTCAACCAGCAGATTGGCCATGAAGAGCAACAGACCGGTCCCAACGAAGATGATGAACAGGGCGACGAGGAGCGCCAGCACAGGATAGAGCTTATCCAGTTTTTGGGGCCAACGCAGCCGGGTCTGGCGTGCGAGCGTAAGCAGTCGGTTGTCGTTGGAAAGCAGGTTAGGAGCCATGCCGCCGGGACTTCCTTCCTCAGTGTGCATCGATGGGTGGTCTTCTCTATTGTGGCTGAAGAGTTGGAAAAATGCAAAGCGTTCGACCGGGGGTTGATCGGTCGCGCCCGCCGGAGTACAATAAGGGGGAGCGGATCATTCATTCTGCGCCATTCCCCCATAGCGCATACAGGCAAAGGAGCGTGCAATGTATGATGTAGGCGTAGCTGTCATCGGAACCGGCTTCATGGGGCCGGTCCACACCGAAGGATTGCGGCGGCTGGGGATCGAACCGGTGGGCGTCCTCGGTTCGTCAGAAGGGAAGTCGAAGGCGGCCGCCGATCAATGGGGCCTCGCCAAGGCCTACGCCAGCTTCGACGAGGTGCTGGCCGACGAGGAGGTGCAGGTCATTCACATCACCACGCCCAACCGTCTCCACTATCCTATGACCAAGGCCGCGCTGGAGGCGGGCAAACACGTGCTCTGCGAGAAGCCCCTGGCCATGAACGCCCGGGAATCGGCGGCCCTGGTTCAGTTGGCCAGGGAGACGGGGCTGGTGGCCGGCGTCAACTACAACATTCGTTTCTATCCCCTCAACATCGAGGCCGGGGAGCGGGTGAAGCGGGGCGACATCGGCCAGGTCTTCACCATCTTCGGCAGCTATGTCCAGGATTGGCTGCTCTATCCCACCGACTACAACTGGCGGGTGCTGGCGGAAGAGGGCGGCGTCTTGCGGGTGGTGGCCGACATCGGCACCCACTGGCTGGATCTGGTCCAGACCATCACCGGGCTGAAGGTGGAGGCGGTGCTGGCCGATCTGAACACGGTCTATCCCGTGCGGCGACGGCCCAAGGGCGAAGTGGAGACTTTTTCCGGCAAAGTGCTGGACGTGGAGGCCACCGAGGAGATCGCCATCACCACCGAGGATTCGGCCGCGATCATGTTGCGCTTCCAGGGCGGCGCGCGCGGCAGCCTCTGGGTCTCCCAGATCACGGCCGGGCGCAAGAACAGCCTCCGCTACGAGATCGCGGGCGCGGACGGGGCCATCGCCTGGGACAGCGCGCAGCCCAACGAACTCTGGCTCGGCCACCGCAACCAGCCCAACCAGATCCTGCCTCGGGATCCCGGTCTGGTCTCCGAGGCCGCGCGACGATATATCACCTACCCCGGCGGCCACAACGAAGGCTATGACGACACTTTCAAGCAGTGCTTCAAAGCCTTCTACGACTACCTGGCCGCGGGCGACTACAATGCGCCGCCCCCCTTCCCCACCTTCGAGGAGGGCCACCAGGAGATCCTGCTCTGCGAAGCGATCCTGGAGAGCCACCGCTCACAGACGTGGGTGGCGGTTGGCGGCTAACCCTATCCCAAAAACTCTGCGCCCCTCTGCGCCTTCGCGTCTCCGCGTCAAATTCTCCCTCGACGCAGAGACGCGAAGACGCAAAGATGCGCAGAGAGAACGACAAAAAGGAGAGGATCCATGCAACTCGGTTTCGTAAGCGCGATATTACCCGATCTTTCGCTGGAGGAAGTGGCCTCGTTCGCCGCGGAGGCCGGCTTCGCCTGCGTGGAGCTCATGTGCTGGCCTAAGGGCAAGGCCGAACGTCGCTACGCCGGCGTGACCCACGTGGATGTGGCCGACTTCACCCCGGAAGAGGCCGCACGCGTCCGGCGCATCATGGATGAGGCCGGTGTGGCCATCAGCGGGTTAGGGTATTACCCGAATCCGCTGGACCCGGACGAACAGGCCGCGGACGTCTATATCGAGCACATCCAGAAAGTCATCCGCGCCTCGGCCATGCTGGGCGTGGGGCGGATGAACACCTTCATCGGCCGCGACTGGACCCGTTCTGTGGAGGAGAACTGGGCCCGCTTCAAGGCTATCTGGCCGCCCATCATCGAATACGCCGAATCCCAGGGCGTCAAAATCGGCATCGAGAACTGTCCCATGTATTTCACTGCCGACGAGTGGCCCGGCGGCAAGAACCTGGCCACCACCCCGGCCATCTGGCGGCGCATGTTCGCCGAGATCCCCAGCGATCACTTCGGCCTCAACTATGACCCGTCCCACATGGTCTGGCAGCAGATGGACTATCTCAAGCCCCTGCGCGAGTTTGGCGATAAGCTCTTCCACATCCACGCCAAAGATGTGCGCATCGACCGGGACAAGCTGGACGATGTGGGGATCATGGCCCATCCGCTGGAATATCACACGCCAAAATTGCCCGGTCTGGGCGAAATCGACTGGGGTAAGTTCTTCTCCGAACTGGGCGACGCCGGCTACAACGGCCCCGTCTGCATCGAAGTGGAGGACCGGGCCTACGAAGGCTCCCTGGCTGCGCGCAAGGCCTCCCTGATCCAGAGCGGGACCTATCTGCGCCAGTTTATCGCCGACTTTGAGTAATGCGTCTGGAAGGCGGTCACCTGCCGGGGAGTTCCGAACTCCCCGGCAGGCATGAGCGTCCCCTCACCTTGTCATCCTGTCACGTTCCACGCTTCCTGACCCCAACCTGACACCCTCCGCTCAACTTGATGAACGCTATTGACGCCATTCCTAATCGATGCGACAATGAAGGCGTGTTGAAGATCGCTTCTGTCAACCAATGAATGGACGAACGGTATGATCTTCAGAAATCTCTGGCGCCGAGCCACGCGTAGCATTTTGACTATCCTCGGCATTGCCGTGGGCGTGGCCGCGGTGGTCGCCCTGGGCGCGATGGCTGACGGCATCGCCAATAACTACAGCGGTGCGCTGGGCCTCAGCAATGACCTGCTGGTGACCCAGGCCAACGCCTATGACATCATCTACAGCAGCCTGGACGAAGACCTGGGCAAGCGTATCGAGGCGGTCCCGGACGTGACCAACGTGGAGCCAGGCGTCTTCACCTGGATCGCGGTGGGAGACGCGCCCTTCTTCCTGGTCTATGGCTACGAACCCGGAACCGTGGCCATGGCCCACTTCCGCATCGTCGAAGGCAAGCCGGTCACTGGTCCCGGCCAGATCGCCATCGGTAGCCGCGCGGCCACCGCACTGAAGAAGAAAGTCGATGACACCCTGCGCGTCGCCGGCGCGCCCTATCGCATCGTCGGCATCTACGAGACCGGCCAGGGCATGGAGGAGTCGGGCGGCGTGGTCACCCTGGAGGACGCGCAGACCATCACCCAGAAGCAACGCAAGGTGAGCCTCTTCCAGGTGGGCGTCCGTCGGGGTGCGGATATCGAGCAGGTCAAGGCCCGCATCGAACAGTTGGACGACGAGTTGACCGTGACCGAGGCCAGCGGCTACGAGGCCAGCGAAACCTGGACCAAGACGCTGCGGGGTTTCGCCTGGGGCGTCTCGGCCATCGCCATCCTTATCGGCGGCCTGGGCATGATGAGCGCCATGGTCATGAGCGTGCTGGAGCGCACGCGCGAGATCGGCTCGCTGCGCGCGGTGGGCTGGAGCCGCTGGCGGGTCATGCGCATGATCCTTGGCGAGGCCCTGCTCCTGAGCCTGGTGGGCGGCGTGATCGGCGTGCTGCTCGGCCTGCTCCTGGCCTGGGCGGCCGCGCAGATCCCCAGTGTGGGCGCGTTCCTGGAAGGAAAGGTCTCGCTCGCCATCATTCTCCAGGGGCTGGGCACTGCGCTGGTTCTGGGGCTGGTTGGCGGCCTTTACCCGGCATGGACCGCGGCCAATCTCCAGCCTGTGGAGGCGTTGCGCTATGAGGGCGGGGGCGCGGGCGAGGCCAAGGGCTGGCTGGCCCGGATCGGCAGTCAGAGCTTCCGCAACCTGTGGCGGCGGCGGACCCGCACCCTGATCTCTGCCGCCGGCATCGGCATCGGCGTGGCCACCCTGGTCATGCTCGGCGGCATGATCGACGGCATGATCAACACCCTCAACGGCCTGGCCGGCAGCGGCGGGACCGGCGACCTCACCGTCATGCAGCGGGACGTGGCCGACATGAGCCTCAGCAGTGTGGACGAACGCATCGTGCGCCAGATCCAGGCCATGCCGGAGGTGGAATCGGTCAGCCCCATGGTGCTGGGGTTCATCAGCACCAAAGAACTGCCCATTTTCATCATCAGCGGCATCGATCCCAACAGCCCGGCCGTCAAACACTATAAACTCGTCGAAGGTCGTTACGTGCAGCGCCCTAACGAGATCGTGCTGGGTAAGATCGCGGCCGAGACGTACAAGCTGGGCATAGGCGACACCCTCTCTCTCTACGACAATCGCTATAAAATCGTGGGGATTTCGGAGACGGGCAACACCTATGAGGACGGCGGCGGGTTGATGGCCTTGCGGGAAGCCCAGCGCATCCTGGGGCGGCCGCGCTCGGTCACCTTCGTGTTCGTGGATGTGAAGAACCCGGAGCAGGGCCAGGCGGTGGCCAACGCCATCAACCGACGTTGGCCGGAACTGCGCGCTAGTCTCAGCAGCGAGTTCGCCCAGAACACCAACGACATGCAGTCCAGCAAGGCCATGATCAACGCCATCCGCATCCTGGCCCTGATCGTGGGCGGGATCGTGGTGGCCAACACCATGATCATGTCCGTCTACGAGCGCACCCGGGAGATCGGCACCCTGCGCGCCTTGGGCTGGAGACAGCGGCGCATCCTCAGCCAGATTCTACAGGAGAGCCTCTACCTCTGCCTTTTTTCGGGCGTCCTGGGGTCTATTTTTGGCTTTTTGGTGATGACCGGCGTCACCAAACTGCCCGTGGTCAACCAGATGCTTACGGCCTCCTGGTCGGTGCAGACGTTCGCCATCGCCATCCTGGTAGCCCTGGTCTTAGGGGTGCTCGGCGGGATCTACCCTGCGTGGCGAGCCAGCAAGTTGCGGCCGGTGGAGGCGTTGCGCTATGAATGAATCATCCAACATAGAATCCTGATCGAGGTTAGCGATGAGACGCGTATTGATTGTTGCAGGCATTATCATTGTGTTGGCCGCGGGCGGCTGGTATGGCTACACCCGCTATCAGGAAAAACAGGCGGCGGAGGCGGCCGCCGCGGCTGCCGCGGCCCAGAGCAGCGACGATCTGGAGAATGTGATTTGGGCCTCGGGCAAACTGGAGCCGGTGACGTGGGCCGGGATGAGCCCGGTCAACCCTGGCGTGGTCGCGCAGATCCACGTGGACGAGGGCGACTGGGTGGAAGCGGGCGATCTACTGCTGGAGATGGACAATGGCGTGCTGGAAAGTCAACTCCAGGCCGCCCAGGCCCAGTTGGCTGAAGTTCAGGCCGCGCTGGACAAACTGAAGGCCGGCGCCACCGACGCCGACATCGCGGGCGCCCAGGCGGAACTGGATGCAGCCGAAGCCGGCGTGGCCCTGGCCGCAGGGCAGATGATGGAGGTCCAGGCCGCGATCGACGCAGCCGAAACCCAGGTGACTGCGGCCCGTCGCCAGTACGCCGAGTTGGCCAGCCACCCTACTGCTGCCGAACGCCAGGCTGCGAACGCCGAGGTCGCCATCGCCGAAGCCAACGTACGTACAGCCCAGGCCGCCTACAACCTGGTCAAGGGCGACCCCAATGTGGCCGCGCTGCCCCAGGCCCAGGCCCTGGCTTCGGCCACGGCCGCGCTGGAGGCGGCCAAGGCCAAACGCGACCTGACCAGCGGCGGACCGACGCCTCAGCAACTGGCCGTGGCCCAGAGCGCCATCGACGCCGCCAAGGTGCAGGTCGCGGCCGCCGAAGCCAGAGCGCCCGGTGCGGAGGCCAACGTCCAGGCCGCCATGGCTCGCCGGGACGCGGCTCAGGCCGCGCTGGATAAGTTGATGGCGGGTGCAACCGCCGAGGACCTGGCCATGGCCGAAGCCCGGGTCGCAGCCGCGCAGGCTGCGGTGGCCGCGAACCAGGCCCAGATCGAGTTAGGCCAGGTTCGTGCGCCCTTCGCCGGTGAGGTGGGACAGATCAACGCGCGCGTGGGCGAACAGACCACGCCGGGCGTCCCTGCGCTGCTGCTGGGCGACACCCGTCAGATGTACGTCAAAACCACGGATCTGCGCGAGACGGATGTAGTGCACATCCGCCTCGACATGCCGGTGGAGGTAAGTTTCGACGCCTTGCCCGACATGCTCTTCGACGGACGCATCACCCGCATCGCACCGGTCAGCAACACCGAGAAGGGCGGCACCAATTACACCGTACATGTGGATGTGGACAATCTGGACCCGCGACTGCGATGGGGGATGACCGCATTCGTCAACATTCGGATGGATAGATAGACAGATAGTGCATGAAACAGATAGTGCATGAAAAGGAAACAGAATAACTTATATCGTCGTCTCATGGATTATAGAGAGTCGCAATGCCCGCTTCCTTTCTTCAGCCCACTATAAGGAGACTATCCATGAAACCGACCCGTATCTGGCCCCTTTTCGTAGCGCTTGTCCTGACGGCGCTTCTGTTCACCGCCTGCGGCAGCGCCAAGGAATCGTTTGTCAGCCCTGTTAGTGGGGGAGGGGAGGCGGCCAGTGTGGCGGCCGCACCCGCGTCCGAGGCCGCTGATTTTGTTCAGTTGGAGAGCGCCGCGGCCGAGGCGGCCATGGGCGGCCCCCAAACGGCGAACGCTGACCGCAAGATCATCAGCACGGTGGATATCTCCCTCGTGGTGGATGATTCAGACGCTGCCCTGGCCGCTATCGAGAGCATGGTGGAGACGGCCGGCGGCTATATCGCCCGCACCAATCTCTACCAGTCTGACCAGGACGCCGATCAGCTTGAGGGATCCCTGACCTTACGGGTGCCCGCCGAACGGCTGAGCGACACCCTGAAACAACTGACTTCCCTGGCCGTCAAGGTTGAATCCCAGAACATGAGCCGAGAAGACGTGACCGCCCAGTATGTGGATTTACAGGCCCGGCTGGAGAATTTGGAGGCGGCTGAGAAGGAGCTGCGCGCGCTTCTGGCTGAAGTGCGCGCGCGTCCCGACGCCGACACAGAAGACATCCTGTCCGTGTATCGCTCTTTGACCGATATTCGCGGCCAGATCGAGCAACTACAGGGACGCATCAACCTGCTGAACGACACAGTGGCGCTATCGACCATCACCGTCTACCTGCGCCTGAACAGGGCCACACTCCCCATCGTGGAAGAGAGTTGGCAGCCGGGGGCCACGGTGGCGGAGGCGCTGCGGGCGCTCACCGACACCCTGCAGCGGCTCGGCAACCTGGCCATCTGGTGGAGCGTCTACCTGCTGCCCGTGGCGCTGATCCTGCTGCTCCCCCTTGCCATCGGCTTTTTCGTGATCCGCTGGTTTATCCGGCGTCGCCGGCGCGACTAAACTGAAACCCGCTGGAAAGCATGGGTTTCGTCTATGCCTGCCGGGGAGTTCGGAACTCCCCGGTAGGTCACAAGTGGCATTTTTCGTCTGCAAGCCGTACATTTCGGGGGAATCCACGATGAACTCTCTGTGGCTCTCTGCGCAATCTCTTGCGGCTCTCTGCGTCACACCGAGGGGAAACGATGTCCGATCCACTGATCAGAGTTGAACATCTAACCAAAATCTACGGCAGTGGCGAGACGGCCGTGCGCGCGTTGGACGACATCTCCTTCTCCGTGACGGCGGGCGAACTGCTCTCCGTCATGGGGCCGAGCGGGTGCGGCAAGAGCACGCTGCTCAACATGCTGGGCGCGCTGGACCAGCCCACAGAGGGTGAGGTCTGGGTGGCTGACGAAGATCTGGCCCATCTCAAGGACGTGGACAATTTTCGGGCGCGCACGGTGGGCTTCGTTTTCCAGTTGCACAACCTGCTCCCCACCCTCACTGCGCTGGAGAATGCGGAAGTGCCCATGTACGGCCAGCCCGTCAGCGCCAAGGATCGACGCGCCCGGGCCCGCCATCTGCTGGACCTGGTGGGCATGGCGGACCGGGCCAAGCACCTGCCCAGCCAGCTTTCCGGCGGCCAGCGCCAGCGCATCGCCGTGGCCCGCGCCCTGGCCAATGACCCGGCGCTGATCCTGGCCGATGAACCCACCGGCTCCCTGGACAGCGAGAGCGGCGAGGAAGTCCTGGAGTTGCTCCACGACCTCAACAGCACCCAGGGTGCGACCATCATCATCGTCACCCACGACCGGCGGGTGGCCCAGACCACTCAGCGCATCCTGCTTATGAAGGATGGCCGCATTGTGGACGACCACCGGCTGCTGAATCCGCTGGAGGAGGACCTGCGCATGCTGGCTCGCAGCCGGCTCGGCCAGGCGATTCTGGATCCAAACGACCGACCGCTGCCGCTGATCACCCCGGAGGAGGAGGCGGTCCTGCGCCGCGTCCTGGAGCGGGTCAACGGCGCAGCGGATAGGACAAAAACAATAGAACGCGGATTAAGCTGATTGGGCGGATCTTCACGGATTTTTCATGAAAAGTCCGGCTGTTTCCGCTCAATCCGTCCGATCCGCGTTCTATCCTTATTCACTTGGAGAGGAAACAATGCACGTTACCACATACCCGGATGCGAGTGCATTTCTGGCGCGGGTCGAAGCCGTTCTGGCCCGGAACGAGGCCGCCAACGGGCTGATGTACGGCCTGGCCCGCCAACTGATCTACGATCCCCACCTCTATGGTCAGGATGATCCCTTCTTCGCCACCGTGGACGAAGGCGATGATTTGCGGGCAGCGACCCTGCGCACGCCGCCCTTCAACCTGCTGGTGCAGAGCGACGCGCCGGACCCGGACCCGGCCCTGGCGATTCTGGCCGGCCATCTCCACGAACGGGGCGCGGACCTGCCCGGCGTCAACGGCTCTGCGCCTCTGTCCGCAGCTTTCGCCCGCCACTGGAGCCGGTTGACTGGCGTTCCCCACCGTCAGAAGATGGCGCTGCGGGTCTTCGAACTGCGGGGGGTGCATTGGCCTGCTGATCCGCCCGATGGTCGCCTGCGTCCCGTGCGTCGGAGCGAAGCGGATATCCTGGCCGATTGGATTTTCAAATTCCGGAGCGAAGCCATGGGCAAGGAAGGCGAAGACGGGCAGGCGTGGGCGGAGGGACGGGCGGAGCGGGCGCTGGATGAGGGCGGCGTCTATTTCTGGGACGACGGCGGTCCAGTCTCGCTGGTCTCCCATGCGCGCTCCACGCCCCGGGGCGCGACCGTCAACATGGTCTACACGCCGCCTCCTTTCCGGAAGCGAGGGTACGCCAGCGTGTCCGTGGCCGTCCTCAGCCAGCAACTCCTGGACAGAGGCTACGATTTCTGCACCCTGTTCACGGATCTGGCCAACCCCACCTCCAACCACATCTACCAGGAGATCGGCTACCGGCCGGTTTGTGATTTTGCAGAAATGGGGTTTGAGACGTAGGTGCGGCAGGGGCGCCGCACGGGTTGCGTCACCTGTGGGATCTCGGGGTGCGGGGAGCGCCACGCAGGGATGCGTGACCTACTGTCGTCACCTGAGCGGCCAGCGCGGTGACCTGTTCCAGATTTCCCATGCCGGTGCCGCTGGCCGCAGCCGTGGCCGCACCACAGGCCACCCCCCAGCGCAACGCCTCTTCGGTCGCCGCGTCCTGGCTCAGACGCCAGACCAGACCGGCCACCATGGAATCGCCGGCGCCGATGGGGTTGCGCTCCCGGATCGGCGGCGGAGAGGCCTGCCAGACGCCCGTCTCCGTGGCCATCACCGCGCCGGTCGCGCCCATGGAGATGACCGCCGCGCCCACGCCCCAAGTGCGGATTTGGTTGGCCGCGGACATGGCATCTTCTATGGTTTCGATGGGACGTCCCGTCAAGGCTTCGGCCTCGACCGCGTTGGGCTTGACCAGGCGGGGGCTCGCCTGGCAGCCGCGGGCCAGCGCCTTGCCGCTGGCGTCCAGCACCGCATGGCCGCCAGCGTTTTGGATGATGCGGATGAGATCGGCGTAGGCCGTCACCGGCGCGCCGGGGGGCAGGCTGCCGGCCAACACCCACCAGTCGCCGTCCCGGGCCAGACCCGCAACCTTGTCCAGCAGGGCCTGATAGGCCGAGGCGTCGATAGCCGGCCCAGCTTCGTTGACTTTGATGTAGCGGCTGTGGTCCGCGGGGACGATGCTCACATTGGTGCGGGTTTCGCCCTGGATCCAGAGAAAGTCGGTTTCGATGCCCAGCCCCGCCAACCCCTCGGCCAGCAGTTGGCCGCTGCGCCCACCGGCAACGCCCAAGGCCACGCTCGTCGCGCCCAGGGCCGCCCACATGCGCGAGACATTGAAGCCCTTGCCGCCGTAGTCCACCCGGGAGGCGGACGCGCGCAACACTTCGTCGAAGGTGATCTCGGGAACGGTCAGTTCGCGATCCACTGCGGGGTTGAGGGTGACTGAGTAGAGCATAGTGTGATGCGTGAAGACGTGAAACGTGAAACGTGAGACGTGAAACGTGAGGTGCGTCTGGGCGACGATTGAGTCGACAATTGAGATCGAAAAATGATGGGAAATACTTTACATCTGTTCCGGTTCCTGGACAAATTGGGGGTGGCTTGCATGGGAACGGATCCACCACAACACTACAGCGATGGCGGTATACATGGCGACGGTTGTCGGTGTATACTGGTTATGAGTTGTCTGGTTGTACTTGATAATCGTACAAGGAGCGCACCATGAGTGCACCATTGGACCGCAGACGCATCGGGATTTACCTGTTGATTGCGTTTGGCTTCACCTGGACCCTGGACCTGATCGTCTTTTTCAACGGCGGCTTGGCGGATAGTCCCCAACTTGCGCCGGGCGTCACCCTTTTCCTGGTGCTGGTCGCGCTTTCCATGTTCGGCCCGGCCATCGCGCATGCACTCACCCGTCTGTTGACCCGGGAAGGCTGGCAAGGGATGTGGCTACGCCCCAACTGGCGCGCCGGGATCGGCTACTGGGCGCTGATGTGGGTTCTGCCCATGTGTTTCATCCTCGCGGGGGCGGTCCTCTACTTCCTGCTCTTCCCCGCCCACTTCGATCCCTCGATGACGGTCTACCGCAATCAAGTGCAATCCCTCACCGGCCAGGACTTGCCGGTTCCCGGGCCTGCGCTGATGGTGGGGCAACTGGCTCAGGCGCTTCTGCTGGCGCCTTTGCTCAACGCCCCCGCGATCTTTGGCGAAGAATTTGGCTGGCGCGCCTATCTGCAACCGAAGCTCCTGCCTCTGGGCGAGCGCGCCATGTATGGGGTCATGGGCGTCATCTGGGGCGTCTGGCACTGGCCGGTCATCCTTATGGGCTACAACTACGGCTTCGATTACCCAGGCAGTCCATGGGCAGGTCTGCTGGCCATGGTCTGGTTCACCTTCGTGGTGGGAACGGTGCTGGGCTGGGCGACCCTGCGCGGCGGCAGCGTCTGGCCCGCGGTCATCGGCCACGGCGCGCTCAACGGCGCGGCTGGGATCGGGGTGCTCTTTCTCGCCGGTCAAGCCAATATGCTCTTAGGCCCGGCCCCGGTGGGTCTGATCGCGTCCCTGCCCTGGGCGTTGATGGCTTTGTGGATTCTGTGGAAGGCGAAGCCGCGCGCGGAAGCGGAGGGGGCAAAACAATAGAACGCGGATGACGCGGATCTTCACGGATTTTTTGTAAAATCCGTGAAGATCCGCGTCATCCGCGTTCTACCCAATCAGTCGAAATGCTTCAGGTGAGGATAGATGATGTAGAGCACGATGATCATGGGGATGAGGCCGGCGAAGACCATGTACAGACTGCCGGTGATGATCAGGGTAACCACGGTGGTGATCACGGCGGCGAGGAAGTAGAGGTAGATCCCCCATTTCTTCCAAAACCACATGGCCGCGCCGGCGATGACGCTTGCCAGCGACGCCAGCACCATCACCGGCAGGACCCAGGACGCGGCCTCGCGCCCCATATTGCCCAGGGTCGTCCAATAGACTGCGGTCATAAACATGCCATGGAGAATCACCAACACCAGGGCGATGGTCAAGAGCGTTCCGCGTTGGGGCTTACTTGTACTTGATTGTGACATGCGAACTCCTTCTGACGATTGCTAAAAGGGATAACTTTGCGTTAAGCTCAACCTTCGGGAGGTTCTCACTCAGTAAGTCTAGCATCCCCCGCCACTCTGGACAATTTCCAGGCCGAACGGGTGAGTATCTCGCCAAAATCACCACAAAAAGACAAGGATGCAAAGATTCTTTCAATCTTCAATTTTCTCACTTTCCCCCTCGCCCCACTTGGGTTACAATGAGCAAGTTATGCAAGCGTCTGCACCCGAACAAACCCAACTCAATCTCTTTGGCCCCAAATTCAAGGCTGATCCTTACCCGACCTACGCCTATATGCGGGAGAACGCCCCCGTTTATGGTCGCACCAACCGCGTCGGCGTCACCACCTGGTACATCACCCGCTACAACGATGTGTCTGCAATCCTACGCGACAACCAGCGGTTCGTCAAAGATTTTCGCAACACGCTGACGCCGGAGGAGCGGGCCGCGCTGCCCTCCATGCCGCCTCTGCTCCATTTGCTCAGCGATCACATGCTCAACATGGACGAACCGGACCACACCCGGCTACGGTCACTGGTCAACCGGGCCTTCACCGCGCGCATGGTCGAGCAACTGGCGGGCCGGGTGCAGGCCATCGCCGATGAACTGCTGGACAAGGTCACGGACGCCGGAAGTATGGATCTGATCGATGACTTCGCCTTTCCCCTGCCCATCATCGTCATCGCCGAGATGCTGGGGATCCCGCCCGAAGACCGGGATCGCTTCCGGCGC
This sequence comes from Chloroflexota bacterium, assembly GCA_024277175.1. Taxonomy (GTDB): domain Bacteria; phylum Chloroflexota; class Anaerolineae; order Caldilineales; family Caldilineaceae; genus JAJRVT01. Next base: position 2,848 of record JAJRVT010000071.1, on the reverse strand, counting down.
TGGAGCCACGCGCTGGTCACTCCCACGGCCAACGTGGAGCGCACCCTGCGCAAGCTGGAGAAATCGCGCCGTTCCATGGAGGACTTTATCGGCTACCTGGGCAGCGTCATCGACCAGCGGCGGCGGGCCCCCCAGGACGACCTGATCACGTCTCTCATTCAGGTGGAAGAGGCCGGCGACCGGCTGAGCGAGGAGGAGTTGTTCAGCATGCTGTTGCTCCTGATCGTGGTGGGCCACGAGACGTCGGTCAACCTCATCGGCAACGGCATGCTGGCTCTGCTGGAGCACCCTGGGGCCATGGACCAACTGCGGGCGAATCCAACCCTGACGCCCCTGGCCGTGGAGGAATTGATCCGCTACGCCAACCCGGTGGAGCGGGCGCCCATGCGTTTCGTGGCCGAAACCGCGGTCCTGCATGGCCAAACCCTGGTCCGGGGCGATTCCGTTAGCCTGGTGCTGGCCGCGGCCAACCGGGATCCGGCCCAGTTCGAGTGTGCGGACGAACTGGACATCACCCGCGACCCCAACCGCCATCTGGGCTTCGGCTTGGGCATCCACTACTGCCTGGGCGCGCCCTTGGGCAGGCTGGAAGGGCGCATTGCCGTGAACACATTGCTGGCGCGCCTGCCGGGGCTGCGCCTGGACGCGCCCGCATCCGAGCTACGCTGGCACACCCATCCCATTATGCGCGGGCTGCGGCGCCTGCCCGTGACGTGGGAGCCGAACGTATGAATCTATCCAACCGAAAGCAGGAATTATGAGCGAAGTGATTCCCCCAGTGGGCAGCCTTGTCCTCTACAAGCAGCGACCTGCACGCGTGACCGAGTCCGGTCCTAAGAAGATCGCCATTCAAACCCAAGGCGGTGCGGCGCGCGTGCGCCCCAAAGACGTGATACTGCTCCATCCCGGCCCCCTGAACAATCTGGGCGGACTAAGCGCGCCTGAGGGCGAGGTGATGGCGGCCTGGGAGCTACTGGCCGGAGAAACCGTTTCCCTGGCTGACCTGGCGGAACTGGCCTACGACGATTTTACTCCGGCTACGGCCTGGGCAATCTGGGAGATGGTGGCTGATGGCCTCTATTTTCGCGGCTCGTCACCGGCGACCATCCATGTACAGACGGCCGCGGCCGTGGCCGAAGAGAAGGCCGCGCGCGCGGCCAAAACCGCCCAGGAGGAGGCCAGAAACGCCTTTCTCCAGCGAATTCGGCAGGGAATGTACGCACCCGAAGATGAAGCGCGCCTGGGGGATGTGGTGGCGCTGGCCATGGGGCGGCGTCAGGACAGCCGCACCATGCGCAGTTTGGAACGCCCCGAAACGCCCGAGGCAGCGCACGCGATTCTGATCCACATCGGCTATTGGGATGAATTCGTCAACCCCTATCCGATCCGTTTCGATATCGCCATGGAACAGCCAAACCCGCCACTGCCGGCGTTGCCCGACGAAGATCGCCTGGATCTCACCCATCTGGCCGCATTCGCCATCGACGACGAGGGCAATCAGGACCCGGACGACGCCATCAGTCTGGAGGTGGAGGGTAACAGACGTCGACTGTGGGTTCATGTGGCGGATGTGGCCGCGCTGGCGTCGCCCGACAGTCCCATCGATCTCGAAGCCCAGGCTCGGGGGGCCAATCTCTACCTGCCTGAGGGAACGGTGCACATGTTACCCATCGCAGCCACCGAGGTCTTAGGCCTGGGGCTGGCGGAGGTCTCGCCCGCACTCTCGTTCGGCATTGATATCGATGAAGAGGGCGGCATCGGGGAGGTGGAGGTGACGCCAAGTTGGGTGCGGGTCACCCGGCTGAGCTATCAGGAGGCCGACGCGCAGATGGACATCCCCCCCCTGCGCGATCTGGACGAACTGCTCGCCCGGCGCACGGCCCGACGCCAGGCCAATGGCGCGGTGGAATTGAGTTTTCCAGAGGTCAAAGTCCAGATCGAGGACGGGGAGGTGATGCTGAAGCCCATCGATCGCACCCGGAGCCGTCTGCTGGTGCGGGAGGCCATGTTGACGGCCGGCGCGGGCGTAGCCCGCTTCGCCATGGAGCACGGCATCCCTGTTCCATTCACCGTACAGCCGCCGCCCAACGTGGAGGACGCCGCGGAGCTTCAGGGCGAGACCCTGGCCGAAATGTTCGCCATTCGCAAGCGCCTCAATCCGGGACGGCAGGTGGCCGATCCTAGTCCCCACGCGGGATTGGGGTTGGACGTCTATGTGCAGGTGACCAGTCCGCTGCGCCGCTATCACGATCTGCTGGCTCATCAGCAGTTGCGCGCCTTCTTGAAGGGAGAAGCGCCGCTGGATGTGGACGTCGTCATGAAGCGCACGGCCGCGGCCCGGGAGGCGGTGCGCAACGTTCGCCGGGCAGAGCGGTTCTCCATCACCCATTGGCGCATGGTCTATCTGATACAACACCCCGGCTGGCGGGGCAAAGGCATTGTGGTCGATCAGCGAGGGGCGCGCAATCGGATCATTCTGCCCGAGTTGGCCCTGGAAACCCAGGTGAGCGGCAACCGGAATCTCGCGCTCGATGATGAGGTGGCGTTGGCCCTCACCAGCGTCGATTTGCCGACGTTGGACGCCCGTTTTCGCTATGTATGAAAGTTACGAAATCGGCGATTGAGAGATTGAAGGAGCACCAATCTCCAATCTCTCAATCGCATCAATCTACGTAAGGCTACTTCAAGAAAATAAATACACGTCATATCCCCGGCACTTTCCAGTCGCACTCTGGTCAGCGCCAAACTCGTGACAAGTGCCGGGGACGTTAATTCCCAGGAAGAGCCTAAATCCGCCATCGCACTACGCGACAGCCAGCCTCTTCTCCAATGCCTGATCGATAGCCCG
>JAJRVT010000070.1 GCA_024277175.1 Chloroflexota bacterium | reverse complement strand
TGATCGTCCCTTTGACCCGGCGTTGGCGATGCCTGCCTGATGACCTATGCGTTATGTAATCTAAACCTTTGTTCTTTATCCGTTTGCTCTCACATTTCGTCAATTAGGGACTTGACATCAAAGAGAGAATCTACAGGCCGCCTCGCTCGTTCACGAAGGCCATGACTTCGTCGTAGGTGGGCATGAAATTGGCGCAGCCATGCTTGGTGACCACGATCGCGCCGCAGGCGTTGCCCAGCCGGGTGGCCTTGCGCCAGCCCCATCCCTTGACATACCCGTAAAGGAAGCCGGCTCCGAAGGCGTCCCCCGCGCCCAGGATGTTGTAGACCTCCACCGGGTAGCCAGGCGCGTCGATGACTTCGCCGCCAGCCAGGTGGATGCGTGCGCCCTCGGCCCCCACTTTCTCGACCACCGCCTTGGGTCCCATCTCCAGGATGCGGGCGATGGCCGCCTTCACGTCGCCGCTGACCTTGGTGTCGGAGACCTGGGAGTGGGTCAGGCGCATCTGGTCCGGGTCCGTGAGCATGGAGGCGTTGATCTCATCCTCGGTGCCGATGACCACGGTCACCTGGGGCAGGATGGCGCGGATGGCTACGCCGAAGGCCCGGGGATCACGCCACTGGTAAGGGCGGAAGTCGATGTCCAGCACCACGTCGGTTCCTGACCGTTGGGCCAGTTCAGCGGCAAACATGGTGGCGCTGCGGCTCGGCTCCTTGCTCAGGTTGGTGCCCGCGAACTGGAGGGACTTGCTCTCGGCCACGGGCGCGGCCAGCACATCGTCGATGGTCAGCTCGATGTCGGCGCAGTTGTCCCGATAGTAGACCAGGGGGAACTTGTCCGGCGGCTCGATGCCCAGCACCACCGCGCTGGTGCGGTGGCCGGGTTTGCGCAGGCACCAACGGGTTTCCACCCCTTCTTTCTCCAGGAAAGCCAGAATGAAGTCGCCCACCGGGTCCTCGCCCAGCCCAGTCAGCAGCGCCGACTTCAGCCCCAGCCGCCGCGCCCCCACGCTGATGTTGGTGGGCGAGCCGCCCACATAGGCGGCGAAGCTGGTGATCTCCTCGAATGGCGCGCCCACATCGTTGCTGTACAGATCGATGGACGAGCGCCCCATGTGCAGGGTGTCGTAGGTGGCGGTTTTGGTCATGGCTGTAGCTCGTTTCTCTGACAAGATGACAGGATGACAAGGTGACAGGATGACAAGGTGACAGGATGACAAGGTGAGTGCGTGACGGCGAGTCACCTTGTCACCCCCTCACCTTGTCATCTTGTCATCCTTTCAATACAGCGGCAGTCGCGGATCCTGCGGCCCGTAGTTCTCCTTCACCCAGGTGTAGCGGGGGTCGTCCTGGTTGGCCAGGCTTTGGGCGCTGCCGGCCAGCACGTTGAGATAGTAGGTCGTGTAGCCGGGCGCGCTGACCACCGGGTGATAGCCTTCGGGCACCAGCACAGCGTAGTCGGTTTTGGCTTTCACCAGGGCGTCGATGGGATAGCCGGCCTGGTGGAGGGGGGAGCGCTCGTCGGTGTAGACCTGCTGGATGGCGTAGCCTTCGGGCCGGTCGATCTTGTAGAAATAGACCTCTTCCAGGTCGGCTTCGATGAGGTTGCCCTCTTCGTCCTCGATGTGGACGTCGTGTTTGTGGGGCGGGTAGCTGCTCCAGTTGCCGGAGGGCGTGTAGACTTCCACCAGCACCAGGCGGTGGACGGGCGATCCCGGGGGCAGCAGGTCGTTGATCTGGCGGGTCACGTTGTCGCCCCCGCGCAGGTTGATGGCCACCTGGTCGGGCGTGATCAGGAAGGGATCGTGGTCCTGGTCGGTGGGGACCCACGTGACCACGAACTCGCCCGCCTCCTCTGCGGTGACGGTGAAATCGGTGTGGCGGGGGAGGTAGAGCGCGTGGGCCGCGCCGCTGAACATGTCGAGCCGTCCGCCCACGTCATGCCACTCGCCCCGATTGGAGGTTACCGTGTAGCGCCCGCATATATTAACCAGCGCCAGTTCGTTTTCGCCGGTGCTGAACGACCACGATTGTCCCTGGCCCAGGAGCCGGGACTGAAAGTTGATGTACTCCCAGCCCGCGTCCTCCGGCGTGATGCTGATGACCAGATCCGGGTCGTTGGGGTCGTTCAACGGCCTGACCAGAATGTTTTCGCTTGTGTACTGCTTCATCCCTCCCTGTCCCTTCTACGCAGACTCGCGCGCCATCAGTTCGCCGTGCATCACGATATTCACCGGTTGACCGGACTTGCTGACGTTGTCCAACGCCTGCCGCATGATCTTCATTGCCTGCACGCCCATTTCATAGCGGGGCTGGTGAAAGGTGGTCAGGGGTGGCCAGACATACGCCGCCATTTCGATGTCGTCGAAGCCGGTGATGGCCACGTCTTCAGGGATGCGCACCCCCTGCCGTCGCAGGACCGCCATTGCGCCGATGGCCATGGCGTCATTATAACAGCAAATGGCGTCTGGCGCATGCCCCCATCGCAGGTCGGCCAATGCCAGCAATTTCTGCACGCCCTCGGCCCCGCCGGCCATGCGTCCGTTGGAGCCAAAGGCGATGACGTCGATCAGACTGCCGGCGGCCAGCATGGCGTCCGACCAGCCTCGCTGGCGTTCGGATTGAGCCCGCCCCGCGCGGCCATTGCCCAGGAAGGCGATGTGCTGGCGGCCACGCGCCAGCAGATGCTCCACCACCTGGCGCGCGCCCTGATAGTCGTCATGGTAAATGGCGTGGACGTTGCTGCCGCCGGCGTGGTTGTTGATGAGCACGATGGGAATGCCGATTTCTTCCAGCAGATCGGCGTAGCGGCTGCCGACCCGGCTGGAGGAGACGATGATGCCGTCCACCTGGCGACCCTGCATCTCGCGCATCACCTGCATCTCCCGCTCCGGGTCCACGCCCCGGGTGCTGGCCAGGAAGAGGCTGTAGCCGTGGCGGTGGGCCTCGTCCTCGATGCCTTCGGCCACCTCGGTATTGAAGGGGTCGGAGAACTGGGTCACCATGAGACCGATCAGGTGGCTGCGCTGGGTGACCAGCCCCCGGGCGACCAGGCTGGGCGTGTAGCCCATCTCCTGGGCGATGGTGATGATGCGCTCGCGGGTGAGGTCGCTCATGCGACCCTGGCCCCGCAGCGCGCGGCTGACCGTGGGATGGCTGACGCCCGCGGCCCTGGCTATGTCTTTGATGGAGACGCGTTTGTTGGGCACTGGCTACTCTGGTTTGGTGAACGGGGCCTGCAGATTGTGCGATACGTGGCGGGGTGAACACACGTATGCGCAAATATAGCACGCAGGGATGGTGTTGTCAAGCCCCAAAAATTGGAACCGCATTCCGGGATTCGGCCGGACAATCTTCCGTTGCGGTCCGTCTTGTGGACGAATCCCGGAATGCTTCCTCGTGCGGCGCGTTATCTACACGGGAAACGGCGCGATGACCGTCAGGAAGGTGAGCAGTTCATCGCCCTGATTCGTTACGCCGTGGGGGACGCCTGCCGGGGCCAGGATCAACTCACCTGGTCCGCACGCCTGCGCCTGCTCGCCCACGGTGAAGCGCCCGCTGCCGGCCAACACCAGGTAGAACTTGTCCTGGGTTTCGTGCACGTGGACATGCTGCGCCTGGCCCGGCTGGAGGCAGTTCAGGCCCACCAGCAGGTTCTCGCTCTGGAAGAAGGTGTGCTTGTACGCCTTCCCCTCCCGGGTCCCCGTGTGATCCAGGGGGTGGATGAAGTATTGAGTCGTCATTGGCGTCGTCTCCTTGTGGTTGTCTGTTCTATTCCTGCGATGGCCTCCTGCACGCTTTGCCCGGCCTGCAAGCCCAGAGCCCTGGCCGGGCCGTTGACGTGGGTGATGACGCCGCAGGTCCATGTGTCCATGCCGTCGCCGATGCGGGCCGACGCGTGGCTGACCGCGGCCGCGGCCACGCCCACGTCATCCAACATCTCCAGCGCGATGACGCCGGCGTTCTCCTTGCCCACGCCGGCGTCGCTGAAAACGGCCAGGAAGGGCGGGTGGGCCAGCGCATAGCGGGCCGCGGCCGTGCCTCCATGGGAGCCGGAGATCACGATCGTTCCCCGCTCCTCAGCGCCGATGTAGGAGATGGAATCCATGACGATGACCGCGCGCCCCTCCACGCGCCCAACGCGTTCTTTCTTTCCCACAGCGGATCATCCTTTCAAACGAGCATAGCAGAAAGGGGCGCAAAACGTAAAACGTGATGCGTACGCACTCGCGGACCCTGTAACGCAACATTCATGTTGCGAAGCCCGGCCCAGCCTTGCCTGGCCCGGTCAACAACCTGCATGTCGGGGGCAAAGCAAGCGTGCGTCCCGCAGTCGGGTCGATCGGTCGCGTTCCACGCCTGCGGGGACGGCGTGTTGGCGGTTTCCTGGCTGCGCGAGTGCGTCCCACGCCATCCGCCAATCCTGTCGACCAGTCGCGCCCCGTGGCGTGGGATGGACCCGCCGTCACCTGAAGACAGTTGGTCAACCCGTCCGTCCCACGCCCGGGAGGTTGGCGTGTAGGCGGAGATTCGATCAGGCGTGGAACGCATTCGCTATGCCTGGCTGGACAACATGAGTGTTGCACTACAACGGCCACCTGGTCACCCCCTCACCCTGTCATCCTGTCACCTTGTCAAGATACGCCACCGCCGCGCCTGCCAGCAGGGCCACGCCCGTGGACAACATGCGTTCGTCGAAGTCGAAGGTGGGGCTGTGGTGGGGGCTGTGCATGGGGCCGGCCGGGTCCGACGCACCCACCAGGATGAAGCAGCCCGGTGCCCGGTTGAGAAATTCGGACATGTCTTCGCCCACCATCATGGGCGTGATCTGAGTTACCTGCTCCGGTCCGACCACCTGCTCGGCCACGCCCTGCATGAGCGCGGCCTCCGCTTCGGCGTTGACCGTGGCCGGGATCCAGCCCAGGTGCTCGAAGCGGCTGGATCCCCCGAACCCGGCGGCGATCTGGCCTGCCATCTCCTCCATGCGCCCCAGCAACAGGTCGGCCACCTCGTCCTTGTAGACCCGGTAGGTCCCTTCGAGATAAGCTCGCTCGGAGATGATGTTGGCCGCGTCGCCACTCTGGAAAATGCCCACGGAAATGACTGCGGTGTCGGTGGGGTTGACGTTGCGGGCGACGATGCTCTGCCAGGCCACCAGGATCTGGGCCGCGATCAGGGTGGCGTCCACCGTCTCATGGGGCATGGCTCCGTGACCGCCTCGGCCATGAACCGTTAACGCGAACTTGCCCGCCCTGGCCCACAGCGGGCCCGGCTGGGCCACCACCAGGTTGAGGGGCAACCGGCTCCACAGGTGCAGGCCAAAGGAGGCCGTCGGCCTGGGGGCGTCCAGCACACCGTCCTCGATCATGGCCAGCGCGCCGCCCAGTCCTTCCTCGGCCGGCTGGAAGACCAGTTTCACCCGGCCAGGCAGTTGGTTGCGATGGCGGGTCAGCAGTTGAGAGACGCCCATGCCGATGGCCGTGTGCCCGTCGTGGCCGCAGGCGTGCATGACGCCATCAACCTGGGAGCGATAGGGGACGTCGTTCTCCTCCTGGATGGGGAGCGCGTCCATGTCGA
>JAJRVT010000069.1 GCA_024277175.1 Chloroflexota bacterium | reverse complement strand
GTTATAGATGAGTTCGAGCGCGCCCTGCCCTTTGGGGCATAGCGCGCCCAGGTTGATGGGGTGCATGGGGCTGCCCTCCAGCTTGACCACCCGGCCATTGGTGGTTTTGGCCAACATGCCGCAGCCGCTGGAGCAAAGCAGGCAGACCGAAGGGACGATGTTGTATTCGATCTGCTCCTGGAGGTGGGGTTGCGCCGCTTCAGCGGCGATGCCTCGGCCCACGAGATTGGACGCGGCCCCGGCCACCGCAGCCACACCCGCGGTGGCGCCGGACGCTTTCAGAAATTGACGACGCGTGAAATCAGTCATCAGTTGCCTCCACACGAAGCGGGCGCAGTCGGCGACTGGCAAGCGAGTTCCGCCGGCGGCAGGGGATAGGCCGGGGGCGGCGGCTCGATGACGTCGTTGGCGATGCCGTATGTAAAGTCGACCAGCGCATCAAGTTGCCCGTCGGTGAATTGCCCGTCGAAGGGGGGCATGCCGCTGCGCTCCCGCCCGCGTTTGATGGCGGAGCGGATCTTGTTGGCCGTAAGGCCGCTGCCGGCCACAGGCGCACCGACGCCGCCCTCTCCCTGCGGGCCGTGACAGGAAGCGCAGGCGATATCCCACAGTTCGACGCCATCGCTGATGCCAGGGGCCAGGAGGACCCCCGGAAGTTCAGGCACGGCGTCAGATCTGCCGCGGGCCGACCAGAGCATGCCCCGCAGGGTGCGAGGGCCGCCGCCGCCGGGGTTGACATGGCAGGTCGAGCAGGATTCGCCGGTGCGGACGGCGTACTCAGGCAGGGCGTTCACAGGCTGCACCTCGGTCGCGCTGGATGTGATGAAAAAAACAGCGGCGGCCATGAACGCCATACCGAGGAACGGAAGTATTTGGACGAATCGGCGAATCATTTTTTTCACGGCCACCTCCTGGAGAGGCCATTAGTTTACCCGTTCTCTTACCGTCTATGTCCGGGCCGGCTGATTTCGAGTCAGGCGTCATCACAATTGTCTATGACGCTCTTTGAAGAGCGTCATAGACAATTGTGAAGGTGCGAGGGAGGATTGCGAAAAAGTCGAAACCGCCTATTCGGTGGGAAGGGTTTGGGCGTAGTTCAGCAGGTTGGCCATGTCCTCCAGGCTGAGGTCCAGGTTGGCGGCTGCGGGCATGTGCTCGCCAGGCTGGCCGTTGATGGCCTTGTGGACGAATTCCCAGGGGTTGTCGACAGCAATGGTTCCCACATATTCGGGTTCGGCGTCGTCGCCAAAGTTCAACTCCGCGCCGTCTTCGCCGTGACAACGTTTGCAAGTCGAAGTGTAGACAAGCTTGCCCTGGTCAGGATCGCCGTTGACGCTCTTATCCTCGTTGATAAAGGTGGATACATCGTTGAGGCCATCCTGGGTGAAGGCCACCAACATCGCGATCTGATCCTCGCCCAGGTATTGGGAGAAATCATGATCGGCGTTGGCCGTGCCGTCAAACCAGCCCGCCAATTCTTCAGCGGACATGCTGGCGGCCGCCATGATGCCGGGGAAGCCGGTCGTGTGCGATCCAGAGCCGTAAGCGCCCTCGACGCCCTTATAGTCCCAGCCATGGCATTCCTTACAGCGCCAGGTGTCGGCGCCGCTGCGCTCGTTGCTGCTCTGGGTGGCCCACAGGGGCTGATCGCCTTCGGGCGCGTCCACGCCCATGGCTTTCCACCATTTGTCATACAACCGACCGCCCTCGGTGATGGGGCTGGAGGTGGGGATAGCTTGCGCAAACGCCAGCACAGAGGCCTCCTCGTCTGCGCTCCAGCCGATGTCGAGACCAGCGACCATGTCCGGTTCGCCCGGCTGTCCGAACCGCATTTTGTGGAAGAATTCCCAGGGGTTGTCCACCCCGATGGTGCCGACATATTCGGGTTCGCTGTCATTGGAGAAGTTGATGGCGAGGCCCTCCGGCCCATGGCAATCCGAGCAGCTCTCCTGGAAAAGCGCGTCACCTGTCTCCAGGTCAGTGCTCAACGCCATTTTGTCGTCGCCAATGAATTGACTGTCGTCGACGAGTTCCTGGGTGGCGAACAGCGTCAGATCAACCAGCGCCTGGTCATCCATCACGGTTGAAAAATCGTGGTCGGGATTGGTTTCGCCTCTGAGTGCGCTCAACACATAGGCTGCACCCTGCTCGGTGGCGTCCATAATGCCCGGGAAGCCCGTGGCGTGGGAGCCGGAACCGTAAACGCCATCAGCGCCCTTGTAATCCCAGCCGTGACATTCCTTGCAGCGCCAGGTGTCGGCGCCGCTACGTTCGTTGGTGCTCTGGGTGGCCCACAGGGGCTGGTCGCTTTCGGGCGCTTCCACGCCCAGGACCGGCCACCACTTATCATAAAGAAGGCCGCCACGCAACGCGTCGCCGATCAGCTCGGGTTCGGGTTCCGTGACAGGCTCAGATGTGGGGGCCTCAGTGGGTTCAGGCGCTGTCGTAGGTTCAGGCGCCTGGGTGGGTTCCGCCGCTTTTGTGGGCGCGGGGATCTGGGTGGGTTCCGCCTCCTTGGCGCCGCCGCCACAGGCCGCAAGGACGACAGTCGCCAGGAGCAGCATCAAAACTAACGCTACAATAGTTCGTTTGTTCATAATTACTTCCTCCTAAGAAGAACGTTGATGGGTTTGAGAACTGTTGTCAGGCGGTTGAGCGATAGCGGCGGCGGTCTCCACTTGGTCGATAAGGAGCGCCCTGATCTGTTGGAGCGCATCCCGCAATGAGGCGATGTCCTCTTCATGCAGACGCTGGTAAGCGTCAAGCTGGCGCTCCAGCACCAGGACAGCATAGGCCAAATCCCTATCGCTGGGGACATTGTGGCTTCCTGATGGCGAAGTCTGGGGCATCGTTGGCTCCTCTGCCGGTGTAAAGAGGATGATGAGAGCGAATCGCCCCTCATTCTCTAGGCATCTTAGCACCTCGCCCAGACAAAAAAAACACCCGATCGGCTACCGATTGGGTATCAAATGGATAAAAGTTGAACTGCGGAAATTGGTAGGTGGAGATTGAAAAGGGAAATTGGAAAGGGGAAGACGACGGATGCCTGTAGCAGCTAGATCATCCCCTCCCTGATAGCCAACGCCACGGCCTGGGTGCGGTTGACGACCCCCATCCGTTCCAAAATTTCCTGCACCCTCTTTTTCACCGTGGCTTCGCTGTAGTTCAGCCGTTCAGCAATTTCCCGGTTGGTGAGACCATCGGCCATCAGGCCCAATAACACCTGATCCTCGGCGCTGACGCCGTGCATTTGCGCCACTTTCTCCGCCGCCAGATGGTGGAATTTGGCCAACACCCGATCCATCAGCAAGGGGCTAAGTAGACGTTCGCCAGCATGCACAGCCCGGATGGAAGCCGGCAACTCATCCAGCTAGACATCCTTGAGCAGGTAGGCGTGTGCACCGGCCTCCAAAGCGCCGAAGAGGTAATCATCATCACCGTATGTGGTGAGGATGATCACCCGGCAGTCGGGGTGCGCGCGGCGTAGGTTGCGGGCGATCTGAATGCCGTTATATTGGCCAAGGCGCACATCGAGGAGAATGACATCCGGATGACGCGCAGCGATCCGCTCCTCAACCGAAGTGGGCGAATCGGCCTCGCCGACCACGGAGATATCGGGAAAAGCGCCCAGCAGGCTACGCACGCCCTGGCGCACGATGGGATGGTCATCGACGATTAGAACGCGAATCGGCGCAGGCATGACATGGTTAGGCATGGCTCAGTTCTTCTTTCGTAGGCGACAAGGCGGGGGCAAGGTCGTATGGCACACTCACTTGCACAGTGGCGCCGCTGCCTGGCGCCGATCGAATGTCCAGTTGCGCGCCCACAGCCTCAGCCCGCTCGCGCATGCTCAATAATCCCAGCTGTGGAGAGGCGCTGGCATGGTGATCGCCGGGCGTGAAACCCTGCCCCATATCGGTTACGCACAGGCAAACGCAGTCCGCCTCGAATCTAAGGCGAACACTGACGACGTCGCTATCGGCGTGTTTGAGCGCATTGGTCAAGGCTTCCTGTCCGATGCGGAATAACGCCAGTTCCTGCTGAGGCGGCAGGCGAATCGGTTCGCCCTCGACGATAAAGTCCACTTCGAGTTCGGAGTGCGCCTCCACATCCTGGATGTAGTTGCGCATGGCCGTGACGAGACCGTTGCTTTCCAGGAGCGGGGGATGCAGGTCGTAGATCACCCGACGCATTTCCATCTTCACCTCTTTGAGCACCCGCTGCGCCTCTTCGAGATGCCGCCGGACCTCGGTCTGATTGTCAGATAGACGCACGCGAGCGGCCTGCAATTCGAACAAAGCGCCCATCAACCACTGGCTGACGCCGTCGTGGATGTCCTGGGCGATGCGACGTCGCTCTTCTTCTTGAATCTGGACATTGCGATACAATACCTGGCGCAACGTGGCGGCGTATTCAGTTCGTTCGGCGCTAACAGCTTCCAACTCGGCGGTGCGCCTCTGCACCCGTCGTTCCAGTTCCTCGTTCATGTGGGTCAGCTCTTGATACAGGCGGGCGTTCTCGATGGCAATGCCAGCATAGGCGGCAAGCATCGACAGCATTTGCTCATCTTCTTCGGTGAACTGCGCGTCCCGGCGTTTATTGGTGAGATACAGCCCTCCGATTGTACGACCGTGGATATGGATAGGAAGGCCCAAAAAGCTCTTCATGGAAGGGTGTCCACCCGGGAATCCAGCGGAGGCCGGATGCTGTCGCAGGTCAGCGACGCGCACCGGTCGTTCGGATTGTAGCAACAGCCCAAGCATGCCCTGGCCAGCAGGAGGCGAAAGATCCGGCAGGGAGTCCTCGGTCGGATCTTGCGATATGAGGAAGCGAGGAGGGGCTCCCTTTTCCTGGCGGGGCACCAGCACCGCGGCGAATTCGGCGTCGCCCAGGGTGCGAGCCAGATCAGCGATGGTCTGCAACACCCGGTCGAGATGCAACTCACCGACCACACTCTGGCTGGCTTTATTCAAGGCCCAGAGTTGTGCGGTGCGCTCATTCACCCGATCTTCAAGATGCTGGTAGCTATCCTGCAACTGGGCGGCCATGCGGTTGAATTCCAGGGCCAGCGCGCCAATCTCATCCTGACGTTCGATCTTGATACGCGCATCCAGTTCACCGGCGCCGATGCGCTGCGCGCCCTCCTGCAAGGCGGCCAGAGGCCGGGTGACGTGGTCGGCGAACAGGAGCAGGAAAAGCACGCCCAGGATAAAGGCGACCAGTGTGCTGCCGATGAGCATGGCGCTGGCGGTGTCATGCGCTCGTTGGCTGGCGATGATGGTATCCTGCATTTCTTGGAGAACCACGTCGTTGAGTCGTTCCAGATCGTCCCACACCTTGTTGGCGGTCGCCGCCAGTTCGGTTTGTAACGCCGCCGCCTCCGCAGGCGTCAACGTCCGAGGCGGCGCGCCCAGGAGATCGTTTGCCTGAACGCGTATCGTCCGCCAGCCGGCCACCGCCTGATCAAAGAAGACGCGCTCAGCCTCTTCGCCATACTGCACATCAGCCTCGGCGAACATCTCGTCGAGTTTATCGGCCAGGGCCAGAAACTTGTCATACTCATCACCGGTGCGATTGTCGTGGGCTGCGTTATCAAAGGGAATGAGGGCCTGCTGAAGATGGAGTTGCAGCGAGCGGGTGATAGCCAGTTCCCAGCCTGCCTCGACCAGGTAATTACTGGCCTTGACCAAAATGTCAGTGGCGAACAAGCTCACCCCCAGAAGCGTAAGCAGCGCAACCAGACCGGGAAGCAGGCCGATGGTCAGGGCCCGACGCAAAGTAGCGGGCCGGTAACGGGTCAGTCGATGGATAATTCTCGTCAGCATGGACATGATGTGCAGCACCGTTGAACTGTAGATACAGCAGTAGGCGCAACAAAGGGTATCTGATTATAGCCGATATAGGGCCAGCCAGCGAATGATGTATTTTTCGCCCTAGCGATCGTGTCTGCTCAGTATTTCGGAGCGAGTGCGTTCCATTGATCCAAAACGGGCCGAACTTCCTACTGCGTCCGGGCAATGGAATGGACTCCTCTGGTTTGTTAAATGGATATTCACGATCCGGGAAATGGCGAGTTTGCAAACAATTTGCAAACTCACTGATGTATACTGTTTCGACATGGATGGCGCGCGCCATCCGCACCACCGGCGACCATCGTTGTTTCAACAAAACGGCTGTTCGGCGAAGACAATTGGAACGCGGATATCCACGGATACAACCGGGTGTTCACGGATTTTTTCTGAAAAAATCCGTGAACACCCGCCATCATCAGCCCAAATCCGCGTTCCAATCAAACCGCGCTGAACAGCCAACAACCGTCCAATCCGATCGTTCGCAACGCGTGAAAAGGAGAAAAAGCATGAATCGTAAATGGACTATTGTGACCCTCTTTCTGATCCTGGGGCTGGCCCTGGCGGGCTGCACCGCGGCCGCACCGGCCGCGCCTGCGGGCGGAGCCGAGGCAGGCCAGGCCCCCGCCGAGTCCGGCGCGCCCAACGTGCTCAAGGTCGCGGCCACGGCTAACATCACCACCTGGGATCCGGTCAAATCCTTCTCGACCGAGGCCCTCTACATGGCCAACCTCTACGAGCAGTTGCTGCGCATCAACCCGCCCGACGCCGAGGAGCGCTTCACGCCCCTGCTGGCCGAAAGTTGGGAAGCCAGCGACGACGGCCTGACCTGGACCTTCAACCTGCGTTCTGACGTCAAGTTCCACGACGGCGAGCCTATGAACGCCGAGGCCGTGAAGATGTCCATCGAGGCCGCCAAGGAGCGGGGCGGCGCATCCTTCATCTGGGCGCCCCTGGACTCCATCGAGGTCATCGACGACCTGACCGTCCAGTTCAACCTCTCCTACGCCGCGCCCCTGGACCTGATCGCGTCCTCCCTCTACGGCGCGTGGATCGTCAGCCCCAAGGCGCTGGAGGCCGCGGCCGCGGATGAGAACTATTTCGAAGCCGGCGTGGAAGCGGGCACCGGCCCTTACATGCTGGAATCCTACACGCCAGACCAGGAAGTGCTGCTCACCCGCTTCGACGACTATTGGGGCGGCTGGGATGACGTTCCCCACTTCGACAAGGTGCTGGTGCTGATCACGCCTGAGGCGGTGCAACAGCAGCAGATGCTGGAGGGCGGGGAGGTCGATCTAGCCCTGCGCATTCCCCAGGAGAACATCGCCAGCTTCATGGACAAGGAAGGCTACACGGTTGATATCGAGCCGACCTACTTCAACTATGTGGGTTTCTTCAACACCCTGCGCGAGCCGCTGACCGATCCCAAGGTGCGCCAGGCCCTTTCCTACGCGGTCCCCTACCAGGACATCGTGGACGTGGCCACCCTGGGCTATGGGACCCAGGCCCGGGGCGCTGTGCCTGCGGGCGTCTGGCCCTATTCCGACGAGGTCAAGCAGTACACCCAGGACATGGACAAGGCCAAAGCGTTGCTGGCCGAGGCTGGCTATCCCGACGGCGGCTTCGATCTGCGCCTGACCTACGCGGCCGAGAATCCCACCGAGGAGCGCTTCGCGCCGCTGATCAAGGACGCCTTCTCCGATCTGGGCGTCAACGTGGACATCGAAGCCATCCTCTTCAACCAGCAGTGGGAAGAGGCCAAGGCCGATCCGCCCAACGCCCAGGACATCTTCCTGCTGCTCTACTGGCCCACCTACAGCGACGCCGGCACCGACAACCTCTGGTCCATGTTCCACAGCAGCGATGCGCCCTTCTTCAACCTCAGCTACTGGAGTAACGAGGAGTTCGACGCCCTGATCGAAGAGGCCGCCAGCCTGACCGTCACTGACCCGGAAAAGGCCCAGGAACTCTACAACCAGGCCCAGAACCTGATGGTGGACGAGGCCCCGGCCATGTTTCTCTTCGACACCAAAGCCCCCTTCGTGATTCCCGATCACCTCAAGGGCTTCAAGTACAATCTGAACTATCCGTTCGCGACGTTCTTCTATCCGTTATACGAAGAGAAGTAAGATTGAGGATTGAAGATTAAAGATTGGGTGGAGAGATTGGCGCCATGATGTGGGAGTCGCGCCAATCTCCAACCTCCAATCTTTAATCCTCAATCTTCAATTTCCCAATCCTTATGCACCGACTCGAATTCGTCATCCGCCGCACAGCAGCCTCGCTCTTCGTGCTTTTGGGCGTGAGTTTCATCACCTTCTTCCTGGCCAGGGTCGTGCCGTCCAACGCGGCCGCGCTCTACATCGGTCCCCGGGCCCGGCCGGAAGACATCGCGCGCGTGGCCGAGCAACTGGGGCTGAACCGGCCTCTGCCCGTCCAATACCTGGTCTACATGCGCGCCATGCTGCAAGGCGACTGGGGCATCTCCATCGGCACCAAGCGCCCGGTCCTCCAGGAACTGGCCCAGCGGCTGCCGGCCACCCTGGAACTGATCTTCGCGGCCATGCTGCTGGCGGTCATCGTCGGCGTGCCCCTGGGCGTGATCAGCGCCCACCGCCAGGGGAAGCCGGTGGACTATTTCGTACGCGTGCTCTCCATTGTGGGCGTTTCGTTGCCGGCGTTCTGGCTGGGCCTGCTGCTGCAACTGCTCTTCTTCCGCAACCTGGACATCCTCCCCCTGGCCGGCCGCTTCAACAACGACCTGCGCTTCACCAGCCCCATCGCCGACATCACCGGCTTTCTGCTGGTGGACTCCGCGATCACGGGCAACTGGGTGGCCTTCTTCGACGTGGGCTGGCATTTGATCCTGCCCGCGATCACTCTGGCCGCCTATCCCATGGGCCTCATCGCGCGCATGACCCGGGGCGCAATGCTGGAGGTGCTCAGCCAGGACTACATCCGCACGGCCCAGGCCTACGGGCTGAAGGAGCGCTTCATCGTCTACGTCTACGCGCTCAAGAACGCGCTGGGTCCCACCCTGACGGTCATCGGTCTGACCATGGCCTTCGCGCTGACGGGCACCTTTTTTGTGGAGATCATCTTCAACTGGCCGGGGTTGGGCCAGTTCGCGGTGCGCTCCCTGCTCAACCTGGACTACCCGGCCATCATGGGCATCACCCTCTTCGGAGCCGCCAGCTACGTGCTCATCAACCTAGTCGTGGACCTGCTCCAGGCTTGGATCGACCCGCGTATTCGGCTATGAATAGATGGCGTCTGTTTGGGGAGGCTTCGGTAGAACGCGGATGCCCACCGATCAAAACGGATTTTCACGGATTTTTCAAGAAAAATCCGTGAAAATCCGGCTCCATCCGATAAAATCCGCGTTCCAATAAAAAGAGCATGTTACGCATATGACCACTTCAACTGTTAGTGAACTGGCTGAGACGCCGCCGCTGCGCACCCGCTATTCGTCCCACGTCTGGAACGTGATCGTGCGCGATCCGTTGGCGCTGACCAGCACCATCGTCATCGTGCTCTTCCTGCTCATCGCGGTCTTCGCACCCTGGATCGCGCCCTATCCAGACCAGGGCATGGGGCGCAGCAACCCATCCACCATCACCCTGCCGCCCTCGCTGGAGCATCCCTTCGGCACCGATCATCTGGGCCGGGACGTGCTCAGCCGGGTGATCATGGGCTTGCGGCCGGCCTTTGCGGTGCCGCTGATGGTGGTGGCGGTGGCCGTGCTCATCGGCGCGCCCCTGGGTGCGCTGGCCGGCTACAAGGGCGGCAAAACCGACGAAGTGATCATGCGCCTGACCGATCTTTTCCTGGCCTTTCCCTCCCTGCTCCTGGCCATGGCCATCACCGCGGCCCTGGGGCGGGGCCTGCGCAACGCGGCCATCGCCCTGATCATCTCCTGGTGGCCCTGGTACACCCGGCTGGTGCGGGGCATCGCCATCAGCCTGCGGGAGCGCTATTTCGTGGAGGCGGCTCGCTCCATCGGCGTGCGCGACTCGGTCATCATCGCCCGCCACATCCTGCCCAACAGCATCTCGCCCATCCTGGTCCAGGCCAGCGTGGACCTGGGCACCGTGATCCTGGCCATGGGCGGGCTGGCCTTCATCGGCCTGGGCACCCAGCCCCCCTACCCCGACTGGGGCCTGATGATCAGCGAGGGGCGCACGTCCATCCTCAACCAGTGGTGGCTCTCCACCTTTCCCGGCCTGGCCATCTTCATCGTGGTCCTGGCCTTCAACCTGCTGGGTGACGTGCTGCGCGACATCTTCGATCCGAGGCAGTATCAATGAGGATAGACCGCGGATTGGGCGGATTTTCACGGATTTTTTTAAAATCCGGCTTTTTCCGCCCAATCCGCCCAATCCGCGGTCTATCAAACTGGATAAATCTTGTTTATGACTGAACCGCTGTTGGCTGTCGACAATTTACATATCGAGTTCCAGACCAACGCCGGGGTGCTCAAGGCCTTGAACGGCGTCAGCTTCCACGTCCGGCCGGGGGAGATCTTCGGCATCGTGGGCGAAACCGGCTGCGGCAAGACCATCACCGGCCTCTCCATCCTGGGCCTGCTGCCGGAGATCGCAAACATCCCCGCGGGCAGCATCACCTTGGACGGCGTGGACCTGCTGGGGCTGAGCGAGCGCGAGATGCGCAAGGTCCGCGGCCGGCGCATCGCCATGATCTTCCAGGACCCGTCCACCTCCCTCAACCCGGTCTTCACCGTAGGTTACCAGCTTGAGCGGGTCATCCGCACCCACCTGGACGTGGATAAACAGGAGGCCAAACGCCGGGCCGCGAAGATGCTGAAAGCGGTGGGCCTGCCCGACGTCTATCGCATCCTGGACTCGTACCCGCACCAGCTTTCGGGCGGTATGAAGCAGCGGGCCATGATCGCGCTGGCCCTCTCCTGCCGGCCCGCCCTGCTCATCGCCGACGAGCCCACCACCGCGCTGGACGTGACCATCCAGGCCCAGATCCTGCAACTGCTGCGCGACCTGCGGCGGGAATTTGACGTGGCCGTGGTGCTGATCACCCATGACCTGGGCGTGGTGGCTCACACCTGCGACCGCATGGCCGTTCTCTACGCCGGGCGGGTGGCGGAGACGGGACCGACGGCCACCATCTTCACCGCGCCCCACCACCCCTACACCCAGGGACTCCTGGCCGCGCTGCCCAGGCCCGGCAGCCGGGGCCGCCCGCTGGAGGCCATCCCCGGCAACGTGCCCGCCAACCCGGGCGCGGTGGTGGGCTGCGCGTTCGCGCCCCGCTGCGCCTACGCCATCGACCGCTGCCGGGAGGAAGCGCCGCCCCTGATCGCGGTGGGCGATGAGCACCGCAGCGCCTGCTGGGTGGATCCGGCCGAGCGGCGCGCGACGGAGACTGCCGGAGAGCTATCGGTGGAGGGAGCGTCATGAGCGCAGCCTTTCCTTCCCCGGCGGCCGTTTCGCCGGAGGCCACGACTATACGAACAGAAGACCCCCTGATCCGGGTGCGGGATCTGGTCAAATATTTTCAGTTGTCCGGCGGCTGGCTGACCCGCAAACACACCTATGTCCACGCGGTGGATGGGGTGAGCTTCGACGTGCAGCAGGGCGAGGTGCTGGGCATCGTGGGCGAATCGGGCTGTGGCAAGACGACCCTGGGCCGCCTGCTCCTGCGCCTGATCGAGCCGACCGGCGGCTCGGTTCTCTTCGAAGGGCGCGACCTGACCGAGCTTTCCGGCGGCGAGTTGCGCAGCCTGCGGCGGCAGATGCAGCTTGTCTTCCAGGCGCCTATGGCCTCCCTCAGCCCCCGGCTCAAGGTGCTGGACATCATCGGCGAGCCCCTGCGCACCCACGGCGTGGTGGACAAGGCCGAGCTGCCGGCGCGGGTGGTGGCGCTGCTGGAGCAGGTGGGCATGGGCGCGCAACATCTGGACCGCTTCCCCCACGAGATGTCGGGCGGCCAGTGCCAGCGAGTGGCCATCGCCCGGGCCTTGGCGCTGGAGCCTCGCTTCATCGTCCTGGACGAGCCGACGTCGGCGCTGGATGTGTCGGTGCAGGCCCAGATTTTGAATCTGCTGGACGAGTTGCGCCGGGCCAAGGGGCTGACCTATCTTTTCATCTCCCACGATCTGAGCGTGGTTCAGCATGTGAGCGACCGTATCGGCGTCATGTACCTGGGCAAGCTGGTGGAGCTAGGGCCGAGCGCGCAGCTTTTCGATGACCCGCTCCATCCCTACACCCAGGCCCTGCTGGGTGCGATCCCCACGACGGACATCGCCACCCGGCCAGAAGAGGAGCGCGAGTTGCTCATCCTGGAAGGGAACGTGCCCAGCCCGGCCAATCCGCCCAGCGGCTGTCGTTTTCACACTCGCTGCCCCCTGGTCCATGACCTCTGCCGCCAGCAGGAGCCGCTCCTGCGCGAGGTGGAGGAAGGGCGGCTTGTGGCCTGTCATTTGGTGGAGTGAAACGTGAAGGCGGAAAAGTTTGACGCAGAGGCGCGAAGGCGCAGAGGGGCGCAAAGAAATGCAAAGGGTGCGTCCTAAATGGGTTAGCATTCCGGGATTAGGCCACAAGATCCACCGCAACGGAAGAGGGCTTGGCCTAATCCC
Source organism: Chloroflexota bacterium (assembly GCA_024277175.1). GTDB lineage: Bacteria > Chloroflexota > Anaerolineae > Caldilineales > Caldilineaceae > JAJRVT01. The sequence goes on along the minus strand of JAJRVT010000069.1, from coordinate 14,652 downwards.
GGAATGTGGCTTCAACTCATTTGGGACATACCCAAATGCAAAGGCAGGCAAGGCCAGCAAAAGCGCTTTTCCTTTGCGCATCTCTGCGTCTTTGCACCTCTGCGTCAAACGCGCCTTTGCCCCGCCAATCCCGAACCGCCAATCTTCAATCTTGAATTTTCAATTTGTTTCCTACCGAGGTGAAAGTCATGTCTAAACTCTTTGGAATCGCCGGCGTGCAGATGGCGGTTGTGCCGCGGGACGCCGAGGCCACTGTCAAGAAAATGTACGACTCCGTTCACCAGATCAGCCTGAACTTTCCCTGGGTGGATATGATCGTCTTCCACGAGCTGGCCGTGCCGGGGCTGGTGCAGTTCGTGCCCATGGAGCAGCCCAACGAATGGCGCAAGGACGCCGAGCCCATCCCCGGCCCGCTGAGCGACGCGCTCTGTGACATGGCCCGACGCCACCGCAAGTGGCTGATCCCCGGCTCCATGTACGAGCTGGACGGCGACAAGCTCTACAACACCGCGCTGGCCATCTCGCCCCAGGGGGAGATCGTCTCCAAATATCGCAAGATGTTCCCCTGGCTGCCCATCGAAGCGGGCACAGAGCCGGGGACGGAGTTCTGCGTCTTCGACGTGCCCGACGTGGGGCGCTTCGGTCTCAGCATCTGCTACGACTCCTGGTTCCCGGAGACGGTGCGCACCCTGGCGTGGATGGGGGCCGACGTCATCATCCACCCCACCATGACGCCCACCTCGGACCGGCAACTGGAGCTGGTGCTCAACCAGGCCAACGCCATCTTCAACCAGTGCTACTTCGTGGACATCAACGGCGTGGGACCCTGGGGCGGCGGGCGCTCCATGATCGTGGACCCGGAAGGCCGCGTCCTCCAGAAGGCCGGCGAACGGGAGACCATCCTCACCGAGATCATCGACCTGGACAACGTGAAGAAAGCCCGGGAGTTCGGCAGCCTGGGCCTCTGCCAGCTATGGAAGCAACTGAAAGATCGCCCCCAGCCATTCCCCATCTACCAAAACGGCATCGAATCGGGTAAAATCTACGAAGGGCTGGGAGACCTGAAGTTCCACCATCGGCTGGTGGTGGAATAGGAGGGGCTGTCCATCCCGGCTTCGGTAGAACGCGGATCGAGGCTGATAAAGACAGATTTTCATGGAATTTTTTCAGAAAAAATCCGTGAAAATCCCGGCTAATATCCGTAAAATCCGCGTTCCAATCCAACCACCAACATTGGGAGGCGAGATATGACCACGCATCGACTTGACCGCGTTTCACCTGTATGGCGCCGGTCCGCCACCATCATCGCGGACCACGGAGAGGGCGTCTACCTCTACGACACGGATGGGCGGCGCTACATGGACTTCACCAGCGGCATCGGCGTCACCAACACCGGCCACGCCCACCCCCGGGTGGTGCAGGCCATCCAGGATCAGGCCGCCAAAATTCTCCACGCCCAGGTCAACATCGTCTATCACGAACCCCTGCTGCAACTGACGGAGGAGCTGAGCCGGATCATGCCGGCCGAGAGCCTGGACACCTTCTTCTTCAGCAACTCCGGGGCCGAGGCCGTGGAGGGGGCGGTGAAGCTGGCCAAGGCCGCCACCGGCAAGACCAATATCATCGTCTTTCAGGGGTCGTTCCACGGGCGCACCCACGCCACCATGGCCATGACCACCTCCAAGACCATCTACCGGGGCGGCTACCAACCCCTGATTCCCGGCATTTTCGTGGCCCCCTTCCCCAACGCCTACGCCTATGGCTGGGACGAGGATCAGGCCATCGACTTCGCCATCCGCGAGCTCAAGCGGCTGCTGGTCATGCAGACCGCGCCCCATGAGACCGCGGCCATGGTTATCGAGCCGGTGCTGGGCGAGGGCGGCTACGTGCCCGCGCCCGACCGCTTCCTGCGCGAGCTGCGCCAGATCTGCGACGAGAACGACATCCTGCTGATTGCGGACGAAGTGCAGAGCGGCTTTGGCCGGGCCGGCAAGTGGTTCGCCATCGAGCACAGCGGCGTCACCCCCGACATCGTGATCATGGCCAAGGGGCTGGCGTCGGGCATGCCCCTCTCCGGCATTGCGGCCAATCACGCGCTCATGGAGAAATGGACGCCCGGCTCCCACGGCGGCACTTACGGCGGCAACGCGGTGGCCTGCGCCGCGTCCGTGGCCACCATCCAGGTCCTGCGCGATGAGGGGCTGATCGAGAACTCGGCCCGGCTGGGCGAGCTGCTCATGGACGAGCTGCGCCGCATCCAGGCCGACCACCCGGAGATCGGCGACGTCCGCGGCCGGGGGTTGATGGTGGCGACCGAGTTCACCACGCCCGACAGCCAGCCCTGGAGCGAGCGGGCCAAAGCCGTGGCCGGGGCCTGCCTGGACCAAGGCCTCATGCTCCTCACCTGCGGTCCCTACGGCCAGGTCATCCGCTGGATCCCGCCCCTGGTGGTGACCGAGGAGCAGTTGCGGGAGGCGATTGGGATTTTTGAGAAAGCGCTGGCGTAAAACGTGAAACGTGAAGACGTGAAACGTGAGGTCGCGGCGTCAATTCTTTCGCGGCGACCTCACGTTTCACGTCTTCACGTTTTACGTCTTCACGTTTCACGCATCATCGCACTCAACGTCTCCTTCCCCACCTGATAGCCATCGGCGAAGAAATCCAGGGCCTGATCGTGGTAGCGGAAGACGAGCCAGGCCAGGATGGCGTAGAGGATGAAGAAGACGGCCAGGCCAGGGGCGCAGAGTGGTGGACCGATATGCGTCCACTTGCAGAGAATCGGATCGCCGCTGACGGGCAAGGAAGGGATCAGGCGGGCTGCGCCGTCGGCCACGGTGAGGAAGGCCAGGATCAGGGCCACCGGTCCGGTGAGGAAGAGGAGAGGGATGAAGAGGGCCTGGACCCCAAGGATGTACCAGGCCGCCAATGCATAGTAGGCGTAGCCCAGGGCCAGGTTGCGGGGCCGCCGCGGGATCTTGTTCCGGGCCATATCGATCCCGGTCAGAACCAGCGGCGTCAACAGCAACAACGAAATCAGGGTCAGCCAGGGACGCTGTGCGAACAGGTCCAGGGCGAAGCCCGCCAGCGCAAACGCGGCGCTGATGGCCGTGAAGACGAGCAACATCAGCCCGCCCCGGCGCGCGTAGAGGCGCAGCATGTCGTCGGTCGAGAGGTCCGCCCAGTTGGCCCGCACCTGCAAGGCCAGCGCCAGCGCCGCGCCGCCCGCGAAGATCAGCAACAGGAGCAGGAAGCCGTCCAGCCGATGGGCGCGCAGCCAGAGCCGGTGATTCAGATAGGTCCATACGCCCAGCCCCACCAAGGCTGCGCTGCCCATCATACAGACGGCGAAAGCGAATCGTTTTCCCATGGAACGTTTTGTCATCTCATGTTAAAATCGTGGCTGCGTATACAGGCTTCGTTAGAACGCGGATTTCCGCGGATTCAAACGGATTTTCACGGATTTTTTCTGAAAAATCCGTGAAAATCCAGCTCCATCCGGTAAAATCCGCGTTCCAATAAAGGTAGCTAAACAAAACCGCCCCTCATGTTCGAAGGAGTGTACACCATGCAAATCTGGCGCGTGAACGTCCGCACCCAAACCCTGACCATTAGCGAGACGCCCGTTCTGTGGGAAAAGCTGGGCGGACGCGGCCTGCTGGCCCGCATTCTGGTGGACGCCGACATCGCCGACTGCGATCCCCTGGGACCCCGCAACCTGCTGATCTTTGCGCCCGGACTGCTGGTGGGCCACCGCCTCTCCAGTTGCGACCGCATCTCCGTGGGCGCAAAAAGCCCCCTGACCGGCGGCATCAAGGAGAGCAACGCCGGCGGACGCACCGGCTATCACATGGCCGCGCTGGGCATGAAGGCCCTGATCATCGAGGATCGGCCGGCGCAGCCCCAAGAGGCCGGCTGGTGGACCCTGGTCCTGAGCAAGGAGGGGGTTCGCTTCGACCCGGCCGATGACCTGGCCGGGCTGGGGGTTTACGCGGCCGCGCCCAAGCTGCTGGAGCGCTACGGTGACAAGGTGGCCATCTCCCTCATCGGTCCCGGCGGCGAAATGCTCATGGCCGGGGCCGGCATCCAGAACATCGACAAGGACAGGGTGCCCTCGCGCATCAACGCCCGGGGCGGCATGGGCGCGGTCATGGGGTCCAAGCGGCTCAAGGCCATCATCTTCGACGACAGCGGTGGCGAGCGCCCGCCTGTGGCCGACCCGGCCGCGTTCAAGGCCGCGACCAAGGCCTATCATAAAGCGTTGCTGGGCCATCCGCAAACCAAAATTTACGCCGACTATGGCACCGCGGCCATGACCCGTCTCTGCAACGGCCTGGGAGCCATCCCCACCCGCAACTTCTCGGCCGGCCAGTTCGAGGGCGCGGACCGCATCAGCGGCGAAGCCCTGCGCGAGCTGATCCTGGCCCGGGACGGCGAGGGCGAGACCACCCACGCCTGCATGGCCGGCTGCTCCATCCGCTGCTCCAACATCTTCGCCGACGACAGCGGCGCGGAGGTGGTCTCACCCGTGGAGTACGAGACCATCGGCCTCATGGGATCCAACCTGGGCATCGATTCCCTGGACGACATCGCCCACCTGAACTGGCACGTCAACGACCTGGGACTGGACTCCATCGAGATCGGCGCGGCCCTGGGCGTGGCCTGCGACGCGGGGTTGATGGCCTTTGGCGACGGGGAGCGGGCCAGAGAGTTGCTGGAGGAGATCCGCCAGGGGACGGCTTTGGGGCGGGTGCTGGGGAACGGGGCGACGACCACGGGCAAGGTCTACGGCGTGGAGCGGGTGGCCGCGGTCAAGGGGCAGGCCATGTCGGCCTATGACGGACGGGCCATCAAGGGCACGGGCGTCACCTACGCCACCTCGCCCCAGGGCGCGGACCACACCGCGGGGCTGACCATTCGCGCCAAGGTGGATCACCTGAGTCCGGAGGGACAGATCGAGCTTTCCCGCAACGCCCAGATCAACATGGCCGGATTCGACACCCTGGGCGCGTGCATCTTCGCTGGTTTCGGCTTTGCGGCCGCACCCGAAGCGGCCAGCCACCTGCTCAACGCCCGCTATGGCTGGGAGACGGACGCCGGCGTTCTGCAGGAATTGGGCAAGGAGACCCTGGCCCTGGAGCGGGAGTTCAACCACCAGGCCGGCTTCACCGCGCAGGACGACCGGCTACCCGAATGGATGACCCGGACGCCGCTGCCGCCCCATGATGCGATCTTCGACGTGCCGACCGAGGAACTGGATCGGATCTTCGAGGGGATAGAGGGCTAAAGAGCAATAGAACGCGGATGCTGCGGATTGAACGGAAACTGCCGGATTTTTCAAAAAATCCGTGTCGATCCGCCCAATCCGCAGCATCCGCGCTCTATCCAGGGAGACACACCGTGATCGTCACCGTCCATTTACACACCATCTTACAACGCAGGACCGCGGATGGCGTGGAGCGAGAGGTGACCGTCACCCTGCCCCCAGGAAGCCGGGTCTCCGATCTACTGGAGGAACTGGCCGTCTCGCTCGCCCCGTCCGCCTTGCTTTTCCTGGTCAACGGACGCGTCGCCGCCATCGACCACCCCCTCTCCGACGGCGACGAGGTGCATCTGATCCCGGCGATCTCCGGCGGGCGGAGACGACAGGATGCAAGGTGGCAGGGTGAGGGTTACAGCGTTTCGTAGAGAAATTGGCTGAGATCGCGGCTGGCCATGTCCGCCCGCGGCCAGACGCCCACCCCTTCGACGTCCCCTGTGCTGTTCAAAATCGTGACCAGAACCATGTCGATGGGCGGTCTGACGCAGAGCAATTCATCGGCCGCGGCCAACAGCGGGGCCAGGCGAGAGGCGTCGTCATCATCGATGATCCGCCATTGCAGGTTCGCCACGATATCGTCATCAGCGCTCAGTTCGGCGTCGAATTGACAGGCGCCATCCACGCGCGCCAGCAGACGTTGCCGCGCCTTTTCCCATGTGCAGACGTCGGGCCTGCTTAGAGAGAGCCTTGCTGGCGGGACCGTTTCGCCGGTGAGCGTTTCCCTGGCAAATTCATCCAGCGCAGGTTGGGTCAGCCTGACATAGAAAATGGTGAAGGCCGCAGAGACGAAAGCGCCGTAGAGACCAAAAGGAACGCTGCGAAGGGTCACAAGGAGCACGTTGGCCAAAATGGCCTGATTGCTGGCGTTCACCTGCAAGGTGCAACGAGTGGCGATATCGACGCCTTCGGGAAGAGCGCCTGCTTGCTCCATGCATGCCTGGAGCGCTGGCTGAAAAGGCCCCTGGATCGTCATAGCCACCGGCGTCAGGATGAGGTTGATGAGAAATGTCGTCACCACACCGATAAGGGCCATGAGTCCCATAAATCGGAATAATACACCAGGCCGCAGACCCAGAGTTTTGACGCCACGGATGATACTCTCCTTCACCCCTAACTCTTCGATCACCAGCGCCCGAAGAACAAAGGGCTGAGCCAGGCTCATAAAAACCAATAGGATCGACCCGCCGCAGATCAGGAAAGCCAACGTGATCAGCAAGACGCCGGCCCGGCTTCCATTCCCGGTCATAATGACTTGCATGACGTTGGCGTTGCCCGCGCCCGTCAACATGGTGAAAAGGAGGGTCGGAATCCAGAAAACGACTGTAAACCCAATCAAAGAACGCCACCGTTCCAGGCCATGGCGCAATGCTGAGCGGGTGGGCGTTCGCTGATCATGGAGCGCCACGTCAGCCACCATCCGCACCAGTGCAGCCTGGAAGAAGATAGCGACGAAGCCGAACAACGAGACCAGCGCCCAAAAGAAGTAGGCGAACGGAGAGGGATGATAGTTCTCTACGAGGGGCGTATTCTGCAACAGGAGCGCCGTCGCCGGCTGATAGGCCAGCGTGCTAAGAGCTGCAAGCCAGGTGGAGATCGAAGCGAGGATCCAATAATCGATGCTGGAGCGAAGAACCACCCACGCCGCACCGATAACCGTTCGAACGCGCATAGCGCACACCTTTCCGCTAGGGGATGACAGATCGTTTGTACGTCAATGCATGACAAGATGACAGGATGAGGGGATGACAGGATGGCCGATCATCCTGTCATCCCCTCATCCTGTCATCTTGTCACGCCCTACCGATTACGCCCATACTGCTCATGGCTGGAGACCCAGTCCGAGGAGGAGATGGCCGCGGCCAGGGAAATTTCGCCGGCCAGGACCACGCCACCGATGATCTCCGCCAGCTTATAGACTTTACCCTTGCCGTAGCAACCCATCAATTCGAGCGACTCGCGCTGGGTGGCCAGCCCCGTGCCGCCGCCATAGGTGGCCACGATCAACGAGGGCAGCGTGATGGAGATGTAGAGGTCCTTTTCCGGCGTCAACTCGGTGTAGAGGATGGCGGCCGACGACTCGGAAACGTTGGCCACGTCCTGGCCGGTGGCGATGAACATGGCGGTGATGCCGTTGGCCGAGTGCAGGCCGTTGTTGTTGGCGCCAGACAAAATGGCGCCCACGTTGGAGACGTTATAGTGATAGAAGAGACTTTCCGGATCGACGCGCATGCGCTCGATGAGCACGTCGCGCTTGATGACGGCCTCGGCGATGACCCGTTTGCCCCGGGTGCGCACCAGGTTGATGTGGGAGGCCTTCTTGTCCGTGGCCAGGTTGGATTCCAGATAGAATCGGCGGACGCCGGTGTAGTTGTCCAGAATCCAGCCGCAGGCCGCAAAGGTGGCCCGCCCCACCATGTTCTGTCCAGCGGCGTCGCCTGTGCTGAAATTGAAACGTAGATAGGCGAACTTGCTGGCCAGGAACGTGTCGATATACTCCAGCTTGGCCACGCTGGAGGTGGCCTCCGCCTCTTCCCGGATGCTGTCGATGTTTTCATTGACCCAGTTCACGAAATTGCGGGCAGCGCGCGCGTCGTCGAAGACGAAAACGGGCGCGCGTTGCATGGCGTCGCCGGACACCGTCACCTTGACGCCGCCGGACAGGTTGATCACCTTCATCCCCCGGTTGTAGGAAGCGACCAGCGTGCCTTCGGCCGTAGCCATGGGCACGATGAACTCTCCCTTGGCATGTTCGCCGTGGATGGTCAGCGGACCGGCAAAACCAAGGGGCACCTGGGCCACGCCGGTGAAATTCTCCACATTGCCGTGGGTGATGTGGGGATCGAACGAATAGTGGGGGATGTGTTCCAGCTTCTTGCCCGTGTATTCCTCCACAAATTTCTGGCGTTCTTTGATGATCTCCTCTGCATAGTCATCGGTGTTGGAACGAGGGATGTGGATAACAGGCGAGCGCTCCTTCTCAATCGCCCCGTCCACCTTGAGCTTCAACTTGCCAAAGGGCTTGGCCGTAAAGCGCACTTCGATGGTATGCTTACCCTCGGGGAGGGGGTCGATGGCGCAAACGATGGTCAACAGGCGGCGCAGTGGAAAATCGATGGGATTATCGGCCAATTCATCGGGCGTGACGATCTTCCCCTCACCCAGATCGATCGTGATCGCACTGCGCGGGACCTGATGGCCATCGAAAGCTACACTTTGCAAGCCCGTCACTGTTGCGTCGCTCAGCCGGTTCTTGAGTTGAAACTCGACGCCGCGCTCCGTGTTCTGCAGGCTGCCAAAAGTATATAGTTGTTTCAAAACGATACTGGGGATGGGAAAAGCCATGGTTGCATTCCTCCTGGGATATAGGTGGTGGTTGGGTGACCAAAGGTATAGTTGCGTGGGATTTGTGAGCGTAAAGCCGATTGTCGGGAGTTATAGCGTCTATTATGGCGGGGGCGCTCTACTCTTGTCAAGTCACCCGAAAGATGGGCGCGCAAAAGGGGGAATGAATCGATGACGGCGAGTTTAATCATCCTGGCCGATGACCTGACCGGCGCCGCGGACTCGGCTGCCCGCTGTGTGAACGCGGGGCTGCCGGCCGCCATCGTCCTGTCGCCATCATCGCTGGACGCCGGGGATGCCAAGAACAGAGGCGCGCTGGCCCTCACCAGCGACTCGCGTCATCTGTCGCCGCCGGCCGCCGCCCGGTGGGTGCAGGATCTGGCTGCGGCCCTGGCCAGCATAACGGCCGACGTAGCCTGGTGCAAGAAAATCGACTCCACCCTGCGCGGCAATATAGGGACCGAACTGGACGCGTTGCTGGACGCCCTGCCCCGCTACGAGCGTGCGATCGTCGCCCCCGCCTTCCCCGCCCAGGGCCGCGGCCTGCATAATGGCTATCTCGTGCACCCCGGCGGCCCGCCCCGCGAACGTCATCTGCCTACGATCCTGCGCAGCCAATCCCGTCATCCAGTTGGGGCGATTCCGCTGGCGGAAGTGCAGGACCTGAACCGTCTGCGCGCCGCCATGGCGAGTGCCTGGAACGCAGGCGCGCGTCTGCTGGCCGTCGATGCGCTGACGGATGCTGACCTGATGCGCATCGTGATCGCGGCCGAAGCCTGGCCGGATGCGCTGCTCTGCGGCAGCGCGGGGATCGTGGGCGCGCTGGCCAGCCGCCTGGCCCCGCCCGAAGCCCAACCAGCCAGCGTCCGCGTAGCGGCCCAACGCACCCTGATCGTGGTTGGCAGCGGCAGCCACATGGCCCACCGGCAGATCGAGACGCTGGCCAAGGTCCCCTGGACGTCGGTCCATACGTTGACGCCGGTAGGCGAAGTCAGTCCGCCGCTGACGCAACCGGGACCGTCCACAGACGAACATCGCGTCTGGCTCCTGCATCTGCCTGAACCCGCGCCGGGAACGCCCCTGGATGGTCCTGCTGCACGCGCGATCGCAGCGCGCCTGGCGGATGCGGCGGCAACCCTGGTCGAACGCATACGCCCCCAGGCGCTGATCCTGGTCGGCGGCGATACGGCCATGGGCGTGCTGGCGCGACTGAACGTAGCGCGCCTGGACGTGTTGGCCGAACTGCTGCCCGGCATGCCCCTGACGCGCCCAGTCCAAGACGGATGCGAGGCGGGCGATAGCGTGGGCTGGGTGGTGATGAAGGCGGGCAACCATGGAGATATCGGAACGTTGGCGGTTCTGGTGGAGAAACTCGGGGAAGAGGGCTATGATTTTGGTGAGTGAGATTGGAGATTGAGAGATCGCCGGTTGAGCGCCAATCTCATCAATCTGCCAATCTCCAATCTTCTTTGCCCTATCCCTGATGCGCTTACGGTGCGGGCGGCGTAATGCCCATGCTATTCAATACGCCCTCCACGGTAAAGGTGGCGCCGGCGGCAAAGATGCGGATCAGGACGGAGGCCAGGACGACAATCAAAAATGCGATCGCAGGCAACACCAGGGTGCGCCAGCCGCTGGTCTTGTGGGCCACGGCCGTAGCCATCCATATGGCGATAAAACCGAGGAGAATCACCAACAGGTGAATCGCCCCCGACAGGAGGGGGAAGAGAGCCAGGAGCGAGAGCAGATAGACAGTCAGGGCGAAGCTGACGGCCCGGAATGTTCTGGTGAAATCCCCTGTCCGCGTCAGCAGCCAACCGGCTCCGGTCAGCCCCAAAATGGTCACCAGCCACGCGGCCATGCCGCCCAGAATCAACCAAAGGTCGAATGACCGGCTGATCGTCATGGCGTTGATGGTGATGGTGACCAGGAAGATCAGCAACGCCGGCCCTGTCATGTACGGATCCCGGACGACTTCCTCGTATGCGCTGCGTTCCAGGAAGAGACAGCGAATAGCCCGCCCTATCCACGTAGAGGTCCGCCCAAGGCCCTCCTTCAGGGTGGAGGCGGCCCAGTCAGCCACTGGCTCCGGCTTTTCCTCGGCAGCCGTGCGCTCGACCACCGGCGCATTCCGGTGTTTGTCGAGGATGTGGAAGACGTCGATGGAGTTGCGGGTTTCAGGCACCTCCATATCAGAGGGGTGGAAGATGAAGGCGTCGGTCTGTTCGCCGCCCACGCCGCCATGGCTGCCGATCAACTCTTCCAGGGCAGCCACCGTTCCGTCCTCATAGACGCTGCTGATCAGCCACAGATCGCCGGCGCTGGGGAATTCCATCACCCGCCGCAACTGCCATACCCGCTTTTCGACGGTGGCCGCGCCATGTCCCGTCTCCTGGGCGTAGGGCAGAATCGGATCTTCGCCCACCACCTCATCCGTGACCAGGTTGTGGCTCCCTCCCTTGCCCAAGGCAATGGGTTCGCCGTCATCAGTATAGCCGACGACCAGCCCAATGCCTTCATGGGCCACGATGGCGTCGACCATGCCGGGATAGACGGCTTCCAGTTCACTCAGCTTGATCTTGCGGTCGAAGAGATCGAAGTAGACCTGGGCCGCGTTGCCACTGCCATAGGCCGTCACCGCAGCCCGTTCCTCTGCCCCCACTTCATCGGCGGCCTGAACGCTGTGCTCGGCCAGTTTTTGCCCCTGGCTAGCCATTGTGCGGTCGAAGGCGTTGCCATCTCCAGTCTGACTCACGTTGCTCAACTCACCGGCCATGGCGGACAGCCCGGTGACGCCGGTGTCACCGCCGATAGCTTGGGAGACCGTGGTGCCGGTGGGAAGTTGCTGCTCGATAAACTCCTTGATGGAGAGGCCGTAGCGCTGTTTGAAGGTTGCGCCAAAGGACTGGCCATGGTCCGAAAGGATGATGAGATCGTAGGGACGAGGGGTCTTACCGCTCTGGGTAAAGCGATACAGACGGCCGAGCACGTTGTCGAAGCGCTTGAGATCGCCAAACGCGTCACTGGTCCAGGGGCCTGAGTGGTGGGCCACCTCGTCATAGCCCAGGTAAAGCATGTAAATGGAGGGCGCGCCGCGCATCATATCCAGAACGGCGATGTTAGCCGACATATCGCGCATCAGGCCTGACATGGCCGCGCGCACGAAAGGATACCAATGCGCCATACGGTTGAGACGAGGCCAGACGTTCTTGCGCTTCTGTTGCCAGGCCTCCCACAGCTCACGCACCAGATCCACGAAAAAGACGGCCAGGGCGCGAGCCAGGAAGTAGGGGTTGAGCATCAGTAACGTCACATCATGGGCGCGGCGTTTTTTCTCCTTTTCATCGGCTTCGAACATATTGGCCATGGTGAACATGGATTTCTCGGCGTCGCCGTTGAACATGTTCATGATGCTGGAGCCGCGACGCATCAACCCATGGCCGTGGGCGTAGCGACCGTTCAGTTCGGTGGCGTCGTCGGCAGAGACGTAGAGCTTCTGCTTCGATTTATCATACCAGCGGTAGGCGGGAATATCATGGTTGTCGCCAAACATGATGCCGGCCTGACAGGCCGACGTCATGGATGGCAGACCGCAGTCGGTGAGGGAAAGCTGGTACCCGTCCTCCTCGATCATGCGGCTCAGGGAAGGCATGAGACCGTCATCCAGGGCCTTGCGGAGATGCCAATAACTCAGGCCATCGATTTCAACCATCATCAGCCCCTTGCCAGGCTCATCCGCACTATCGAAAGGATCCTCCTTAGCCAGCCGTTCGATGCGATTCTGATACCACGAGCCTTCTTCATCCAATTCCAGAATGCCGGTCAGAACGGCGCTGAAGAAGGCGATGACGATGCCGCCAAAGAGGCCGGCCGGGATGCTCACATCGAAGCCAGGCAGCAGCCAAGCCGTGATCCAGAGGGCGATGGCATTGACGAGAAAGCCGACCACGAAGAGGAGCACCCAGCCCAGCGGGCGGGCGATCAGCAGGACGATGGGCCGAATCAACAGGTTGACGATGGCTAACAGCAAAGCAGCAGAGACGATGACGAGCCAGCGCGGGGTCCCATTCACAGCTTGGAAGGACAGGCCGGGCATGATCCAAGCGGTCGCGGCCAACGCAAGTGCGCCCACCACCCAGACCACGGCGAGGCGCACCAGTCCCTTGGTAAGAGCTTTGATTGTACCTGTCATTGATCTACTCCAAACTGCGATGATGAAGTCATTCGGTGAAAGGGAATGGGGTGCGTCCAAAATGAATGAAGACCGCATTCCGGGATTCGGCCAACCCAGCTCCCATTGCGAAGCATCGTATGGCCGAATCCCGGAATGTTTTTACTCGTCATTAGATTAGCTACTGTCGTGTCAAGGCTGTTTTGATAGCTTCGTACAAACCAGGTTTCTGCCAGAAACCTGGTTTGTATTCCCATCATTTCATACTTGACGCGACACCACAATGGAAAATCTACAATGGAAAATAAAGACGCGTTTACAAGCCCGCACTCCATACAAGGCCATTGTAATGCATTAGAAGGATCTATATAGCGCCAAAAAGGTGCAAAAAAGATGTATAACCCCGAAACGACCAACAGAGAACGCAGCAAACTGCCACAGCACAGTGTGCGGGAGCGGACAATCTACGCCTAAATTCCATTCGAAACGATCGTATCATAGCACAGTGGGCGGATAAAGAAAAAGCGCCTGTTCCAGGCGCAATGTGGCTGATGGCCCGCGCTGCTAACGCTTGACGCGGGCCATCAGCCACGCACTGCGAGCGTAATCAATGGCCCGTCGAAACCCATCAGGTCCGCTGCGGCTGGCCTCCTCCACGCTGACCCAGCCATCGAAACCGGCGGCGCGCAATTCTCCCAGCATGGGCTGGATCGGAACTACGCCCGTTCCCAACACAACCGGCTCATAGGCCCCGGTGCGGCGAATGTCCGCCAGATGGACAACGGCGATGTGATCCATGACGGCCTGCATGACCTGGACCCCGTCGTCCCCGGCCGCGTAGGCGTTGGCGGTGTCGAAGAGGATGGAGAGACCGGCCGCGGCCGTGCGCGTTGCGATCTCCAGGAAGATGGCCGCTGGCTGCGAGAAATCGTAATAGCGCCAGCCGTAGCCGATGCTGTGGTTTTCGTAGACAAGGGCCACGCCGGCCGCGCGTGCATAGTCCAGTTGCGCGGTCAGCCCTTCGACCGCCCAGCCCATGGCCGTCTCCCTATCCAGCCCCGGATAGGTCTGCCCTGCGGTGACCCGCAGGAAGGACGCGCCCAGTTCGGCCGCGGCGTCGATATCGGCGCGGAGTTGGGCGCGCTGACGGTCGCGTTCGGCGGGGTCGGGGTGGGTGAAGTCACAGTAGGCGACCAGCATGACGATCTGTATGCCGGCGGCCTGGGCGTCAGCGCGGATGGCGTGCAGGTCCTGCGGCTGGCGGCTGGCCAGGTGAGCGACGCTGACGTCAGCGCCGTCCAGCCCCAGTTCATGCGCGAACGCGAACCAGTCGGACAGAGTCCATTCTCCGGCAGATAGCGCATCATAGAGCGAGACAGGCAGACAACTCAACTTCATGATATGATCCTTCGCGAACGCTGGGGTCTATGGATGAACTTCCCCCATTTTTTGCCAATAGAGCATCCAGGCCTGCAAACCGTCGCACAACCGCCCAATCCGGAAGAATTCATTGGGCGCGTGGAAATCTTCGTCCGCGGTCGAAAACGAGAAGAAGACCGTATGGATGCCCAACAGACGCTGGAAGAGCTCGCTCACGGGTAGTGTGCCGCCCATTCGTACGCGCAAGGGATCCTCGCCATAGATTTCGGCCAATACGGTCTCGGCCACGAGCAGACCGGAGTGATCTTCAGGGATCCGGTAGGCCGCCGCGCCGTGGCGGTCAGCCTGTATCGACAGGCGGACGCCGGACGGCAGATGGGTGTGCAGGTGTCGTACGATCTTGTCGACGATGTCCTCCGGCTCTTGATCGGGCACCAGCCTG
>JAJRVT010000068.1 GCA_024277175.1 Chloroflexota bacterium | reverse complement strand
TGCGTGCGCTGTCCGCGCCAAAACAACCCCGGCGGGCTGGTGACGCTGATCCGGGAGATCGCGGTGCGAAACGGCATTCAGGAAACGCGGGATGTGCTGCAAGGCTACACGCGGGTCATCTACAAGGTGATGCTCAAAGGCAATCAGGTCTCGCCGGACATGCTCCAGCCCGACTTCTTCCCTGACTGGGGACCGTGGGTGCAAAATTTCCGGGGCAACATGGACATCTGGCGCCAGGCCATCCCCGTGGACACCCTGCGCGGGGTGACCGACGCAGCCTGGCGGACCGACGAAAACACCCTGCGCGAGCTCTACACCATCTGGTTCGAGACGGGAAACATCGACATTATCGAAGAGGTGGATGAGGGACTCTACGAACTCCTCGTCGATATTATGGAAGAAGAATTGGAGGAATGGGAATGACCACATCCGCTTTTATTCCCCTTGACGCCATTCTGGAAAAGAAATCCCAATCTGTGCGTCCGGCCGTCAACCAGGCCACCGAACACGATATCCGGGAGGAGCTTTTCGAGCTGGAGGCCAAAGGCGAGATCATCGTCCATCGCGTGCCCGAGCCCTATGTGGAGGTGCAGACCAAATTTGGCCGCACCAAAAAGATCCCTATCGAGCACACCTGGCATCACAAATCGTGTGGCCAGTGTGGACACATCCCGGGCTACACCGCCTCCATCTTCTGGCTCCATCGCCAGTTCGGTCTGCATTACACCGATCCCACTGACCAGACCTCGTGCACGGGCTGGAACTACTACGCCTCAGGCACATCCAACTCCCTGGCCCAGATGGCTGTCATGAGTCGCAACTTCGCCGCCGCCTACCAGGAAGATCTCTACCCCCTCATTCACTGCGGAACCAGCTTCGGTCATTACAAGGAGGTGCGCGAACAGCTCGTCCACCACGCCGACCTGCGCGCCCAGACCCGTCGCGTCCTGGAAAAGCTAGGCAAACCCCTGGTGATCCCCGAAGAGATCGTCCACTACAGCGAGTGGGTGCATGTCATGCGCCACCGTATCGCCGAACGTCAGGTGGTGGATATGAGCAACTTCACCGCCTGCGTACATCCGGCCTGCCATTACCACAAGATCGTGGTGGAGGACGCCATCTACGATCCTGAAATCTACGGCGGGCAACGCACGGCCACCGTCACCGGCCTGCTCCAGGCCCTGGGCGTGGAGGTGTCCGACTACTCCACCTGGTTCGACTGCTGCGGATTCGGCTTCCGCCATGTGCTCGTCCAGCGCGACTTCACCCGCTCCTTCGCGGTCCTGCGTAAGATCGAGGTCATGAAGAACGAGGTCGATCCCGACCTCACCGTCACCCATGACACGGGCTGCGTGACCACGCTGGACAAGAGCCAGTTCGCGGCCAAAGCCCACAATCGCAACGTGGGCGTGCCCGTCCTCTCTGACGCCCAGGTGGCCGCCCTGGCCATGGGCGCACACCCTTTCCGCGTCGTTCAGCTCCATTGGCATTCCACCGACTGGCGCCCACTCATGGACAAACTGGGCATTGACTGGGAGCGGTATTGGGAAGAATTTCAGGAGGACCTGGTCGCTATCGAACGGGGCGAGAAACTCATGACCTGGGAAGATGCCGACCCCGTTGCGATTGCGGCGTGATTTCGAGTCGGACGGCCAACGCGCAAACGCCAGGAAGCAGAGTGACCGAACCACCTATCCATCCAACATCCTCAGGAGGAGGCTATGTCAGAAGGTAAAGTGCTAATCATCGGCGCCGGCCCCGCCGGCCTGGAAGCGGCCCGCACGGTGGGCGACCTGGGCTATTCCGCCTTGCTGGTGGAAAAACGGGACCGGCTTGGGGGGATGCCAGACGAAGCTAATTACGCCAAACTCACCCATCATTTCCGCGATGCCGGCGAGGCCATCGGAGAATTGGCCGCCGCGGCCACAGGCCACCCCAATGTGCAGGTGCTCACCGGCAGCCAGGTCACCTATGTGGAGGGGCAGGCCGGCGCGTTCCGGGTGGGCGTCCAGAACGGGGCCGGCGCCAAAACCGTCAACGCTGGCGCCATCATCGTGGCCACCGGCTTCCAACATTTCGATCCGGGTAAGGAAACCCAATATTACAACTATTACTCTTTCCCCGATGTCATCACCATCGCCGATCTGGAGGGCATGCTCAAGGCCCATCAGGTGGAGCGGCCTTCCAACGGACAGCCGCCCCAGCGGGTGGCGTTCATCCAGTGCGTGGGTTCGCGCGACCGCCAGATCGGCAACGAGTTTTGCTCAAAAGTCTGTTGCGGCATCGCCAGCAAGCAGGCCATCGAGGTCAAGCAGTTGCTGCCTGACAGCCGGGTCATGATCTTCTACATCGATATGCGTATGTACGGCTATTGGGAGAACGAACTCTACTGGCCGGCGCAGGAGCAGTACCGGGTGAATTACGTCAAAGGCCTGGTCAGCGAAATCCTGCCCAAGGGCGATCGCCTCCTGGTGCGCGGGGAAGACACCACCATGGGGCGGCCCATGGAAGTCACCACGGACCTGGTGGTGCTTTCGGTGGGCATGGAGCCCAGCGCCGGCACCCGCGCCGTCGCCGAGTTGCTAGGCCTGGAACAGAACAAATATGGCTACATCGTTTCGGGTGGGACGACGGGCATCGACCCTGTCGCCACCTCCAACCCCGGCGTTTTCGTGGTGGGCGCGGCTTCCGGGCCAGCGGATCTGGATGACTCCTTCGCCACCGCCGGCCTGGCGGCCGCGCGAGCCGTCGCCACCGTTCGCCGAGTGGCCGCCTGAGGCGGAAGGACAAACAACCACATGGTTCTGCGAAGCGACGGTCCCAGCCACATCATCAAAGACAAAAGCGGTCCGGACGACCCCGAACTGCTGTCATCGCTGGAAGAGGCCCTCACCCAGGCCAGCCCCCAATCGCTCACCGATGTGGCCGACGAATTAGCCGAACGCCAAACGCGTTTCGCCGCTTTGACGGCCCGACTTGGCCAGGGCGGACGCGACTGGAGCGACGATGATCTGGCCTGGCTGGCCCGTTCGGTGACCCATTCGCGCCGAAAAGCCGCGGCCCTGACCGAAATCCTGACCGCGGGCGCGGCCGATGCCCTTTTTGTGGATCTGCTCGATGCATCGCGCCCGGTTCCGGTGCGCATCGCCGCCTTCACCCAAGGGCTGGATGACGTGGACATGCGCCTGCGGCTGGAGTTGGCCACCGGCGTCCTCCACTACGCCGACCCCCGGGGACATTGGCTCTGGACCCGCTGGATGTGGGATCTGACCTCCCAGACGGGCATCCTCCCCCTGCTCGCCGGTAGCGTCTACAACCTCCTGGCCGATGACATCCCTACTGGTTATGTCAATGTTGGTTCCGTCATGGCCATGACTATGCGCTTCGCCGAAGGGACCGGCCTGCTCACCCCTGAACTGACGGAAGACCCCCGTCGCGCCGACTACGCGACCGACGTCTTCCTCGCCTGCGCATACAGCATCTATCTCTACGGTATCACCAGTTGGCGCCTGAGCCGGGAATACAACCGTCTGCTCCCCACCCTACCCAGCCTCATGCGCAAACTACTGGGCCTACCCAAAGTCAACCAATAGGAGACACCACCATGGATGCAGGACTCGATAAAGTCGACGCCATTTGGGAAAAGGAAACCGCCATTATCGACGGCATAGACATCTCCGGCCCCTGGAACCGCATGTTCGAACAGCGGGTCATCTGGGAATATACGCCGGAGCTGATCGATAAAGTGGCCGATCTGCCCGGCGCGGAATCGTTCTCCTGGTGCTACCAATGCGCCGCTTGCGTGCCCGTCTGTCCGGTGGATATGGTGGGCGACTACGGCCCGCGAAAGCTCTACCGCAAAGCGCAAACGGGCACGGACCTACAGTCCGCCGACGATCTCTGGCTCTGCACCACCTGCATGAACTGCGTGCGCGTCTGCAAAAAAGTCGTGGACATGGTCCAGATCATGCCTGCGGTGCGCGAACAGGCCGTGCTCGACGGTTTCGTGCCCGAAGAACTGCAAAAAGCCTTCGAGGATACGGCCAAATATGGCAACCCCCTGGGCCAGTCGCAACGCAAGCGCGCCGCCTGGACCAAAAAATCAGACGCGCCCGTGCCCATCATCAAAGATGTAAAACGGCCTGTGGACGTGCTCTGGTACGTGGGGTCCTACCCTTCCTATCACCCGCGCGGCATCGACGCCGCCCTGGCCGCGGCCCGCATCTTCCACGCCCTGGACATCGATTACGCCATCCTGGGACGGGAGGAGAAGGATGACGGCGACTCCCAACGGCTGGCCGGCGAGAACGGCCTTTTCGAGATGCTGGCCGAACACAACATCAGCGTTTTCGAAAAATATGAGTGGGAGCAGATGGTGGTGACCGGTCCCCACGAATACAACGCCTTCAAAAAAGAGTACGCCAAGCTGGGCTTCGAACGCCCCATCCAGCACTACACCCAGTTCCTCTCCGACCACCTGGACCGGCTCAGCCCCCTGCTCACCCACGAGGTCCAGGCCAAAGTCACCTTCCACGACCCCTGTTACCTGGGCCGCCATCACGGCGAATACGACGCCCCCCGCGCGCTGCTCAACGCCATCCCCGGCCTGGAGCTGGTGGAGATGGGGCGCTGCCGGGAGAACGGCTACTGTTGCGGCGGCGGCGGCGGCGGCATGTGGCTCGATTCCTTCACCCAGAATCACACCACCATGCGCCTCTCCGAACGCCGGGTCCTGGAGGCCGCGGCCTACGGGGCCGACATCCTGGCCGTCTGCTGCCCGTTCGAGGTCTCTCGTTTCGAGGACGCGGCCAAGAGCACGGGCAACGACCAGTTGCGGGTGTTGGATATTTTGGAATTGTTGGATATGTCCATGCGTGGAGAGATTTGAAATTGAGGATTGAAGATTAAAGATTGGAGATTGGGAGATTCGAGATTGAAGAGGAGATCGGAGAGCGCCGGGATCCAATCTTCAATCCTCAATCCTCAATTTCCACTCTATCGAAGGAGAATGTTTTATGAATATCGTTGTCGCGATCAAGCATGTGCCCAGCACCGCGGATGAGCTGGAAATCAACGACGAGGGCGTGAACCTCGATTTCGATGAGGTGGATTTCACCATCAACGAATTCGACGAGCAGGCCATCGAGCAGGCTGTGCTGGTCAAGGAGGCCAGCGGGGGCGAAGTGACCGTCATCGGCGTAGACGTCATCGAGGAGCTGGACGGCGTGCTCCACACCGCGTTGGCCAAGGGCGCGGACAAGGCCGCCAAGATCGTCGGTGACCTGGAGCCGCCCATCGACTCCCACACCCAGGCCCGCTGGCTGGCCGACGCCATCGGCGGCCTGACCCCCGACCTGGTGCTGACCGGCGTGCAGGCCGTGGATGACCTGGACGGGCAGATAGGCCCCATGCTGGCCGCGTATCTGGACCTGCCCTACGTGGGCGTGGTCACCGGCCTTTCGGTGAGCGACGGGACAGCCACGGTCCACAAAGAATATGCTGGCGGCGTCATGGCCGAGTTCGAGGTCAACCTGCCGGCGGTGGTGGGCGTACAGGCCGCGGAAAAGCCCCCGCGCTACGCCCCCATCAGCAAGATCCGACAGATGGCCAAGTCGGCCGATCTCGAGGAATACGAGGCCGATGAAAATGTTGGCGACAGCGGCTGCGAAATCCGCAAGATGGCTAAGCCAGTCTCGGCCGGCCACGCGGAAATGCTGGAGGGCGACGCCGAGGAAGTGGCGGAGAAGATCATCGAAATCCTGGAAGAGCGCGGTCTGCTGTAAAAAAGAAATGGCTATTCAGGCAGGGCCTGTTGGAACGCGGATTTTTGCTGGTACAAGCGAATGTTCACGGATTTTTTCTGAAAAAATCCGTGAACATCCGGTTCCATTCGTGAAAATCCGCGTTCCAATACCAATAACGGTCAATCAAGGAGAATCTTGAAATGAGCAACGATATTCTGGCAATCACCGAACACCTGAACGGCAATGTGGCCGATATTTCCTATGAAATGGTGGGGGGAGCGAAGGAACTGGCGGCTGGGTTTGGCGGACAGGCCATCGCGATCATGCTGGGCAGCGGCATGGCCGAACAGGCGGGAACGTTCGCGTCGGACGCGACCCTGTATGTGGACGACCCCGCGCTGGCCGAGTTCAACCCCGCGGCCTATGGACGAGTATTGGCAGCGCTGGTGGAGGAAAAATCCCCGCGCCTGATCATGTTCGGTAATACGTCCATGGGCATGGACCTGGCGGCCTGGCTCTCGGTCAAGGCCGGGGTCCCGTGCGTGGCTTATGTGAACCACCTGGCGGTGGAGGGCGGCGAACTGGTGGCCACGGCCCAGATTTACGGCGGTAAGATGGCCGCGGAGTGCGTCCCGGCCGGCGACAGCGCCATTGTTTCCGTCATGGCCGGCGCCTTTCCCCTGGACGCGGGCCAGGGATCGACCGCGGCCGAGCAGATGGCCAGCCCGGTCTCCCTGGACGATCTCCCGATCCGCTTCAC
Source organism: Chloroflexota bacterium (assembly GCA_024277175.1). Classification (GTDB taxonomy): domain Bacteria; phylum Chloroflexota; class Anaerolineae; order Caldilineales; family Caldilineaceae; genus JAJRVT01. The sequence goes on along the minus strand of JAJRVT010000068.1, from coordinate 9,371 downwards.
GCGCTTGATCATGCCCGAGGCCGGCGACGTGGACATCACCGCCCAGGAGAAGCTGGTGGCCATCGGCCGCGGCATCGGCAGCGACGACAACATCGAACTGGCCGAGGAGCTGGCCGAGGCCATGGACGCCGTGTTGGCCGCGTCCCGGCCCATCACCGACGCCGGCTGGCTGCCCAAGACGCGACAGGTGGGCAAGTCGGGCGTGAGCGTCAAGCCCAAGCTCTACCTCATGCTGGGCATTTCCGGCGCGCCGGAACACATCGAGGGCATGAAGGACGCCGAGTTCATCATCGCCATCAACACCGACGCCGACGCGCCCATCTTCGACGTAGCCCACTACGGGACGACCGAAGACCTCTTCGACGTGGCCGAGGCCATGTTGGAAAAGCTGGAATAGACAGGACTGTAAGCGCACCGTTCCAATAGAACGCGGATTTGGCGGATTAAACGGATTTTTTGAGAAAATCCGTGAAAATCCGGTAAATCAGTTCAATCCGCGTTCTATTGAAGCCGTGCCTGAGCAGACACGAATAGAGGAGATATCCAGGTGCTGACATCCATCGAACGCGTCCTCTTTATCCTCATGGCCCTGGCGCTGGGCGGTCTGGCCGGGGCGGGATTCTACGGCATCTATCGCATCGTACGCAGCGGGCGGTCCGCGCCCCCGCGCCAGAACGTGCTAAGCAACCTGATCCGGGCCGCCATCGACGTCCTGCTGCAAAAGCCCATGTTCCGCAGCCGGCCGGTGCTTAGCACCTTCCACGCCTTTATCTTCTTCGGCTTCAGCTTCTACTTTCTGGTCAACGTCACCGACGTGCTGGAAGGATTTATACCCGGCTTTGAGCTAGTCTATGGCGGCCAGAATTCGTCCATCTCGCTCCCGGCTGGCCTGGTCAACCTCTTCAACCTGACCGCCGACATCCTGAGCGTGTTGACCCTGCTGGGCATGATCGTCTTCCTGGTGCGCCGCTTTCTGGCCCACGACCGCCGGCTCAAGTTCAACGACGGCGTGCTGCTGAACCCCAAGGTCGCCAAGGGCTGGATCGGATACGACTCCCTCATCGTGGGCGTCTTCATCCTCCTCCACGTCGGCTCCCGCTTTCTGGGGCAGGCCCTGCGCCTGGCTGAATACGGCCAGTCGGACCCCTTCATGCCCTTCGCCAGCCTGACCGCAAACCTCTTCACCGGCCTGTCGGAGGGCGGGTTCACGGCCGCCATCCATACCACCTGGTGGCTGGCCCTGGGTCTGATCCTGCTCTTCCTGCCCTATTTTGTGCGCAGCAAACACATCCACCTCATGATCGCGCCCATCAATATCGGACTGGGCAAGCAGACGCCCCGGGGAGAGCTGGACCCGGCCACACCGCCTGCTGCGCACACGAACGGCGACGAGCCCGCGGATGACGAGGACCCAGGCGCGCGCGTCCTCCAGGACCTCTCCTGGCCGCGCATGCTGGACGCGTACGCCTGCATCATGTGCAACCGCTGCAACGACGTCTGCCCCGCCCACTCCCAGGGCCTGGTGCTTTCGCCCGCGGCCGTGGAGGTGAACAAGCGCTACCTGATCAACGAGGACTTCACCGCCCTGGCCTTCAAGGGGGACCGGATCGACAAGCCGCTGACCGACGTCATCAGCCCGGAGGCGGTGTGGGCCTGCACCACCTGCTACGCCTGCGTGCGCGTCTGCCCCGTGGGCAACGAACCCATGGCCGACATCGTGGACATTCGCCGCCGGATGATCATCGAGGGCGACGAGCTGGATTCGGGCATCCAGACCGCGCTGGAATCCCTGGCCAAGAACGGCAACTGGTTCGGCAAAGGCAGTCGTGGCCGTTCCCGCTGGACCAAGGGGCTGGAGTTCAAAGTCAAGGACGTGACCAAGGAGGAGGCCGAGTATCTCTGGTTTGTGGGCGACACCGCCTCCTTCGACGCCCGCGTCACCCCCATCACCCAGACGGTGGCCCGGGTGCTGAAGCGGGCCGGGGTGGATTTCGGCATCCTGGGCCGGCTGGAACGCAATTCGGGCAACGACGTGCGCCGGGTGGGCGAGGAAGGGCTATTCGAGCAGTTGGCCGAGGACAACGCCGCGGCCCTGGGCAAGGGCCAGTTCCAGAAGATCGTGACCACCGATCCCCACTCGCTGAACGCGCTGCGCAACGAGTACGGTCCCTTTGTAGAGAGCCAATGGCCGGTTCTGCACTACACCAATCTGCTGCTGGACTTGTTCCAGTCCGGCAAGCTGAACGTGACCCATCCGCTCTCCCACTACCGGGTCACCTACCATGACCCCTGTTATCTGGGCCGCTACAACGGCGAGTTCTCCGCGCCGCGCCAGTTGTTGGAGTTGATGGGCGTAGAATTGACCGAAATGCCCCGCAACTGCGAGAACTCCTACTGCTGCGGCGCGGGCGGGGGCCAGATCTGGCTGGGCAGCACGCCGGCGGGCGAACGACCGGCAGAGAACCGCATCCGCGAGGCGCTGGCCACGCTGGCGCCGCCGAGCAACGGTGACGGCAACGTCATCGAGCCCGACGACGGCCAGTTGCTCTTCGTGGTGACCTGCCCCAAGGATGTGATCATGTACACCGACGCGGTGAAGACCACCGGCAACGAAGGGAAAATCGAAGTGCGGGATATGATCCAGTTGGTGGAGGAAGCCATCGGCGGCGCGATGCCGGAGCCAGAGCCAGAGACCCAATCTGGGGGCGAAGCATGACCGATCTTTTTTCGTCCGGTGAAAATGAAAACGAAAGCGAGCAGCGCCTGATCGAGGATATCGCCGCCGGCGTGGCGGACCGGCTGCGGCTGCTGGCCCTTTCCATCGACAGGCTGGATCGCCTGGAATCCGGCTCCGGCGAGTGGCTGGGCGGCTTCGTGGAGACCGAACTCCCTGAGGCGAGCGTTGAACTGGCCCTGCGCGCGCTGCGCACCGCGGCCGACCCGCTCAACTTTGCCCTGCTCCAGGCCCTGGCCGCGGACGAATCCCGCTACATGGGCCAACTGGTGGAAAGCGTGGGCCTGGGGCGGCTGGCGCTGACCGAGCGGCTGAACGATCTGATCCAGGTGGGACTGGCCAGCCGCAACATCGACACTGATCACGCCCAGATCACGGCCGCGGGCATGGGCATGGTTGAGTTGATCAAAGCGCTTGTCGCCGGGGTGGCGGAGATGGTAAAATCAAAAATTGAAGATTGAATGGCGGCGTTCTCCCCATTTCCTGAATTTCCGGTCGTCCAATCGATCCATCCAATCTTCAATCCTCAATCTTCAATTTCCAGCTTTCAGCTTTCAGCTTTTCAAGGAGAAAATCCATGGCTGTCTTGAACAACTGCAACATTCCCGAAGACCTGCTGTATTGGGTGCGAGAGCATGTATGGGTGCGGCCTGAAGAGGACGGGACCATCACCATCGGCATGACGGACGCGGCCCAGCACCTGGCGGGCATCGTCGTGAACGCCAACCCCAAGAAGGTGGGCCGCAAAGTGAAGAAGGGGCGCAGCGCGGGCACGGTGGAAAGCGGGAAGTGGGTCGGTCCCATCAAAGCGCCGGTGAACGGCCTGGTCGTAGCCGCCAACGAGGCGCTCAAGAGCGACCCCACCCTCCTCAATCGCGATCCGTATGGCGAAGGCTGGTTCGTGCGCATCCAGCCCGACGATTGGGAAACCGAGGGCGCGGACCTGGTGACCGGCGAGCAGGCCATGGCCGACTACCAAGCCTTCCTGGATGAGAAAGGCATCAACTGCGCTTGACGCTGAACCGAAGCCTATGACGGTTTATTACGGCTGCCACATTCCCGAAGATCTCTACTACCACCCCAGATATGACTCGTGGGTCCGCTTCGAGGACAACGACGTCGCCACCCTGGGCATGACCGACATCGCCCAGACCCAGGCGGGAAAGCTCATCCACGTGCGCTTCAAACGGGTGGGGCGAACGATCAAGGCCGGTAAGTTCGCCGCCACCATCGAAAGCGGCAAGTGGATCGGCCCTTTCGTCATGCCCTTCGACGCCGAGATCATCGTCACCAACGAGGAGCGCTTCCGGCAAGACATCCTCATCGCCAACAAAGACCCCTACGGCGAGGGCTGGATGGTCAGAGCGCGCGTGCTGGACCCGGAGGGAGCGCGCCGGGAACTGATCACGGGGGAGGAGGCGGTCCGATTTTACCAGAAGAAGATCGAGGAGAATGAAATCCGTTGTTTCCGCTGTGCAGAGTGACCGTTCAGGGGGAGCATTGGAACGCGGATTCATGCTGATTGATGCGGATATTCACGGATTTTTCAGGAAAAATCCGTGAATATCCGGCTCCATCCGGTAAAATCCGCGTTCTAATAAGCGCCGCTAAACAGCCATCCTACAAATTGATTCCCAAGGTGACACGATGAACAAGATGCGCGTACTCGACGTGGGGCTGGTCTCGCCCCTGCGCTCCCAAGCCATCTACCACGGCGTGGCCTACGCCATGACGCCGGAGACGCCCGACACCATCATCCTGGTCGGCCCCACCGATCCCTATGTCTGCATCGGCTACCACCAGGAGCTGGAAAAAGAGGTGGACATGGACTACTGCCGCGCCCAGAATCTGCCGGTCTATCGCCGGGAGGTGGGCGGCGGCGCGGTCTACCTGGACCGAGGCCAGGTCTTCACCCAGTGGATCTTCCAGCGCGATCGGCTGCCGGCCACCCTGGAAAAACGCTTCGCCCTCTACATCCAGCCCCTGGTGGAGACGTACCGCTCCCTGGGCATCGACGCCACCCTGCGCCCCATCAACGACGTTCACGTGCGCGGTAAGAAGATCGGCGGCACAGGCGCGGCCCAGATCGGTGACGCGGACGTGGTGGTGGGCAGCCTCATGTTCGACTTCAACTTCGAACTCATGGCCCAGGTGCTGAAGGTCCCGTCCGAGAAGATGCGCGACAAGATCTACCAGTCGCTCCAGGAATACATGACCACCATGACCCGGGAACTGGGGGAAACGCCCGACTACGACCGGGTGAAACGGATCTATCTCGATCATTGCGCCCAAGCCCTGGGCGCGGAACTGGAGTTGGCCGAACCCACGCCCCAGGAGCTGGCCGTCACCGCGGAGGTGGAGGAGCGGCTGGGGTCGGACGAGTGGCTCCACCAAAAAGGCGGATTACGCCAGAGCGACGCGGTCAAGATTCACGCCGACGTCTACCTGGGCGAGGGCGTGCACAAAGCCCCGGGCGGCCTGATCCGGGCAACGGCGCGGGTGCGCGAGGATCGCATCGATGACCTGACCCTGTCGGGCGACTTCACCATGATCCCGGCCTTCGCCGTGGGCGCGCTGGAGCAGGCCTTGCGCGGGGTGAAACTGGAAGAGGAAGCTATCGCCCCCAAGGTGGCCGAATTCTACCGCGCGCTCTCGGTGCAGTCGCCGGGCGTGGCCGTGGAGGATTGGGTGAGCGCGGTAATGGGGGTGGAGGGGCAGATGTGAGTTGTCAATCACCCGCCCGATAATGCACTTCGCTCACCGCCCGCAGCCGGGCCGCGGCCTGCTCGGCGGTGATGTCGCGCTGGGGCGTGACCAGCATCTCGTAGCCGACCATGAACTTCTTGACCGTGGCCGAATGCAACAAACGAATGATTAACGATCCTTCAGAAATTTCGCAATTTCGTCAAGTGTATCAAAAATGCTAACCGGCTTCCCAGGCAATATCGTTCCATCCCCCACATGGATGTGATGAGGAAACCTGGCCAACTCGGGATGATGGGGCGTGTTATCCCACCGTCTGATGAGCGCCCCATTCTCGTCCGCCCAGTGATAGCTGTAAGTGACAACTTCGATATCGCGCTCACTTGATAGTTGAAAGTATTCCGAAAATTCCAGCATACCGCCATCGCTCAATCTCAACTTAGCGCGTATGTGGCCATCTGCCAATGTAGTTCGTTCACGGCGAACGTGAAATTCTACGACAATGGCGTCTTCGATAAGCCGCGATCTGATAGCGTCCAAATAGCCGGATGTGTCCATGAGCTACTCACCCGCGAGCACTTCAAGACGCCGTTGTAAATTTTCAGCCATTTGCACCAGCGAAGCCCACTCAACAAAATCCATGCGATCATCTGTTTCGCCAGCTTGATACCGGCGATAAAACTCTGCGGATGTCATGCCATATCGCTGTTCAAATTCGGCCAGATCTGCCTGTAGCTGTTCGAGTTCATGGAGACTTTGCTGGGTTTCATGGGCAAACAACTTGTCTAGCGTCTGCGCCATCAGATCGCTGGCTTGCCCCATTTGGAACAAGCGCGCCAAGCGATCCAAGCGTTGGGCGACCTGATCATTGGTCGATGTCTGTATCGAATTCATAGTGACTGTCCCCCCGAGATAAATGGCCTCAACGCCATTATACTACAATTTCTGCTCTGATTCGCGTAGATATGTATTCAATCCACTCAATCAGCGTTCTATCTCCGCCCGATAATGCACCTCGCTCACCGCGCGCAGCCGGGCCGCGGCCTGCTCGGCGGTGATGTCGCGCTGGGGCGTGGCCAGCATCTCGTAGCCAACCATGAACTTTTTGACCGTGGCCGAACGCAGCAGGGGCGGGAAGTAGTGGGCGTGTAGCTGCCAGTGGGGATGGGCGTCGCCGTCGGTGGGTTGGCCGTGCCAGCCCATGGAATAGGGGAAGCTGGTCTCGAAGAGGTTGTCATAGCGGGTCAGCAGACGCTTGAGCAGGCCGGCCAGGGCCGTGCGCTCGCCATCGCGCAGGTCCGGCAACGCGGTCACGTGGCGGCGGGGCAGGACCAGGGTCTCGAAGGGCCAGACCGCCCAGTAGGGGACCAGGGCCACCCAGTGCTCGTTCTCCACCACAATACGATTCCCCCCGATGCGCTCGCCCGCGTCCAGCTCCGCGTCCAGGTAGTCCAGCAGCAGGGAACGCCCGGCCGACTCATAGTAGGCCCGCTGGCGCGCGTCCTCCTGGCTGGGCAGTTGGGGGACGCTGTAGTTGGCCCACACCTGGCCGTGGGGATGGGGGTTGGAGCAGCCCATGACCGCGCCCTTGTTCTCGAAAACCTGGACGTAGTTGATGTCCGGCCGCGCGCCCAGCTCCGTCACCTGATCGGCCCAGACGTCCACCACCCGGCGGATGTCCTCCACCTCCATCTCAGGCAAAGTCAAATCGTGGCGGGGGCTGAAGCAGATGACCCGACAGGTCCCCGTCTCGGCCTGGGTCTGGAAGAAGGGGCCGGCGCTCACATCGCCCCGGGGGCCGTCGGGCAGGAGCGCAGCGAAATCATTGTCAAAGACGAAGGTGCTGGCGTAGTCAGGGTTGCGTCGGCCGCCAGCGCGTTCGTTGCCGGGGCAGAGATAGCAGGTGGGATCGTGCCGGGGGCGGTTGTCGGGCGGCGCTTTCTCCACCTGTCCCTGCCAGGGGCGCTTGGTGCGATGGGGCGAAACCAGCACCCACTCGCCGGTAAGCGGGTTTTGACGGCGGTGGGGATGCTCGGTGGGATCGAATGCAATCACGATAGCGGCTATCCAATCGGTGGGGGGAGATTGAAGAGATTAGAGAGATTGGAGATTCTCCGGTTGAACGCAAATCTCCAATCTCCCAATCTCAACGTCCTATACCCGCATGGTAGACCAACTGATTGCGACTGTCAAAAAACGCGCTTTACTCCTTATTGTAGCTGGCGAACACTGAAGTCTGGCCCGAAGCGTCGAAGAGGATCACATCATACGGCTGCCCCTCCGCGCCAGGAACCTCCATGCCGGGCGATCCCACGATCATGCCGGGAACGGCCAGGCCCAGCGCGTCCGGCTGTTCCGTCAGCAGTCGTTCGATGTCCGCGGGCGGCACATGTCCCTCGATGATGTAGTCGCCGGCCACGGCCGTGTGGCAGGAGAGCAACTCGTCGGGGACGCCCTTTTGCGTCTTGATGTCGGCCAGATTGTCCACATCCTCCGTCTGGACCTCAAATCCATAGTCAACCAGTTGGTCCACCCAGTTCCCACAGCAGCCGCAGGTGGGCGATTTGTAGACGTAAATGGATGTAGACAATGCGGCAACCTGGGCTGCATCCTGGGGCGCGTCCGGAGCCTGTTCCGGGGATGACGCCTCGGCAGGCGGCGCCTCAGACTCGGTTACAACGGTCGATGACTCGCCAGATTGGGGCGCCTCGGCGGATGGTTTGTCAGGCTGCGTCGATCCGGAACAGCCGGCCAGAAAGAGGCCGACCACAAAGAGAAACAAGATTTTTCGCATGTGCACCATCTCCTTTGAAAGTATGATAGTAACGACTCAAGCTGAAAGTGTTTTCAGAGATTGAGAGATTGGGGATCGGCGTTCAACCAGGAAACGCTCACGCCCAATCTCCAATCTCCCCAATCTCTACAAAAAACGACTGCTCCCGATCCGACTTCACTCTATCCCGGCGCGACAACGCGATAGTTCCTCATCATGCCCATGTCCTCATGTTCCAGGTTGTGGCAGTGATAGAGGAAGAGTCCGGTGAAATCCTTGAACTCCACCTGCACCTGCACCCGTTCGCCGGCCATGAGCAGAACGGTGTCCTTCCAGCCATCGTCCACATAGCCATCCTTCACCGTCTCCCAATCCGCCCGCTGGGTGGAATCGGTGGGCGCCTGGCGCGAGAGCACCCGGAACTGAAGATCATGGATGTGCATGGGATGGGGCATGCCGCCCGACCTTGCACCGCCCGGACGTTCATTGACGAACTCCCAAATTTCCTGGGACCCCAATTCCACCACCTCGTCGGACGCCGTCGCCTCCATCTCGAACGTGCGGCCATTGATGGTCCACTGGCCGGTCTGCATATAGAGAGAAAAGGTGCGCGTGGCCTGTAGCGGTTGAGCCCGGTCAGCGCGGAAGGTGGAGGCCGCTGGTGCAATCGCAAAGCGATTAGACCTGCCATTATCCGAGTTCATAATAAGCGGAAGATAAGCCGATCTGGCCGGGGGTATCGTTCCAGGGGTGGGCGTAGCCGTGGGCGTCGGCGTGACGACGGGACCATCGGCGATCTGGAAATCCATGATCGCAAGATCGGTTCCGTTGGGAAGGCCCGAACCGCCGCCGCCGAATTCTCCCCCGGAGAATGCAAGGCTACGCAATGTCTGCACGCTGTCGGCAGGCCACTGGCTGAAGTCCACCAACAGATCGATCCGCTCCGCCGGGCCCAGGGTCACATAGGCGCGCTGCACAGATGCGTCCAGGAGGCCGCCATCCGTGCCGATCACCGTCAGGGGCGTGGCGTCCGGCCAGGCCAGCTTGTAGATGCGTGAATTCGAGCCGTTGAGGATGCGAAGACGATAGACTGCACGCTCCACCTCCAGGGTGACGCCGGGCCGCCCGTTGACCAGGATCGTATCGCCCAGAAAACCGCCC
>JAJRVT010000067.1 GCA_024277175.1 Chloroflexota bacterium | reverse complement strand
TCCATCCCCGTCATCGGCACATGGGGGTTCGTCGGCTACGCCCTCTACGAGCAGCCCTGGCTGATCCAGCCGGTGAGCCTCTTCGGCATCTACGGCCTGGACCTCCTGATCCTGCTGGCCAACTACGCGCTGGCCCTGGGCGTGCTGGGCCTGCTCGACCGGCGGCTCCGCGGTCTCGCCCGCAACTGGCTGACCGGTGCAGGCCTCCTCGTGGTAATGTGGACCGGGCTAAGCCTGGTTCTCTTCACGCACCACGTTTCACGTCTCACGCCCTCCGTCCGCGTCGCCGCCATCCAGCCCGCGTTCCAGATCCAGAGTGAGGAAGGGTTGCGGAAGCAGTTCGAGCTGACGCGCACGGCCGCGGCCCAGGGCGCGCAGATCATCGTCTGGCACGAGGGCGCGTTGCCCTTCGATCCCCAGACCAACCACACCGCGGAGTTGCAAGCCCTGGCCGCGGAAACGGGGACCTACCTGGTCATGGGCTACACCGCGCCCACGGACCAAGGGCTGCGCAACGAAGCAACCATGCTGACGCCGGCCGGCGACTTCCTGGGCGTCTATGGCAAGGATCACCCGGTGGCCTTCGCCGGGGAAACCAGCCTGACCCGGGGCGCGTATCCCGTCTACGCAACCCCGCGGGGGCGCGTGGGGACGGTCATCTGCTACGACCTGGACTTCACCGACACCGCGCGGAAAGTGGCCCGCAACGGCGCGCAGATCATCGCCGCGCCCTCCTTCGACTGGTCCGCCATCGCGGCCAAGCACTACAGCCACGCAGTCTTCCGCGCCGTGGAAAATCGCGTGGCCATCGTCAAGGCCGATGTGGCTTTCGACTCGGCCATTATCGATCCGGCCGGCCGGATTCTGCGCCGCGCGGTCTCGACCGAGCCGACGGCCGCCATACTGATCGCTGACTTGCCCCTGGTCGCCCCGAACAGGTTGGAATCATTGGACGTTTCGCAGGCGACGGACCGTCTCGATGAACTGGAAAAAGCCCGCCTGGCGGAAGCGTTTCATCTAAGGGAGAGGGTAGGCGATGTTGTCTGGCCGGGATGGGAACAGCAGAAATAAGGAGCCTCCAATGTCCACCAAAACGACTCAATGGGATGCGGAAAGATGCGCCGTGACGGCAGACCCACTGGGGCATCAACAACGTCGGGCGCCGCGTGTGGGGCAAAGGCTATTCCGGGTATGGAGCAGTGTTGCGCCCGGCCCGCGGGCGTGGCGCGGGGCGGCCTGGGGCGCGCTCATGGCCCTGGCCGCGATCCTGCTGACCACGGCCTACAGCCTCTTCGCCGCGGCCGGGCCGGTTCGCTTCGTCACCGGGACGATCCTCTTCCTGGCCGCGTTCGCGCTCGCCGGCGGCCTGGCAACCCTGGTCTGGCGCATCTTCAAGGGGGTCCCCGCCTTCTACATCTGGGTGCTGGCCTGTGCAGCCGCGGCCTTCGCCTTGCTGGGACTCTTCGCCCTGCCCGTGTTGACCGGCCTGCTCACGGCCGGCGTCGGCGCCATCATCGTCGCTTCACTCCTGGGCGCGGGCGTAGCGACGTTGGCGCGCGGCGACCGGCAGGAGACCGGCAAAGTGCGGCAGGCCATCGCCGTCGCCGGGCTGACGCTGGGCGCGGCAGGGCTGGTGTGGGGCGGCCTCTGGCTGTTGGACGACGGCTCGCCAGCGGTGACGCCGCCGCGCGTGAACGCGCAAATCGCCCCGCTGGACATGCCCGATCCTGCCCAGCCGGGACCGTATGGCGTGCGCACGTTGACCTACGGCAGCGGACAGGACCGCCGCCGCCCGGAGTACGGCGCGGGCGCGGACCTGGTCACCGCGCCGGTGGATGGGTCGGCCCTGGTGGAACGGTGGACGAAGTTGCGGACGGGCTACTGGGGCTTTGGCCCTGAGGCGCTGCCCCTCAACGGACGGGTGTGGGTTCCGGAGGGCGAGGGGCCTTTCCCCCTGGTGCTGATCGCGCATGGCAACCATGCGATGGAGGATTATTCGGACGCCGGCTACGCCTACCTGGGCGAGTTGCTGGCCAGCCGTGGCTTCATCCTGGTCTCGGTGGATGAAAATTTCCTCAACCTCTCCCCCTTTGCCGAAGGGCTGATCATCAGAACGCTGAAGGAGGAGAACGACCTGCGGGGTTGGCTGCTGCTGGAGCACCTGCGGGTGTGGCGCGACTGGAACGCCACCCCGGGCAATCCCTTCTATGGCAAGGTGGACCTGGACAACGTGGCGCTGATGGGCCATTCGCGAGGCGGTGAAGCAGTGGCCGTGGCGGCCGCGTTCAACCGGCTGCCCTGTTACCCGGACGACGCCAGCGTGCGCTTCGACTACGGCTTCGGCATCCGCTCGTTGGTGGCCATCGCGCCGGTGGACGGCCAATACAAGCCGGCCGGGCGGGAGACCGCGCTGGAGGACGTGAACTATCTGGTCCTGCACGGCGCGCACGATATGGACGTGGTCTCGTTTTCGGGGGCCAGGCAATACGCGCGCGTGCGCTTCACCCATGAAGGGGACTGGTTCAAGGCCGCGCTCTATATCTACGGAGCCAATCACGGCCAGTTCAACACGGCCTGGGGGCGCAAGGACCTGTTCGAGCCGTTGATGCGCGTCTACAACCTGGAACAGTTGCTGCCCGCCGAACAGCAGGAGCAGATCGCCAGGGTCGCCATCAGCGCCTTCCTGGAAGCCACCCTGCGCGGCGAATCAGGCTACCGGCCCCTCTTCCAGGATCACCGCCGCGCACAGGCGTGGCTGCCGGACACGCGCTACATCAGCCAGTATGAGGACGCGACCACCCGGCTGGTCAGCACATACGAAGAGGACATCGACCTGGCGACGACCACACTGCCCGGCGGTGCGCAGGCGGGCGAAAACCTGGCCGTCTGGCGGGAGCAGTTGGTGGCGGCCAAGTGGGGCGACATGGGCAATCACGCGGTCACCCTGGGCTGGGACGCAGAGAGCGCGACGGCCCGTTATACGATCCGGCTGCCTGAGCGCGGCTTGTCGTTATCCCGCAAAAGCGTCCTCGTCTTCGCGCTGGCCGACGCTAACGAGGATCCCACCCCGGAAACGAAAGACGTGCAGAATAGAGGCCCGCGCGATCCTATCGATTTAACGGTGGAAGTGGTGGACAGCGCAGGGGAGATGGCGCGCCTGCCGCTGAGCCATATTGCGTCCTTGCAGCCCCAGTTCGAAGGCCGGATCGCCAAAGCCGGCTTCATGTCTCCCCTGCCGGCCTCGGAGATGGTTTTCCAGCATTTCGAGTTTCCGCTGGCGGACTTTGCGGCCGCGAACCCCGCTTTTGACCCCGCCGATCTGGCTGAGGTGCGCTTCGTCTTCGACCGCACCTCCGCTGGGGTCATCGCCCTGGATGATGTGGGGTTTCGGTAGCTCGAATATGGACCAAAGCATTCCGGGATTCGGCCAGACTGCCTCCCGTTATCCTTCATCCCACCCATTTGCGGACGCTTCGGCCGATCCACACGATCAGCCAGATCAGGATCAACGCGGTAGTGATAATGCTTGCAATGATCAGCATCACGTTGCCATAGCCGCCCATGACCTCAGGGTTGAGGAAGGGATAAGGATACCAGTCGATCAACGCCCCCCGCACCATGGTGTAAACCAGCCAGGCGATGGGGTAAATCAGCCAGGATATGGCGCTGCGGAAGGAGAGGTCGCGGCCAGGCGGCTCCAGAAGCCAGTCCGCAACCATGACCACCGGCATGAGCTTATGCAGCACCGTGTTGGCAAAGGGAACCGTCACCAGGGGCATATCGCTGAGCAGCAGTGCAAAAACAATGCCTGTGATGGCCAGATAGAGCACCGGCGCGCCCCGAATCAGATCTCTTGACAGCGGTTCGGGCGCCTGGACCGGTTTCAGCGCAACCCAGAGCAGCACCGCCACGGCGATCAAATTGCTCTGGATGGTGAAGTAGCTGAAGAAATCAACCGTCGATCGTTCGGCGCCCAGGCTTTGCAGAAGCTGGGCGGCCAGGGCTATCAGGGCGAGAACAGCGAAAAATATCCGATAACTACGCACCCATCGGGATGTGGATGATAACATCTTTTTGACTCCGTTTTCTGTTGTTATCAATGGCAAGGCTATTCCCAGATTTTAGCACGATCTCGCTATCCACCCAATGATCCTGCCCTGAAAAATTAGCCACGGATTACACGGATTGCACGGATTTTTTCATCCCCCCGTGGCGCTGTCGGCAGTATGGACGCCCGCCCTGAAAAATTGGCCACAGATTGCACGGATTGCACGGATTTTTTTCATTCCCTGTGGCGCTGGCGGCAGCATGGATGTCTTCCAGGAAGATGAATGCGATGACTTATTTGCTCGCCGATCCTTAGCGGACTGGCCGCGGAGGGGCGCCGTTTCCGCCAGTCGGCTTGTAGCCGACTTGAGCGATCAGCCTGAACTTGCAGTTCAAGGCGGCCCCAACCCGAAATCCGCCCCCCAGATCAGAATGCCCCCATGAGCGCTAAACATTTGACTTTTTTACTGATTGGAATCATGATTACACTGAGATATTCGAATATCCAACTTGGCCCAACCTCCGGGAGGGGGCAACGCACCCCCGTCCATTGGCGCACACCATGACCACGCCGGCCTCTCAAAACCCACTTAAACACCTGCACCTCTCGGATGTCCGCGGCCTGGCCCGACTGACGACCCAGGCCACCGCAGGCGTCACCCAGATCGTCGAAGGCGTGCATCGTTCGGTGTGGGACGCGATGGGCCTTTCCGGTCCCGAGGAGCCGGGGCGCACCCGGGGCGTCACCGGCCTGGTCTACAGGAGCGTCCGCGGCGTCACCCACCTGGTGGGCGGAGGACTGGATGCGACCCTGGCGGGGCTGCACCATCTGCTGAACGCGTCTGAAAAGACCCGGCCCGGCACGCCCCAGCGGGCCGCAGCCCTGGCCGCGATCAACGGCGTGGTGGGCGATCACCTGATCAGCAGCAGGAACCCGTTGGCCATCTCCATGTCCCTGCGCTATCAGGGCGAAGCGCTGGACTGGCGGGCCCCGCCCTCCATGCCGGGAGCCACAGGCAAGGCGCTGGTGCTGATCCACGGCCTGTGCATGAGTGATCTGCAATGGCGCACGGCGCGCGACGGCCACGTGGTGGATCACGGGCAGGCGCTGGCCTCGGCCCTGGGCTACACCCCCGTTTATCTGCGCTATAACTCTGGTCGGCACATCTCCCAGAACGGGCGCGAGCTGTCGGATCATCTGGAGCGTCTGGTCACCCACTGGCCCGCGCCGCTGGAAGAGCTGACCGTGGTGGCCCACAGCATGGGCGGCCTGCTGATCCGCAGCGCGGTCCACTACGGCAGGGAAGCGGGCATGGCCTGGCCGGCGCGCCTGAAAGCCATCGTCTTCCTGGGCGCGCCCCACCACGGCGCACCCCTGGAGCGAATCGGCAACCGGGTGGATGTCCTCCTGGCCGCCACCCCCTACACCGCGCCTTTCGCCAAAATTGGCCATATCCGCAGCGCCGGCGTCACCGACCTCCGCTATGGCCATCTGTTGAACGAAGATTGGCGTGGACAGAACCGCTTCCAGCGCAAACCGGACGACCGCCAGATCGTCCCCCTGCCCGAGGACGTGGCTTGCTACACGGTGGCCGCAACCACAGCCTCCAGCCGCGGCCTGCTCGCGGACCGGGTGATCGGCGATGGCCTGGTTCCCCTGCGCAGCGCGCTGGGCCAACACAAGGACCCGCGGCGAACCCTGGCTTTCCCCCCGTCCTCCCAGTGGATCGCCTACCGCACGAGCCATATGGCCCTGCTGAGT
>JAJRVT010000066.1 GCA_024277175.1 Chloroflexota bacterium | reverse complement strand
TGGTGGTGCATCAACCGGGCGTCAACGCCAATTCGCATAGTGCATTCTCTTAGACCATCGCATGGAATTCACAGAAAAGCAAGGAGTATGACAGGGGGCCATTGTAGCAGTCGGGCTTGGGTTTGGTCAAACCTGGCGAGGGCTGTTCCAGATGCGTTCTTTCTTTCGGCTGAAACGCACCCCTTGGCCAAAGAAGGGGGTTGACAATGATGACTTTTGGATGTAATATACTTACTAACAGTGAGTAAGTAATTTGCGGCAAAGACCTTCCTGGAAATTGTCAGTTGCCCTGAAAATTAGCCACGGATTACACAGATTGCACGGATTTTTTATTCCCCGTGGCGCTGTATGGCAGTATGAATGTCTTCCAGGAGGGTTCCTTCTACAACGGAGAGCCAACAGTGAGCGGCGCAGTCACAGCCCGGTTGATGCGTAGTATCAACCGTTCCGCTGTTCTCGAACTGATTCGCCTGGAAGGTCCCATCTCTCGCACCCAGATCGCGCGGGAGCTAAGCATGAGCCTGCCGACTGTCATGCGCATCGTGGACGGGCTGATGGCGGAAGACCTGGTGCGCGAGGCCGGCGCCGGCAAGTCCACCGGCGGGCGACCCTCTCCCCTGGTGGAACTCAACAGCGATGGGTTTGTCGTCCTGGGCGTGGATTTGGGGGGGACCAAACTCTACGGCACGGTCGCCGACCTGGCCGGCAACATTCAATTCTCCCTTTATCGACCCCATCAGAACCATGCGACCCCAAACGGCGACGATTACCTGGACGAACTCTGCCAATTTATCGGCGAACTGCTGGCTGCGCCCCGTCCAGACGGGCAGCAGGTGCGAGGCATCGGCGTGGGCGCGCCCGGGATCACCAGTGCGCCGGATGGCGTGGTGCGTTGGGCGCCAAGCCTGGGCTGGCGCGATCTGCCCCTCCAGGCGCTCCTGAGCGAGCGTTTCAACCTGCCGGTGACGGTGGAGAATGACGTCAACCTGGCCGCGATGGGCGAATGGGGATTCGGGGCCGGACAGGGAGCGGGGTCGCTGGTGCTGCTGGCCGTGGGCACCGGCATCGGCGCCGGCGTCGTGCTCAACGGCGCGCTTCATCGCGGGGCCAACCAGGCCGCGGGCGAGGTCGGCTATATGCTGCCGGGGATCGACGCCCTGGATCGGCGCTATGAGGGCTTCGGCGCGCTGGAGCAACTGGCTTCCGGCACGGGTGTGGCCAGCCGGGCCAGAGCGGCGCTGAAGGCGGCGGGATTGCCGACGCCCCCGAATCTGGACGCGCACGCCGTCTTCGCCGCGGCCCGCGATGATCAGGCGTGGGCCGTGCGCGTTGTCGATGAGACGGTGGATTACCTGAGCCTGGCCATCGCCAACATCAGCGTCGTGTTGAACCCGGAAGTCGTGGTGCTGGGGGGCGGGGTCGCCTCCTCCGCAGACCTGCTGATCGAGCCGATCCGGCGGCGTCTGGAGGGCGTGATCCCGTATCCACCCCGGGTCGTGGCCTCCCAGCTTGGCCGCGACGCCGCGGTCATGGGCGCTATCATGCGCGTGATGAAGGTGACGGACGAGCATTTCGTCGTCACGCGGATTCGGTAGCAGGCTGTCGGAGGGAACAACAGATAGACCGCGGATTGGGTGGATGGCGCTTTGCGCCCACTTCGTGAACGAGCGGAACAAACCGAATTTTTTTCAAAGAGAATTCCGTGAAGATCAGCCCAATCCGCTCAACCCGTGGTCTATAGCAGATAGTCACCGTTAGAGATGATTTGAGTTTGCTTGTTTTTTCAATGCACACCGAAAGGAGAATGTCCGATGAACGTTCGTAAATCATTGCTCTTCGCACTTGCGCTGGTAGCGGTGTTGGCCCTGTTGGCTGCGTGCGCGGCGCCGGCGGCCGCGCCCCAGGAAGCCTCCTCGGGCGAAGCTGAGGCTGGCGGCGGCGAGGCTGTGACGGTCAAGGTGTTGGCCATGCAGCAGGCCGGGTATACGCCCGATGAGATGGACGAGATCGCATCCCGGTTCACCGCTGATAACCCCGGCATCGATGTCGAGGTTTCCTACCTCTCCTACGATGAACTCTATGACAAGCTGGTCACGTCCATGTCAGGATCGAAGCCGGCCTACGACGTCTTCCTGGTGGATGACATCTGGTACGCCCAATTCGCCTCGGCGGGCTGGCTGCTCGACGTCACCGACCGCATCCCCGCTGAAGTGCACGACAGCATTTTCGACGCCGCCTGGGATATCACCACGGTGGATGGCAAGATCTACGGTATGCCCTGGATGCTCGATCAGGAAATGTTCTTCTATAACACCGAGATGCTGGAGGCCGCCGGCTACGCCGCGCCGCCCACCACCTGGGAAGAGATGGAAGAGATGGGCCTGAAGATGAAAGAGATGGGGCTGGTGGAGTATCCTATCATCTGGTCGTGGGCCCAGGCTGAGGCCAGCATCACCGACTTCGTCGCCCTGCTCTACGGCAATGGCGGCGAGTTCTTCGACGAGAACAACCAGCCGGCGTTCAACAACGAGCGCGGCGTCCAGACGTTGGCCTGGATGGTGGACAGCATTGAGAAGGGCGTCACCAATCCCTCCTCTATCGCCTCGGTGGAAGAGGACGTGCGCAGCGTCTTCTCCCAGGGGAACGCGGCCTTCGCCATGAACTGGTCCTACATGTATGAGCTGGCCCAGTTCAACGAGGAAGAGTCACAGGTCACCGGCAAGGTTGGCCTGGCGCTGATGCCCGTCTTCGAACAGGGCAAGGCCGAAGGCATCGTCAGTTCCACCATCGACGGCTCCATGGGCTTCTCCGTCGCCGCCAATTCCGACCACGTGGACGCGGCCTGGGGCTATCTGGAGTTCCTGACCAGCGAACCCATCCAGATGGAGTTCTCCGCCCATCTGCCGCCGGCGTGGAAGACCGCCTATGAAGGCGAGAACCTGCAAAAACTATTGTCTGAAAACAAGTCCAACGAAGTGCTGGTGCCCGTTTTCACTGAACAGTTCAAGTACTCTCATGTGCGCCCCAAGGTGACCTACTACACCGAAGCGTCCACCACACTCCAGCTTGCGCTCCAGGAGGCGTTGGGTGGTTCCAAGACGCCTGAAGAGGCGCTCAACGACGCGGCCGCGGCCATCCAGGAGATGGCGCAATAGATAGACCGCGGATTGAGCGGATCAAGCGGGTTGGCACGGATTTTAAAAAAATCCGGCTGTTATCCGCCCAATCCGCTCAATCCGCGGTCTATCCTTGCCAGGATTCGACGCTATGCAAAGCTCAGCTCATCCGCAGATGAAACGGAAGCGCTCCATGAGCCAGCAGCGACGGGACACGTGGGTGGCCTGGGGATTGGTGCTGCCCAGCGCGCTGGTGATCGGGGGCGTCATTCTCTATCCCATCGTGCGCACCCTGATCCTCAGCACCTACGACTACTCGCTGATCCGGCCTGGACAGGAGCAGTTTATCGGCCTGGGTAATTACCTGGAGTTTCTCAGCGATTCCATGTTCTGGCAGACCATCAAGCGTACGGCCTATTTCACGGTGATCTCTGTGGGGTTGGAACTGGTGTTGGGGATCGCGGTGGCCATGCTCATCGACGCCCACCCGCCGGGCTGGCGTTTTCTGCGCTTCAGCCTCATCATTCCCTGGGCCGTGCCCACCATCGTCAACGGCACCATGTGGCGCTGGATCTACAATGCAGACTATGGCGCGCTCAACGGTTTGCTCCTTCAGCTTGGCCTCATCGACAGTTATATTCCCTGGCTTATCAAACCATGGCGAGCCATGAACCTGGTCATCTGGGCAGACGTCTGGCACACGCTGCCCTTCGCCGCGCTCATCATCCAGGCAGCTCTGGCCGGGATCCCCGGGGAATACCATGAGGCCGCGGCCATCGACGGGGCCAACGCCTGGCGGCGCTTCTGGAACATCACCCTGCCGCTGCTGCGACCGGCCATTCTGGTGGTGCTCGTCATCCGCACAGTGGAGGCCTTTCGGGTCTTCGATATCATTTTCGTCATCACCCGGGGCGGCCCGGCCTTTGGCACCGTCACTATCTCCTACCTGACTTATCTGGAGACTTTCCGTAACATGTCCATCGGCAGCGGCGCCGCGCTTTCGTTTATCGTGTCCGCATTTATTCTGGCCATCGCCATTGTCTACATCCGCGTGCTTTACACCGACGATCTGGCGGAATCATAATAGACCGCGGATCGGGCTGATCCGCTGTCTATCAGATACGAGTCTGTACAGGTATGAAGGAGGAATCTGATGCCGCGTACAAAACAGCCGATGACGCGGGTGGTGTTGTTCATTCTCACCCTGTTCGTTCTGCTCGTCATCTATCTGCCCATCGCCTGGCTGGTGATCTCCAGCATCTCCACGCGCGCGGAACTGCTATCGACGCCGCCCCACTGGATTCCCCAGGCGCCCACCTTCGAAAATTACACGAACATCTTCTTCTCCGGGCCGGGGACGCCGGACGCGGCCCGGGTTTTCAAGCGGTCCATGGTGAACAGCGTCGTCGTGGCAACGACGGTGACCGTCATCAGCCTATTGCTGGGCGTGCCCGCTGCCTACGCCTTCTCCCGCATCCGCTTCCGGGGACGGCAGGCCGCCAAGCTGACCTTGCTGGGCACGCGCATGTTGCCGGCCATCTCCATCATCATCCCCCTCTACATGATCGCGGCCCGCACCGGGCTGACCGACACCCGCAGCGTCCTGGTCGTCCTCTACCTGACCTTCACCCTACCTTTTGTCATCTGGATCATGGCCTCCTTTTTCGAGACCATCCCCATGGAACTGGAAGACGCGGCTCGTATCGACGGAGCCAGCCGGCTGACCACGCTATGGCGGGTGATCCTGCCCATCTCGGGGCCGGGGCTGGCCTCCACCATCATCTTCGCTTTTCTCTTGGCCTGGGACGAATTCTTCTTCGCCCTGATTTTCACCTCCACCGAGGCGTCCAAGACCGTGCCCGTGGCCATCGCCGAGTTCACCGGCCGCTACGCGGTGGACTATGGCGCCATGACCACTGGCGGCGTCCTGGCCGCGGTCCCGCCCGTGCTGCTGGCGCTGCTGTTCCAGCGCTACATTGTGAGTGGGTTGACCGCGGGGTCGGTGAAGGGGTAGTCGATCACTCTGAGACTCCGTCAGTTTCGAATGAGGGGTAAGAATAGCTTGTCATCCTGTGCCGTTGTCGTTGGGGTGATTAGCGGTGTAGGCGTGGCGGTCTCTTCGCTTGGCGTTGGGATTGTTGTTGGCGTTCGGGTGGCTGTTAATGTAGGCATTGATGTCACCGGCGAAGGCGTAGCGGTCTCTTCGCTTGGCGTTGGGATTGTTGTTGGCGTCAGGGTAGCTGTTGACGTTGGCGTAGATGTCACCGACGTAGGCGTGACGGTCTCTTCATTTGGCGTCGAGATTATTGTTGGCGTCAGGGTGGCTGTTGACGTTGGCGTAGATGTATCTATTGGCGTTGACGATGATGTAGCCGTCGGTGTGGCAGTGGCGTCTATACCTTGAAGTATCAGCTTCGGTTCGTTTCCATTGATTCCGTCATGGGATCCCTCTCGATCTTCTACCAGAACAACGCCAGCGAAACCGAGGTCGCCTTCTCCACCTGAAATTATGGCCAGGAACGATACAACGCCATCTCCTGTTCGTTCCGTTTCTACATATTGGCCAATGGCCGATCCTGAAAATGTCAGGGCATCCAGATTTCCACTCAATACGGTGACCGTTTGAAGCTGAGCGCCAACTGTTGGGAAAAGGTTCCAGGTGACGTCTGTTTCGGTCCAGTCGTCCTCCAACCCAAAGAGCGTGACCTCCACGCTCCCACCTTCAGGAATGAGATTCTTGACGATGGTCAGTTCAAGCGCAACCGCTGTAGGCGATGAGGCGATGTCAGCAAGCGAAAATTGGAGAACAGATTTACGCGTTGGCGTCAGGCTGATGAAATGGCTATAGGTCATGTCCAAACGTTGATCGTCATAGGTGATGTCTGGGTTGTTCAAATCGACGAATGCATCTTGGCTTGCCGGTATCGAAATGGATTGTATATCAGCCCAGGCGCGTAATGATGTTAAACTGGCTATGGCGCCTAAAGTTGCTAATGCCAGGAGGGTGAGGGCGATGATTGATAAAGGGCGATTCATTGAGTTTCTCCCATAGCGGCGGTTTCTACGTTCGCTGGCCAAAGGGTGTCTGCATAACTGTCCAAATTAACGATAAAGGGACTGCCTGGTTGGAGAGTAAAATTGTCGCCCACAGATGGCGGGGCGAAAAAGCGGAACGCCTGCACGGGCGCGTTCCAGGAGAGCATGCTGATAACCCCGGTTATATCCGTCGCCACACTTGCAGCATCGGTTAGATCATCACGCTGCAAGGGAAGCGAAATGAAATTGAATCCATCTGGTTGCAAATCATACTGGATGGCGACTACGTCTCCTGTCAATGTAATGATATCCGGACCGCCGACTTGGATTGAAACAAAGACGACGCTCCCCGGTTGGACAACGAAGTTATCCCCAATATTGGGCGGTGCGAAAAATCGAAACGCCTGACTTGACGGGTTCCATGTCAACAATGCACTGACGCTTCCGATGTGTTGAGCCAGGGTGGCCGCATCTGTGATTGAATTTGAGAGAAGGGGTGTTGCGATCAACGTATATTTATCCCCTTGGTTGTTGAGCGCATAGTCGATTTCGCCGACACGGTTTGACGACGCGAATTCGCCACCCGCGCCTGCCGCCCGCACCAGGTAAAAATGATTGTTGGCCGGATCCCCTGCCGCGCCGATGTCCACATAACTTACATTGCCAGCCGCCAAAGAGGCCAGAAGCGTAGTGGCGTTCGGCGTGAAGAATGGGACCGAACTACGATGAATCTCGTAGCTGACATTTGCAACATTGTCGGTCCATGTAAGCCAAATATGGCCCAGAGTGGCGTTGATGGATAGTTCCGGGGCGACTGGCGGACTATAAGTCGTTGCAGTTAGCGTCACCTGGTGAATATCCCGATCGTTAGTCCAGGGGAGGGCGGGCGCGCTGGTTGTGTTCAGATCGTTCACCTGGAATACAACTTCCTCGCCTGTGCGCATGCCGGGAATGGGAGGATCAACCGTCCCGTCTTCGCCGTAAATGTACATGGACGGATAAATCCCTTCACTTTTCACCTCGGTGCAACCGACCAAATGGCCCCGCGGGTCATAGGCGTTCACGATTGTTCCAACTGGCGCCGGATTTCCATCTATCGTTGCATTCCCATACGCGATGGTGAACTGAGGAGTTCGCTGCACCGTGGGGCATGATTCGTTTTGCCGGTGTGGCGTCTGAATTGTCATAACCCTGGATGGCTCCTGGGCTAGTACGCGATTGGCGCCCACACCCATCACGATCGAGCATGTTGCCAAAACGATTATCGATATCATCAGGATCAGACGAATTTTTTTCATGTTTTTTACCTCCCGGCTATTGCAGTATCATTGGTAAATAGGTGCACTGTGCACATTCTCTCGGTCCTGACGGCGTAGGCGTGGAGGGCGAAGGCGTCGCGGTCTCAGTCGGCATCGGCGTCGTAGGAGACGGTGTGAGAGGGACGATAGTATCTGTAGGAGACGGTGTGAAGGGGACGGTAGTATCTGTAGGAGACGGTGTGGGAGGGACGGTAGTATCTGTAGGAGATGGCGTTGGCGGCGTTATGGTCTGTGTTGGCGTTTGCGTAGGCTCAGGCGTGGCTTCGCCACCTACAGCCAATGTGATTTCGTGGAGATCCAGATCATTGGCCCACGTCAATATCGGTTCTGCATTGGCGTTGACGCCATCGACGCGAAAGAGGACCGACTCTCCATGTCGCATACCGGGGATTGGCGGTGTGATGGATGCGTCCTCGCCATAGACGAACATGGCCCCGTATAACCCTTCTGTCTGCACGACAAAACACCCGACGAGGTCTCCCCTGGGATTATAGGCTTCGACCTGCGTCCCCGGCGCTGCATCCACATGATCGATCTGTACATGGCCATAGGCAATGGTGAAATAGGGCGTCTGCTGCACGGCCCCACAATCCAGAGAGACCGCCCAACTGGGCTGTCCTGCATTGTTCCAGACAACCGTAACGGTCATCACGAACAGGAGCAACGCACCAAGAAAGATGGCTCGTTGGATTCGCGTTGGTGTATGGTTTTTCTTAAACAAACTTATCCCTGTTCTCATGGCAGGTTCCGATATTTTGGAGCGTTGGCGCAATCTGCACCTTTCTGAAAACTTCCCGCTTCCAGAAAGGCCAGAACGAAAGTTCCCAAACGAATCCTTAGGCTACTTCAGTAAACACACGTCATGTCCCCGGCACTTTCCAGCCGCATTCTGGTCAGCGCCGAATTCGTGATAAGTGCCGGGGACGTTAATTCCCAGGAACGGTCTTAGTGTTCAATGACCGGCAGGTAGATCACGTCAGGATCGTTTTGCGTTTCATCCTGCTTGGGTTCCATTGGAAGCGACGCAGGACCGGATGCATCCGGCTCTGACGCAGACTCGGTGAAACCGGTGAAGATGGACGGTAGATAGGATCGGAAGAAATCCGCCGCTTCGATGTTCAAATTTACCTGATGGGGCGCTTTATCGTCCCGCCAGACAAGCGGCTGATCCGGTGTGATCTCCACGCCGTTGACCCGGAACCGTAGCGCTTCTCCCTCGGCGAATCCTGGAATCGACGATGGCCCGGCGTCGTCGAGGCCGTAGACGTGCATCAACCCATATTGGCCTGCGGTCTCGACCCGGAAGCAGCCGGCCACATCGCCTCCCGGCGTCAGGACCTCCACCAGGACGCCGGGAGGGACATCGCCGCCGTTGACCGTCAGATGGCCATAGACCAGGGTGGAGAATGGCGTAGGATTTACATGGAGGCACGCTGTAGACCACGATTGATTGTCATTGTCGGCATTTGCGGCGGCGGCGCCAGTTGGGTAGGTGAGCGTGGCGGCCTGATCCATGTAGATCAGATAGCCTTCGCCAGGCTGTAGCTGATGTAGGTTGCTGAAGTCGGGTAAGGCCGCCACGTAGGCTTTATCCAGGCTGAGCACCCGCTGGTAGAGGCCATCGATGTTCTGGAGTGTGACCGCTACGTCTAAGGGACCGGTCGGCAGATAACCGATCCAGTTCCAGCCTGCGTGTAGTTCAATCGGCGTATCGGGGGGCGTGGGCGCGCCCTGAGTGAGCAGGTAGGTCGTGGCCTCTTCCACCGTGCGTAGGTAGTAGCCTTCGCCACTGTGGATCTCCTCCAGCGTGTTGAATGCATCATCCAGCGCGGGCGCGAAAACGACATTTTCGCCAAGCACCCGATCATAGCGGTTGTCGATGCTGCCCAGGGCCTGGCGGATGGCGGGAACCAATGGTTCGATGTAGGTCGAAATCAAGTTCCACCCTGAACGCAGCGCGATGGACTGATCCTGGACGCCGCCGGCATTCAGATCGATCTGCAGTGAGTCGTTCAGACGCCACACCGCGGGCGGTGCGGCCATGGCCAGGATACCGTTGACTTTGAACAGGACCATCTCACCATCCCGCATGCCCGGGATAGCCGGCGTCTGGGATGCGTCTTCTCCGTAGATGGGCATAAACCCATACTGGCCGGCTTGGGTCACGGTGAAGCACCCCACAGTGTCGCCGCGCGGATTGATGGCCTGGACCACCGTCCCGACGGGCGCAGGTTGGCCATCGATGGTCACGCTGCCGTAGACGTCCATGCGATAGGGCGTGATGGCGGCGGTGCAGCGATTGCCCCCCAAGGTTTCGATCTCCAGTGCGATCTCGTTGACCATGGCGCCGCTTTCGCCATTGAGACGGCGGATGGTGACGATGACGCTATGGTCGCCTATGGCGTAGGCGTCGGGTGGGATGGGGGCGCTCACCCGGTGAACTTGGTAGTCGCCGGTGTCCACTTCCACACCGATGTCGATGTCGTTGACCAAGACCTTTTGGATGTGTTCCTGCCCGTTGGGCTGCCAGAAGGTGAAGTTGAGCCGGTACAACGCGGCCGGATCCAGGTTGTCGAAGCGATACCGCAACTCGGCATCGGTCTGATCAACGCGCACACTCTGGTAAGGCAGGCTGCCCCAGGCGGTGCTGGAGGTGCCGTCCAGCCAGCCATAGCCATTGGCGACGCTGTACTCCGGATCAACTGGCCCGCCGGCGTCTGCATAGCGATAGTCCACATCGACTAACTCGATCTCGCTGACCAAAGCCCCATCGATGCTGGGATCCTCCACCGTGACGGTGATGCTTCGGTCAGCGTACAGGGCCGGGTCCAGACGAATGGATTGGGTATGGATCTGGCCGTCTCCCAGATCAACCGGACCGGCCACCAGGTTGCCGTCCACATAGATATTCTGTTGACGACCGGCCGCCATACATTCGAACATGGTGATGTTCAGATGATAGAAGTGGCCGGGTTGCAGATGGTCGAAGCGGTAGGTGACCCGACCATCCGGATCGCGGCGGAAAGTCTGGTGGGGTTCTGCACCGCAGTTGTCGATGACATCAGGCTGGCCCTCATCCACATAGCCGTAACCCGTCTCCGGCGCGTAGGCCACGTCTGAGGCCGCGCCGCTGTCCAGGGTGACTGGACTGGCCAGCCCCACGTAGACGTCCCGCCAGCGCTCGTTGTTGCCCTCGTCGTACTCGTCCACCGCGTTGTCCCGGTCGGTGCGGCTGAAGAGCCGGTAGGGGCCGGGCGTCACCGGCGTCCAGTCGAAGACCAGGGTGGCGGCCGCCTCGCCGGCCAGCCCTCCCGGAGCCTGTGCGCCGATCTCGGTTCCGCCGCTGTCCGGGTTGCCCTCGTAGAGGGCCGTGGTCTGGTCGCCTGCGTTCTGCTGGCCCTGGTTGCGCAGGGCCAGGTCCACAGTCACCGTCTCGCCGGCCAGGGGTTCGTCGTCATCCAGGGCGATGGAATCCACCAGCAGGTCCGGTCGCGCGCGGATGGTCAGCACAGATTCGGCCTGGTTGTTGGCGACGTTGCTCTCCAGTTGGGGGTCATAGGGGCTGACCACCACCTTGACCGGCACATCACCCCGGAAGCCGGTGGTCTCCCAGTCGATGGAGACGTTGGCGCTGCCGCCGGCCGGGATGTCGGGCACGAAGTCGCTGCCGATGTACCAGTCGCCCCAGTTGGGGAGGGTGGCGAAGAAGGCTGCGGTGAGGGGACCGCTACTTATTGAACTCAGATTATGTACTGGTGCTTGGACCGCTATAGTTGTAGCCTCATCTATACTGGATCCGCTAACCGGAGTCAGAGAATCAATTGATAGATCAACTATTGGGTTTGATTCCAGCGTTAGCGCCGTCAGTACGACTACACCTGATCCTGTTGCGTTGGCACTGTCTACTGTTACTGCAATTGGCACTTGAGTAAGTTGTTCAGGTGAGCCGCCTGAACTAGCCAATTCGGTGTTGAAAGCCTCAGCTAGATCTGGAGATGTGATGAACAGAGTAGCGTCAGGGAAAATGCCAGACCAATCTACACTGCCATTATTACCAACATCTACTAAGAATGTCGTTCCGACAAAGCCTTTGTCAAGCGTTCCTAGTGCGAACTGGATCGAGTTGTATGGAACATTGGCCAATTTGATAGGGTACATTTGATCTGACCAAGTTGTGAATGTAGCCACGAGAGCGCTCTGGATTTCGAATATTTGGCCTACATTCATCTCTTCTGAAAATCGGACTTGGATCTTTGTTCCATCAGGTATGACTGGTTCAAGATAATGGTCCATATACTGGAAACGTAAATTGAGGTATGCGCTATCAAGAAGAGCGTCAGCATCGCCTGTACTTGACAGGGCAAGGCGCACTGTATCCGCGGTCTCTGGGATTGGCTGTTCATCGGCATACTCTGTCCAATTCATCGGGGTCACCCAGCCAGAGTCATATCCACTCCCAGGAAGTTCCTGTCCATCACTATAAAATACAAATTGGATGCGTAATTGATCAGCGCTATCAATACTTTTTGCCCAAGCACCAGCCCGTATTGTTCCAATACCTCGAGCTATCCACTCCTGCCAGTTGGATAATGATATTTCCTGGTAAATGCTTGATGGGTTACCAGCCGTCTGGCTATGTACTTTATAAGCTCCTGATTGAGCCGGATCGGCATAGTTCATACGCACTTCGACAGAACCGGAATCTACCTTGCAATCACCATCGCCATCGGTGTCCAGCCAAAATTCAAATCGTATTCGATCGGTTCCGGTCGGAAGCGTAGTGGCTAGTCTGTTCTCACGCCAGTAATAACCTGGAGCATTGTAACCTGAATCGTAGGTTTGTAGTACTGTATTGCCTGACTGAAGTTTGACGACAACACGTCCTTTGTCTCCCCCATCCTGGGTTCTGACATATCCACGTGCATCAATGGATCCAGCACCAATATTGATTAGGCTACGCCAGCTTGATAAATTGATTTCCTGAGCTATCCATCCTGGATTCGTACCTCCTTTCTTTGCAACAGATTTGGGGCAGGTATGGCATCGACTCGATGACATATCAAAAGTTTCAACGACCCAATTCCCACCACCTACTGACCAGCTACCGAAATTGCCTGCTTCGAACCCACCATTCTGTAATAGCGACATCCAGCCTGTATCTCGCGGTCCTGTACGTGCTTCCCACGTTCCACTGGCGATTTGCCATCCAGAGAGATTTCCTGACTCAAAACCGCCATTGGTTAACATATTCATCCATCCTGTTTCGATAGGCGGGTTGATTGTAATGCCCGATCCCAGGATCTGTCTCGATTCGGATCGTAAATATAACGGTGTCATGGGGTTGGCTGCCCAATCGATATCCAGATTGATGGGTATCCATAGGTCTGCTGAAACCGTGTCCGTTAATGTGAACCAGTGATTAAGCGGTTGATTCTCTGTACTTCGTGCCAAGATCGACCCGTTTTGTGGCACTACTTCACCTGAGATAGAAATGGGCACTTCAATTCGATCAACATCACTGCTTTGAAGCATGGCAGTAAACGAAACAGGACCTACTGGGAGTAAGTTAGTGTCAAGTGAAAGTTCGTAATATGCAGATTGGGCGGCTTCCAGCGTATGCCCTGTTGATGTCACTGCTAATGCTGATTGATCAGACTTAATATAAGTATTTAACTTACCAAAGCCGGTGTTGGCCAGGCTCAGCCTGTGCCGGAGCAGCGCGCCCTGGGCCACGGTCCCGAAGTCCCAGGTCAGGGAAGCGTCGTCGGCCACCAACTGGGGCAGGGGGTCGGCCTGGAAACTGGAGAGGGGACGGCCGCCCGTGTCCAGGATGTTGCCCTCATAGTCGGTGAGGAAGGCGAGAACGATGTAGTCCTGGGCGGCGTCATAGGCCGGGTCGAAGGAGGCGCTGTCCCAGTTGACGGTCACATAGGAGGGGCCGGGGGGCAGGTCGGCCTGGGCGCTGGCCTCCAACACCACCGTCCCTTGGGGATCGATGAACTCCAGGAAGAGGTTGGCGTTGGTCAGTTGGGTGGCCGAGGGGTTGTTGACCAGCAAGTCGGTGGCGTTGGCCCCTGGGGTGAAGGGGGCCGTGGTCACGATCTCCACGCCCACGTCGGGGAGCATCTGGCCGGCGAAGGCGGTCAGATCGTCGTTGGGCGTGGCCAATGCCATGGCGGCCGGCGGCACGATGAAGCGATGGTTGCCCTGGGGGTCGTTGTAGGAGACCACCACCAGGGGTTCGGTGAAGGGTTCCTGGTTGATGGTGTACTGGAAGGTGTCCCTGGGCGTGCGCGCCTCCACGGTGAAGCTTTCGCCATTGGCCACCTGGCCGGAGTAGAGGGCCAGGGTCAGGCCCTGGTCGCCTACGGGCAGGAAGGTGGGGGAGGCATAGCCAGCATCAAAGTTTAGGCTGCCGCTGTTGCCGGCGTCGTCGCTCCAGTCCAGGGACCAGGTCCCGGCGCCAACCGAACAGCCACCCGCCCCACAGCCGGAAACGGTGAAGGCGTAGGTGCGGTCGGCGTCGCCGGTGAAATAGCCGCCGGCCGCGGGCGTAGCGTGGTCGGCCTGGGTCCAGGCTGCGGGCAGGGGCGATTCGAGCAGGATGCGGCTGCCGACGATGAC
This sequence comes from Chloroflexota bacterium, assembly GCA_024277175.1. Classification (GTDB taxonomy): domain Bacteria; phylum Chloroflexota; class Anaerolineae; order Caldilineales; family Caldilineaceae; genus JAJRVT01. The sequence continues at coordinate 9,475 of JAJRVT010000066.1, read as the reverse complement.
CTGGTTGAGGGCGCGGACCCGGCCCGAACCGCCCACGGTGTTGTTGGTGATGGTGGTGGTGTCGTCGGGCGCGACCATGATGGCCTCCACGCCATAGGCGTCGTAGAGGCCGGTGTTGAGCAGGGAGAGGGTGGCCACCACGTCGTTGCCGCTGCGTTGGCTGTGGACGCCGGCCAGGAGTTCGGGGCGGGGGAAGGAGACGGCGTCGTTGGCGTCCGTGCCCAGGCGCACTTCGGAGCGGTCGGAAAAGCCGTCCAGGTCCGAGTCCTTGTTGAAGCGGAAGAGGGCCACCGAACCGGGCGTGGCCGGGGTCTCCTGGAAGCCCTGGGAGCCGTCGCCCAGGCCGTTGGTGTAGATGTTCCACCAGTCGGCGGTGGAGAGGGCGTGCTTGCACCAGACGGCCGAGGCCTGGGGACCGGAGGGGCGGAAGGGCTCCTGGCACCAGCTTGGGGTGCTGCTGGTGTATTCGGGGGTCCAGATGCTCACCAGCGTGCCGTCGGCGTCGGTCTCGTGGGGGAAGTAGCGGGCCAGGACGTCGAGCGCGGTTTCGTTCCCCCAGGTGGGGATGAGATAGGGGTCGATACTTTCGTCGCCGTCGTCGGTCCCATCCTCCATGGCCACCAGCAGGCCGGCGTTGGCGGCATCCTGGTAGAAGAGTTCGTCGATGCCGTAGGTGAAGTCCTCGACCACGATGCGGATGGGGCCGCCCAGGTCGATGGCCTTCATCTGCTCCAGGGTGAGGGGGATGCGGCGGGAGGTGTAGGCGTGCTCCTCGTCGGGCATGAAGTTGTGGAGTTTGCCGTCGCCGCCCATGTCTGGGGCCACGAAGTAGGTGTAGGCCGGGTTGGGGTCGTCGCCGATGTAGAGGTTGAAGGCCAGGTCAGCGATCTCGCGGGCGTACTCGGTCCCGGTGTTGCGGACGGTGTAGGTGAACCAGAGGTCGGCGGCGTGGGATGAATCTTCGGCAGTGGCCGTGCCCCAGGCCTCGCTGGTGGAGAAGGCTTCGCCGTTGGTGACGGTGTGTTCTTCGTATTCTTCAGTAGTCAGCGTTTGCGAACCACCCCGCGACTGCCCTCTGCTATTCGTGACAGTTGGTCTTTGAGCCTGTATAGACAATTGGATTGTGGGTTGGATCGAAGCCTGTGAGTTGTCCAGTGTCTCAAGATAGTGATCATTCACACCAGTTACTCTGTCCTGGCTCGATATGGTACGAGCGAATTGGCCCACTGCATCACGTGCGATTCTATATGTTCGGCCAATATTGTCCCCCAATATATGAAGGTTCTGTTTTGTTCGGTTCTGAAATTCTTCAAGACCATTCGAAACAGACTCAACAACTTTTGGACCATGCAGAAACGTGAGGTATGTTGCTTCATTGATTCCGTTTCCTATCGCCGTACCAGCTACTTGTGCAAGGCACCCTGCATCAAAATAGATGTGTATCGGGGTCCCTGTTGCTGCAGTGCATACATCACTGATGAAAGTATTTACAGTGTCTACTGGTTTGGCCCACTCCGCATCAATATTCACCGAAGATGCCTGGACTTGAGATGAAACAGGAGATGTTCTCGACACTTCCTGCCATTCGTTCCACGTATCAGTATTTGCAACACTTGTGCTGGTACCCTGACTCTTGGCAGTACTATAGATGCGTTCCGTTCCTTGGCTAATAGTATGGTCGGTTGTGATGACAGACACAGTTTGAAGGTTCAATGATGATTCATTAACATCGATTGAAGGACTAGGAAGCGCCGCCACCAGCGGATGATTCCCCGGTGTCTTGACCCAGGCCGGCATCTCAGCAAAAATTACGCCCCAATCCTCATTGCGCGGTAGTACGCCATATCCGCAGAAACCGCCGCTGCCCGGACAGTACGTATTGCCGAAGAGCTCCTGGCCATCATCGCACTTGTCGCGATCGGTGCTCTCCCGGTTCATGTTGAGCCCCAATTCCCAGCGCTCGGCCAGGTCGGGCACGCTGTCCTGGTCGTCGTCGGGACAGTTGGGCATGGTGGCCGGCCAGCCGCTGAAGGGTTTGCCGGACGCGGGCGGGCCGCCGGCCTCGTTGGCCAGCCAGGCCTTGGCCGCGGCCACTTCATCGCCGTCGCTGGTTCCGTCACCGTCCGAATCGGGGTTGAGTGCGTCCGTGCACCACCACTGCTCCTGGGTGTTGGTCAGGCCGTCGCCGTCATCGTCGATGGAGGTGGGTTCGGCCAGCGCTGCCCGCTGCTCCCTCGTCAGCGAAGCCATGGCAGCGTGCAGCGCGTCCGCGGACGCGGTTCCATCCGCGCCGGCCGCGGCCACCTGCCCGCGCATGGCCTGGGCCTGGGCCAGCAGGGACTGCAGGCTAGCGGACAGCCAGGGACTGGTAGTCGCGCTGGTGGCGACCAGCCCGCCCAGGGATTCGGTATCGCTGGGGTCGAAACGCAGGCGGGCCAGATCGGCCAATTGGCCCTCATCCACCAGCACCAGGGCCCAGTCGTCGCCCTGCTCGAGGACGACCAGGTCCAGACGGTCGAAACGCTGGCGCGCGGCAGCGTTCTTCAAGGCCACGCGCGTGCGGTAGATGACATCCGGCCCGGCCTGGGGCGTCTGGACTGCGTACGTATCCGCCGCGACTGCGTCCGGGATGGGGGCAGCGAACACCGGCGTGACAGCAGAAAGAATCAGGCTGACGACAGTCAGCAGGTGAACGAACAGGTGGATACGTGCGCGAATCGCCATAGAAATCCTCCAGATTTTGGCAATGATCAAGCGTGTGTACAGCGATCATGAACGATGTCGAGATATGACTGTTCAGCGAGTATCATTAGAACACGGATTCTGGCAGATGGAACCGGATTGCCACGGATTTTTTGTGAAAAATCCGTGGCAATCCATCCGTATCAGCGAAAATCCGCGTTCCCATAGCGTCCGCTGACACGAAGCCTGGTATCAATGGGCGATCACCGGCAGATAGATCGTTTGCTCCTCACCCACCTCGTCGGTGACCGGCGGCTCCTCGGCCTGCACCGGCGGCTTAGGTTCGAGCGTTGGCGGCGCGTCCGGCGTCAATTCCTTCGACGGCGGGGACGCGTCCTGCTGGCGGCTCCCCTCCTGCTCGATCAGGGGCAGATAGGTGTTGAAGCGGTATTCGATCTCCACCGACATATCCACCTGATGGGGCGCGCGGTCATCCTGCCAACTCGGCGCATTCTCCACGTCGACCAGGACGCCATCGACCCGAAAGCGCAGGGTTTCACCCGGCTTGAATCCGGGGATGGGTGGGTCCGCGGTGTCGTCGGCCCCGTAGACGAACATCAGTCCATACTGCCCCGGGGTGGTGACCTGGAAGCAGCCGGCCACCTCATCGTCGGGCGTCAGCGCCTCCACCCGCGCGCCGGCCGGGGCCGGTTCGCCGTTGATGGTCAGGTAGCCGTAGACCAAGGTGGTGAAGGGTGTGGGCTGCACGTGGTCGCATGCGTTGGTGGACGCCTGCCCGCCGGCATCGGACTCGGCCGCGGCCACGTTGGCGGGGTAGGTGAGGGTGGCGTCCTGGTTCATGTAGATCAGGTAGCCCCCGCCCGGCTGCATGGTGGTAAGCGTGGTGAATTCGGGCAGACTTGGATCGTAGACCTCGTCCAGACTGATCACCCGTTGATAGAGGCCGTCGACGCTCTGGAGCGCGGTTTCTGTGGCGATAGCTCCCGTGGGCAGATAGCCGATCCAGTTCCAGCCCGCGTGCAGATTGAGGGGCGTGTCAGACGGGCATCGGATACCCTGGACAAGTAGGTAGATTGTGGCTTCGTCAATCGTGCGTATGAAGTAACCGAGTCCGCAGTGAATTTCTTTCAAGGTGTTGAAGTCATCGGACAAGTCGGGGACAAAGACGCCATTCTCGCCGAGCACTCGGTCATAACGTCCGTCGATGCTGCCCAGCGCCTGCCGGATCGCTGGAATGAGTGGCTCGATATAGGTTGAGAAAAGATTCCAGCTTGGCTGCAGTGAGATGGACTGTTCGACTACGGAGCCGGCTTCCAGGTCGATCTGATGCGACGCTCCCTGGGACCAGCCGATGATAGACGTCGCCACCGCAGGCACGCCGTTGACCTTGAACAGGATCATTTCACCGTCGCGCATGCCCGGAATGGCCGGCGTGCTTGTGGCGTCCTCGCCGTATACGGTCATGAAGCCGTACTGGCCGGCGGTGGTGACCACAAAGCATCCCACTTCGTTGTCCCGCGGATCATAGGCTTTGACCACCGCGCCCACGGGCGCGGACTGCCCGTCCACAGAGACGCTGCCGTAGACGTACATGCCGTAGGGCGTGGCCTGGACGTTGCAGCGTTCGACCTCCGGGATCGTCTCGGCCTCCAACGCGATCTCGTTGACGATCACGCCCCGATCGGTGTTCAGGCGTCTGATGGCGACGACGATCGTCCCGTCTCCGGCATAGGCCTCCTGGGGAACGCGAACCGTGATGCGGTGGGGCTGGTAGTCGCCGGTGTCCACCTCCGCGCCCACGTCGATGTCGTCGATGAAGACCTTCTGGATGCGCTCGGTGTCTGAAGGTTGCCAGAAGGTGAGGTTGAGCTTGTAGGGCGCGCCGGGCGTCAAGCCATCGAAGCGATAGCGTAGCTCTGCGTCCTCCTGGTCGACGCGCACGCTCTGGTAGGGCAGGGCGCCCCAGGTTGTGCTGGGGGTGCCGTCGAGCCAGCCGTAGCCCCGTTCCGGCGAATAGGGCAGATCGCTGTCATCGCCGGCGTCGATATAGCGATAGTCCACGTCCACCAGGCTGATCTCGTTCACCTGCGCGCCCTCCACCGCCGGATTTTCGACCACCACGGTGACGCTGCGGTCGGCGTAGAGGGCCGGATCCAGGCGCAGCGACAGTTGATGCACCTGGCCGTCGCCCAGGTCCACGGGGCCGGCCACCAGGTTGCCATCCACATAGACGCTCTGTTTCCCGCCGGAAACCACGCAGTCGAACATGGTGACGTTCAGATGATAGAAGTGGCCGGGTTGCAGGTGGTCGAAGCGATAGGTGACCCGCCCATCCGGGTCGCGACGGTAGCTTTGGTAAGGCTCCGCTCCGCAGTCGCCCACCACATCCGGCTGGCCCTGGTCCACATAGCCAAAGCCCGTCTCCGGTGCGTAGGCTACGTCCGAGGCCGCGCCGCTGTCCAGGGTGACGGGGCTGGCCAGGCCCACGTAGACGTCCCGCCAGCGCTCGTTGTTGCCCTCGTCATACTCGTCCACCGCGTTGTCCCGGTCGGCGCGGCTGAAGAGCCGGTAGGGACCGGGCGTGGCCGGCGTCCAGTCGAAGGCCAGGGTGGAGTTCCCACCGCCGGCCAGGGCCCCCGGAGCCTGAGCGCCGATCTCGGTTCCGCCGCCGTCGGGGTTGCCGTCGTAGAGGGCCGTGGTCTGGTCGCTTGCGTTCTGCTGGCCCTGGTTGCGCAGGTTCAGGTCCACGGCCACCGTCTCGCCGGCCAGGGGTTCGTCGTTGTCCAGGGCCATGGCGTCCACCAGCAGGTCTGGCCGGGCGCGGATGGTCAGGGTGGATTCGGCCTGGTTGTTGGCGACGTTGCTCTCCAGTTGGGGATCGTAGGGGCTGACCACCACCTTGACCGGCACATCTCCCCGGAAGCCGGTGGTCTCCCAGTCGATGGCGACACTGGCGCTGCCGCCGGCCGGGATGTCGGGGACGAAGTCGCTGCCGATGTACCAGTCGCCCCAGTCTGGCAGGGTGGCGAAGAAGGCCGCGGTGAGGGGGCCGCTGGGCGCGTCGCCAGGGTTGTCGACCGTGGCCTGGACGGTGGCTGTGACCCCTTCGTCGGTGGGCGAGGGACCGCTGAGTGCGGAGGCCGCCAGGTCCACGGTCCCGGCCAGTTGGGCGTCATAGTCCGTGAGGGTGACCGGCATGTCGGGCGAGACGTAGATGCGCACCGGGACGTTGACCGTCCCGCTTTGGCCGCTGACATAGGCGTTGACGGCTGCGGAGAGGTCGCCGCTGGTCAGAGCGGTCGGCAAGGTCTGATTGCCGGTATAGGTCCAATCCATCGCGCCATCGTCGTCCACATCGACGGCGACCGTGAGCGCGGTCGCTCCGCCGGAGCCGGCCGTGAGGCCCAGGGTGAAGTTGCTGTAGGTCACTGCCGGAACCTGAACCGTGCGCAGCGTGCTGGCTGCGCTGGAGACCTGGAGATTGGTCAGCAGCACCTGGCCGGTCTTGGAGAGCGAGACCTTGACCGGGGTATCCATGTCTCCCGACATCGGTGCGCCGTTTGCTGCCCAATAGGCGTTGAGCGCCGCAGCCAGGTTCGGACTGGTGAGTGCAACGGCGCCGTCGGCGTTGACGGTGGTCTCCCAGTCCCAGGCGCCGTCGTTGCCGAAGTCGACGTGGGCAGTGACGTCGCCGACGCCGACGTCACTGATAAGTACATCCAGGTAGGCTGCAGCTAGCGGACCAGCCGGCACACGCAGTACGGTGATGATCTCGCCAGCGGCTGCGAAATCGAGCTTGCGTCCAAACTGGACGTTATAGGTGGCTATGGTTGACACATCTTCAGGCAGGGCGAAACGGCTGATGCCTGTTTCGCCTTGTTCAGCAATGTAGCACTCAATTTTCTGCTCGCTTGCAGATGGAGTTGACGCAACTCCGGATATCGTGTCGCAGTACTCAAGTCTGATGCGGCCGCTGCCACCTGCTCCGCCACTGTTACTAGACTTGGAAATCCCTCCTGAACCGCCGATTGCCGATACTGATCCACCTGTGAATCCGATATTTTGCCCAACCAACAAAATGCTTCCGCCAGATCCCGCTCCTCCTGCGCCATGGTCGCCCCATCGATCAGTGGTGTTTTGGCCATTGCCTCCCACTGAAGAGACCGTTCCGGCGATATCGAAGGTCTTGGCATAGCCGAGGATGATACCACCGCCACTACCGCCGGCCCCGCCGAAGGCGTCGGGTTCAGGGTTGTCAGCCTTATCTCCACCGCTGCCGCCACCCCCACCTGGCACTATCAGGCTCAAGTCAGAGGGTACGTTTGTCGTGCTTCCACCGATGCCGCCGCCTACTTGCCCATCCTGACCATTGGCACCAGCGGTTCCATTTCCGCCGCCGCCGCCTCCTCCGGCATTACCATATCCAGGACTAACACCCCCGCCGCCAGCGTTGGCGTTTGCTGAACTGCTCTGTGTTCCAGTTCCCGTCGTGCCTTCGCCCTGAATGCCGGTATAGCCATTGTTGTTGGTGGCCGCCCCTCGATAGCCTTTACTGGAGGCCTCGATAAGACCACCTGTCTCTATCACCATGTCGCCAGACGCTCGGAAAACGATGATCCCACCTTCGTTGCCATTCCACGCTAGGGCACGCCAGCGCCCGGCGGAGGTCACCGTAACGTTATCGTAGTTGGGAACACGTACCATCTGCACTTTGCTGTTGCCAGAGTGCGTGTAAGTGTGCTCCAGCCCGATGTCCAGCGTCAGTTGGTTTCCAGATTTGGCAACAATGCGGCGGAACTCATAGTTACCCGCCTCAGTGCCTTGCATCTGGATGATAAGCAATTCGTCACCCACGTTGAAACCAGAAGCATTGTTCAGGATCACGGTCTGGGAGCCGGCAGTAGCGCTTGCACCGGCAGGCGTGCGCGGTGCGTTGAAGGTCTCATCTCCATTAACAGTCTTGTCGCCGTCAGCACCGTTGCCGAACAGGTTGTCGGCCACTGCACTCTGTTCGGTGATATAGCAATTCAGTTTCTGCTCACTGACCGCTGGAATGGTTGAACCGGTATAAGATTCGCAGTATTCGACCCGTATCCCGCCGTCTCCGCCGTTACCCCCACTCGTTCCGCTTCCAGAGCCGGAACCGCCAATTCCTCCCAGCGCGCCAATTCTATTCGCCCCCAATGTGGCCGTCCGGGATCTAATTAAAATTGAACCACCCGCTCCGCCGCCACCGCCGCCACTATCGCCGCTGTTATTCGCCTTTCCATTAGCGCCACTCGCCTCAATGCTGCCATTTTCTCCTAGCAAGACTGTCGATCCTGAGATGAAGACTATCGCGCCTCCTTTACCTCCCCAAGTACCGGCCCATCCATTGGCTGCACTACCACCCCCGCCTCCGATAACCATCGAAGTCAGATCTTCAGTGCCAACAGCATAACCACCAGTGCCTCCGTTTGCCGGAGAGCCACCGGCCGTAATATTCCCTCCTCCGCCAGCACCGTATTTTTCTCTGCCGCCTCCGCCTCCATTTCCATTGGCCGCACTTGAATTTCCTACACCAAACCCTCCGGTACCTTCAGCTGCGTTGCCAACGGACGCAAATGGTGGTACCTGGCCGGGTTCGAATCCGAGGTAACTTGCTTCAATTTTCCCGTCAATTGTCACCGTGCCATTGGCCAGAAAGGCTAATATCCCGCCAGTTCCATTAGCAGTCACCCAGTTCTTGGCCGTCCATGTTACTCCGGTATTGACAGTGACATCAGTGAATTCTTTGAGGACCAAGACCTGAGCCATATTTGACCCACTACTTAAATAGCTCTGTTGCAGAGGCTCCTTTAGCGTAATTGTTCCAGTGCTGTAGCCTACAATCTCATTCAGTTCCCATTTGCCTGCGTTCGTTCCCATAGTCTGATGGACTAAGACTCTTTGGCCTGCATCAAAATCGACATGGGTTGCCGAAAGGGTGGTGCTGCCGGCGATTCCCGTACAAGGGGAATCGATCATTGCCAAAGTTGAATCTGATGTCAGGGCCACTGGCCCGTCGCTGCCATCTCCAAACATCTCGGCGGAGGCTGTATCGCCGGCGAAGTCGGTGGCGTACTCGCCCACGCCCTTGAGCACGCTGTAGTCCTCGTTGAAGACCTTGACCGGATGCAGGGTGGCCGCGTCCGGTCCCAGGCTGTGGGTGAACTCGATCCACTCGCCCGCATTTTTGGGTCCGGTCACAGTCACAGGCACATCCAGCGGGCGCTCCACAGGCCCGGCCGGGCTGTCGCTGGCCGGGTCGATGGTCCCCACCACGTGGACCGTGCGCGTGGGGTTGGCCGGGTCGCTGCTCTTGATGACGAAGGTCTCATCGTAGGGACCCAGCGGCAGGTCGGCCGTCTGCAAGGTGAGCTGGTAGTCGGCCACGCCGGCCGCGCCCACCGTGCGCTGGCCGGCGTTGGTCAGTTCCAGCGCGCCGGCCCCGTCCACGAAGGTATACATTCCGCCGAAGCCGGTGTTGGCCAGACTCAACCGATGCCTGAGCAGCGCGCCCTGGGCCACGGTCCCGAAGTCCCAGGTCAGGGAAGCGTCGTCGGCCACCAACTGGGGCAGGGGGTCGGCCTGGAAACTGGAGAGGGGACGGCCGCCCGTGTCCAGGATGTTGCCCTCGTAGTCGGTGAGGAAGGCCAGGACAATGTAGTCCTGGGCGGCGTCGTAGGCCGGGGCAAAGGAGCCGCTGTCCCAGTTGACGGTCACGTAGCTCGGGCCGGGGGGCAGGTCGGCC
>JAJRVT010000065.1 GCA_024277175.1 Chloroflexota bacterium | reverse complement strand
TAAGCGTATCCAGTTTGGTGAAATGAGGCAAGATGGACCTATCTACGAAGCAAGTTCGATTCATCTTCAGGTGCGGCTCGGCCTCTTCTTGCCTCATCTATAAGATACCAGGTGCGGCTTGCAGCCGCACAATTCCCGGGATTCATGATTCTTTCGGGTGATCGCGGATCGTGCGGCTGCAAGCCGCACCTACACAAACTCGTCACATTTCACGCATCACGTTTTCACGCATCAAGGAGCCACCCATGTCCGACCTGCTCGCCCACTATCCCCTCGTCATGGAGATGGTCGTGCGCTGGGGCGATATGGACGCCTTTCAGCACGTCAACAACACCATGTATTTCCGCTATTTCGAGAGCGCGCGCATCGCCTATTTCCAGCGCCTGGACGTCTCCGATTTCACGTCCAACCAGGGGATCGGCCCCATCCTGGCAGCCACCAGTTGCCGTTTCCGTTTCCCGGTCACCTTTCCAGACACGTTGCTGGTGGGTGCGCGCGCGATCCAACTGGGCGATGACCGTTTCCTCATGGAGCACCGCATCGTCAGCCAGCGCCATAATCGGCTGGCGGCCGAAGGCGACGCCCTGGTGGTCATGCTCGACTATCGGACGGGGAAGAAGGTCTCCATGCCCCATGTGGTGCGGGCGCGCATCCTGGAGATCGAAGAGGCGGCCGGGAATGAAGTCGAGGGGATGATCGTCTCTTGAGCGTTGCCGCATTGCCTTATGTTGTCCTGACCGGCCTTTTCTTTGGCACCAGCCTGATCGCCGCCCGTTTCGCCACCGGCCAGTTCGCTCCCGCCACTTTCACCGGACTGCGCCTGATCGTGGCCAGCATTGGCTTTGCCGCCGTCTATGTCGCCGTTCCCCTGCGCGACGGTGGGCGACGCTCCTGGCCGACCGACCCGGGTCTTTGGCGACACGCCCTCTTACTGGGCTTGCTGGGGGTGACCGCCCCCATGTTTTTGACTGTGCTCACCCTCCAATATCTGTCCAGTGGCGTCACCTCCATGCTCGCGTCTACAGGCCCGGCCTTCACTGTGATCCTGGCCCATTTTTTTCTGGGCGACGAGCATCTGACCTGGCGCAAGGGCGGGGGCGTCGCCCTGGCGCTGTCGGGGGCCTTGTTTCTGGCCGTCAGCGGGCAGAGTGGATTGGCGATTCCTGCGCACAACCCGTGGATCGGCTATCTGTTGATGGGCGGTTCTCTGCTCTGCGTGAGCGTCGTCACCATCTACGCCCGCCGGTTCATGCGCGGCTATCGCAGCCTGGACGTGGCCAGCACCCAGCTTTTCGTGGCCACGATTGTGGCGGCTCCGCTGCTGCTTTTCTTCAGCGGGCCAGCCCTGGGCGTCATTGACTGGCGTGGCGAACTGGCCCTGCTGTACGCCGCGCTCACCGGTACGCTGTTGGCCATTATGCTATACTATGAGAATGTGCGCCGTTTTGGCGCCACGGCCGCGGCCATGACCCAGTACGTCATCCCCGTGGTGGCCACCTTGGGCGGCCTGCTGTTGCTGGGCGAACGCTTCACCCCCGTCATGGCAGTCGGGATCGGCCTGATCATCGGCGGCATCACCTTGCTCCGGCAGTAAAAAAAATCCGTGCAAATTCGCTCAATCCGCGTTCTATTGGCTCCCGATTCTGAAAGGTGACGATCATGAAAGCAACCCGTTTCGCTATCGCCATTCCTTTGACCCTGCTTGCGCTGGTCCTGTCCCTCTTCGCCTGGCCGGCCGGGGCCGCGGCCATGGACGAGCCCTGGGTGGCGGGTCCGCCCTCGCCCGCGTCTATGTTCGATTTCACGTCCGCACCCACCGAGACCGTCAGCCTGACCCAGACTGCACCCATCACCGGGACGGCCGCGCCCACCCTGGGCGAGCTTCACGTTCCCTCGCCGGCCTGGCAGGATCAGATCATCTACTTCCTCATGACCGACCGCTTCAACGACGGCGACCCCGCCAACAACGACCAGGGCGCGGACGAGTACGATCCGGCCGATGTGCGCAAGTACAGCGGCGGCGACTTCCAGGGGATCATCGACGAGCTGGACTACATCCAGGGCCTGGGCGCGACCGCGGTCTGGATCACGCCGCCCGTGGCCAACCAGTGGTGGGATCCCCTGGTCAACTTCGGCGGCTATCATGGCTACTGGGCCGAGAACTTCGCAGAGGTGGACGCGCACCTGGGCGATCTGGAGGACTACCAGACCCTTTCCCGCGCGCTCCACGGGCGGGGCATGTACCTGATCCAGGACATCGTAGCCAACCATACCGGCAACTTCTTCACCTATCAGGATGAGAACGGCGTCACCCGCTACGACCCCGACGACCCCGCGGCCAACGTCCGCTTCAACACCGAGAGCGTTCCCGTGACCCGGCCCAGCCAGCCGCCCTTCGACGAGGACGACGTCACCGATCCCGCCCAGCGCGAGGCCGCCATCTACCACTGGACGCCCACCATCACCGACTACAGCGACCCGACCCAGACCCTGACCTACCAACTGGCCGATCTGGATGACCTCAACACCGACAACCCCCTGGTGCGCGAGACGCTCAAGCAGTCCTTCGGCGACTGGATCCGGCAGGTGGGCGTGGACGGCTTCCGGATCGACACCGTGCTCTATGTGGACCATGACTTCTGGAACGATTTCATCAACTCAGACGATCCCGATGCGCCGGGCGTGGAGGCCGCGGCCGCGGAGACGGGGCGGGACGACTTCCTGACCTTTGGCGAGGCCTTCGTCGGCTCCGACCCCATGGACGACGGCGGCGACCGGGTGGTGGCCTCCTATCTGGGCAGCGAGGAGAAGCCGGAACTATCCTCCATGCTCAACTTCCCCATGCACTTCACCATCAACCGGGTCTTCGCCGAGGGACAGCCGGCCGCGAACATGGCCTATCGCCTGGAGGCGGCCCAAGCCATCTACCCGGACCCGACCATCCTACCCAATTTCGTGGACAACCACGACGTGGCCCGCTTCCTCTCCAAGGGCAGCGTGGCGGGGCTCAAGCAGGCCACCGCCTTCCTCATGACCATCCCCGGCATCCCCGTGATCTACTACGGCACCGAGCAGGGCTTTACCGAAGGGCGGGCCTCCATGTTCGCCGAGGGCGTGCAGTCGGGCGGTGTGGACCACTTCGACACGTCGTCGGAGCTCTATCGGCACATCCAGGCGGTTGCACAATTGCGCAAGGAGAACCCGGTTTTCAGCCGTGGCTCCCTGCGCATCCTGCAGGCCAATGAGGCCGGGCCGGGCGTGCTGGCCTATCAGCGAGACTACGAGAGCGAGACCGCGCTGGTCCTCCTCAACACCGCCGACCGGCCCGTGCTCATGGTGGACCTGGAGACCGGGCTGCCGGCCGGAACCGTGCTCAGGAATCTCTTCGGCCTGGTCAACCAAGACGACCTGACCGTGGGCGCGGACGGACGCATGACCCTGGAACTGGCCCCGCGGGAGGTCATGGCCCTGCTGGTGAGCGACGAGATCGCGGAGGTGAGCCAGGCCAATGTGACCTTCACCGCGGACAGCCTCCAGGCCGGTCAGGTCATCACCGGCGATCTGGCGATCACTGGGACGGTGAGCGTCTCCAACGCGGCGCTCAAGCTGATTGTGGACGACAACCTGGCCCGCGCCATCGAGACCACGGCCGATGACGCCGGCGCGTGGGCGGCCACAGTCCCGGCCACCTACTTCGGCGGCGGCGAGCAGACCCATACCCTGCGGATCTACGCGCCCGAGCTCCAGGCCGTCTCCGAGTTGTACACGTTCACCACCGACATCCAGATCGTTGGCTCCGGCGTCACCATGTTCGACCGCATGGGCGACACGGTCGGCCCCAACGACGCCTATGAGTTACCCACGGATGAGACCTTCGGTCAGCAGATGGACATCCTCAGCACCAAGGTGTCGGCCGAGGGGTCGGACCTGATCGTCGACCTGACCATGGCCGAAGTGACCGACGTCTGGAACCCGACCAACGGCTTCGACCATGTGCTCTTCCACGTCTTCATCGACCTGCCCGATCGAGAGGGCGCGACCGTGCTTCCCCGGATCAACGCCGACGCGCCCGAAGGGTTCGCCTGGGATTATCTGGGCTTTGTGGAGGGCTGGAACAACCGCCTCTATGCCAGCGATGGGGCCAGCGCGGACGAGTACGGAACGCCGGTCACGCCCGCGGCCGAGATCAGCGTGGACAAGGAGAGCGACACCATCTCCCTGCGCTTCTCCGGCGATGCGCTGGGCAACCCGGATGGCCTGGAGGGGACTCAGGTCTACGTGGCCACTTGGGACTGGAACGGGCCGGAGTCTTCCTATCGCGGCCTCAAGCAGATCCCGGGCCAGTGGACCTTCGGTGGCGGCGACGGCGCGGTGGAGCCGCTGATCATCGACGACACCGCGGTCATCC
>JAJRVT010000064.1 GCA_024277175.1 Chloroflexota bacterium | reverse complement strand
GCCGCGATGCCCGCGAGATCGCCCGCCGGGTGGATCTGCTGGCGTATCAGGTGGAGGAAATCGACGCCGCCGCCCTGGAGCCGGGCGAGGACGCCGATCTGGAAAATGAACGCAAGCGCCTGGCCAACGCCGAGACCCTGGCCAGCCAATCCGCGGCCATTTACGGCATTTTGGCGGAAGGCGGGGCCGAAGCCGCGCCCGTGCTGGATCAGTTGGGCGATGCGGTGGGGCGTTTGCAGAAACTGGCGCAGGTGGACGCCGAGTTGGAGGCTGTGCTAACGCAGGCGCAGGATGTTTTTGAGCGGGTGAACGACTTGGCGCGGGATGTGGGCGACTACAACGCCGGCGTTTCCTACGATCCGGAACGTCTGGCCGAAGTGGAAGATCGACTCGACCTGATCTACCAGCTCAAACGCAAGTATGGCGACACCATCGCCGAGATCCTCGCTTTCGGGGAAGCGGCGCGTGACGAACTCGAAATCCTCTCGCAAAGTGAAACCCGCACCGCCGAACTGGAAGCGGAAGAAGATCGTTTGTTGCACGCCATCGGCGACCTCGGCGCGCGCCTATCCGCGGCCCGGCGCGCGGCGGGAGAGACGCTGGCGCGGGCCATCGAAGAAGAGTTGGCCGATCTACGGATGGCGGGAACGAAATTTGCGGTGGAGATAGAACAACGCCCGCACCCGGACGGCTGTTTTGTATCCGACCAGCGTCTGGCTTTCGGCGCCACCGGCATTGATCAAGTGCAATTTCTGGTCTCGGCCAACCCGGGCGAACCCCTGCGGCCTCTGGTGAAAGTGGCCAGCGGCGGCGAAACCGCGCGTTTAATGCTCGCCCTGAAAAACGTGCTATCCCGCGCCGACGCCACCCCCACCCTGATCTTCGACGAGATCGATCAGGGCATCGGCGGCCGGGTGGGTGCGATTGTGGGGCGCAAATTGGGCGGCCTGGCCGAAACGCATCAGGTGCTGTGCGTCACGCACTTGCCGCAGATCGCCGCTTATGGCGACTGCCATCTGGCCGTGAGCAAACACCTGGACGGAGCGCGCACGATCACCCGCCTCCATGTCCTGGAGGGCGAAGCGCGGGTGCAGGAGCTGGCGATGATGTTGGGAGCCGACAGCGAAGCTGGCCGCCAGTCTGCACGGGAGTTGTTGGCCGGTGTGACGACGCATCAGAGCAGTTGCTGATCTGTGCCCCACCAGAAGATTATGGTTCTTTTGTATCTCAGGGGATTGACGGCATCATACGACATAAATGTCGCGTTACAGGCCGTATTGCGGCATTTATGTCGCTCTGCCCCCCTGAATTCCTGTTGAACCAAGCTTATGAAGGCCTGTTTTCAATTGCTCCGGCCTTTTTCACCTTGGGCGCAGCCGATGCTATAATGAAGGCTATCATACAGTCGTCCACATCTCAGTGAGGCTTTCATGGAAAAACAACTACCTTGGACAACGCTCTGGGTCGATAGCATCGATCGCAGGGATTGGATCGAACGGGTGAAGCAGATATTCGACCTGCCTGGGGTCGAGGAACTCCGGGTAAACAAGGACAATGGTGAGGTGCGCGTCAACTACGATCCCTCGCAAGTCACCATGTTTCAACTCAGCGCCCATCTCCGGGCGGCCGGTTTATAGACTACACACCAGAATCAAGTGCAAAAGATTGATGATCAACGATTGGCGCGTGATGCGCTTTATTAATCTTTGATCATCACGACACCGCCTCCAGCCCGGGCGGTGTTTTTTTGAAACCCGCAACAACCCACCGCCGTATAGACAGGTAGAATCGACCGAACCCAAGTCAAGGAGTGACCCATGTCTGCAAAACGACTCTACCGTTCTCGTGATGACCGCATGATCGCCGGTGTCTGTGGCGGCCTCGGCGAATACTTCAATATCGATCCCACCATCGTCCGTCTCGTGCTTCTGTTCCTGACCCTGTGGGGCGGCGGCGGCGTACTCGTCTACGTCCTGGCCTGGATTGTGATCCCGGAACGACCGGCTAGCGCAAAAGCGACAGCGAGCAAGCAAGTTGAAAAGAAGCCTGCGCCCCAGGAGCCCGCCGCCGTGGTTGTGGATGAGCCCGAGCCTGCCGCTGAGGAAGCGCCTGAAACCGCATAACAGTCCTTCCCGCTTTTCGCTTCTCGCCACAAGAGCCGCTCGTACATTCGGGCGGTTTTTTGTGTGATTCGGGCAGCGGCAAGAGCATCTTACCAGCTGCGCGGTCAGAACATGGAGAATCAGGAATCAATGGGGTAAAATAGAAACCTCGCAATCCATAAGCAACTGCCATCACTCGTATTCCGCAATTCGAAATTCGCAATCCGAAATTTCATGCCCCACCATCAAACCGTCATCGTCATCGACTTCGGCTCGCAGACCGCCCAGCTCATCGCCCGACGCGTGCGCGACCTCGGCGTCTACAGCGAACTCGTGCATTGGGACGCGCCTGTCGCACAGTTCGCCCACGCCGACGCCTTCATCCTCTCCGGCGGCCCCGCCAGCATCTATGAACCGGACGCCCCGCGTCTGCCCGCCAGCGTGCTGGAAAGCGGCAAGCCCGTGCTTGGCATCTGCTACGGCATGCAAGCGCTGGCCCAGGCCCTCGGCGGCCACGTCGCGCCCGCCAGCGCCCGCGAGTTCGGCCACACGGAGGTGCGCATCACCGCGGATTCGCCGCTGATGGCGGGGCTGCCCGCCACGCTGCACGTGTGGATGAGTCACAGCGACCACGTGGACGAACCGCCCCCCGGCTGGACGGCCCTCGGTAGCTCCCGCGGCGACAGCATGGCGATGATGGGTGACGTGGCCAACCACCGCTACGCGGTGCAATTTCATCCCGAAGTGCAGCACACGCAGCAAGGTCTGGACCTCCTGCGCAATTTCCTGTTCGACGTGGCCGGGCTCAGCGCCGACTGGACGCCCAGCCACTTCATCGCGGAAACAGTGGCCGAGATACAGCAAAAGGTGGGGAAAGCACGCGTGCTGTGCGGGCTCAGCGGCGGGGTCGATTCCTCGGTCGTGGCCGCGCTCGTGCATCGCGCCATCGGCGACCAACTCACCTGCGTTTTCGTCGATCACGGCCTGCTGCGCCTGGGCGAGGCCGATGACGTGATCGACACCTTCCAGCGCGCCCAGGGCATGAATCTGGTCAGCGTCAACACCACCGAACAGTTTTTATCCGACCTGGAGGGCGTGACCGACCCCGAAGCCAAGCGCAAGGCCATCGGCCACCGCTTCGTGCGCGTGTTCGAGGCCGAGGCCGCGCGCCTGATCGCCGATGATCCCGGCCAGCCCTATCGCTATCTCGCCCAGGGCACGCTGTACCCGGACGTGATCGAAAGCGCGGCCAGCGGGCGTGAGAAGGCCGCCCGCACCATCAAGACCCATCACAATGTCGGCGGCCTGCCCGAAGACATCGAATTCGAGCTGCTGGAGCCGCTGCGTTTCCTGTTCAAAGATGAAGTGCGGCGCGTGGGGTTGGCCCTGGGCCTGCCCGAACGCGTGGTCTGGCGGCATCCCTTCCCCGGGCCGGGCCTCGCCATCCGCATCCTCGGCGAAGTGACCTGGGAGCGCCTGGAGACCCTGCGCCAGGCCGATGCCATCGTCATCCAGGAATTGGAAGCCGCCGGGCTGTACCGGGCCACCGCCCAGGCCTTTGCCGTGCTGCTACCCGTGCGCAGCGTCGGCGTGATGGGCGATCACCGCACCTACGCCAACGTGGTGGCCGTACGCGTCGTCACCACCGATGATCTCATGACCGCGGACTGGGCCAAACTGCCCGACGAGGTCCTGGGACGCATGGCCAATCGCATCGTCAACGAAGTGGACGGCGTCAATCGCGTGGTGTACGATATCACCTCCAAGCCTCCCGCCACGATTGAGTGGGAGTAACGTTCATCATGAAGTACCTCCGTTTGCTCATCCTCCTCGCCATCGCCGCCGCCATTGTGTACATCGGCCCGCAGTTGATGGATTATGTCGAGTCACGTGACGCCATCCCTGCTGGCGTCACCCTGGCTGGCGTGAACATCGGCGGGGCCACGGCGGAGGAAGCGGCCGCCAACCTGCGCAGCGTGTTCGAAAGCCCCATTCTCGTGCTCCACGGCGACAATCGCATCGTTTTACGGCCAGAGGAGATCGGATTCAAAGTGGATGCAGAGGCGATGGTCGAGCAGGCGCAGAAATACGGTGGGGGCGTGTACGCTGTGCGGGATTTCCTCCTGTATCTTTTCGATCAACCTCCCCTGGGCGGCGACGCGCCCCTGATCTACGACTATGATCGGGACAAGCTCGGGGCCTGGCTGCAAGCGCAGGCGGACGCCTACGACAACGACCCCACGCCCGGTTACGCCAAACTCGACACCCTCACTTTCGCGCCCGGGCAGCCTGGCCGCTACGCCGATCTCAACGAAAGCGCCATCAACATCGTCAATGCGTTTCAGAGCAGCAACGACCGCTCAGCGAAGCTGGTTTTGCATGAAATACCAGCGAAACTCCCTGACTTCGAGTCTCTGGAAGCCGCCCTGCGCCAGCGCCTGGAGAAATTCCCCGGCATCTACAGCCTCTACTTCCAGCATCTGCCCACGGGCGAGATCATCGACATCGACGCGGACACCGCTTTCGCCGGCATGAGCACCGTCAAACTCCCCATCCTGCTCAAAGTGTATCACGATTACGAGTCGCCGCTGGATGACAACATCACCCGCTGGATCAGCGAGACGGTCAAATCAGAGACCGCCAGTAATGCCGCGGCCAACGCCCTGATGTACCACATCGGCAAGCGCGACACCCTGGCCGGGGCGAGAGCGGTGACCGAGTTCTCCCGCGAGTTGGGCCTGGAAAACACCTTCATCGCCATTCCCTACGACAGCGATCTGAAACCGCCCATCGTGCGCACCCCGGCCAACACCAATCCCGAGTACAACACCTTCCCCGATCCCGCCATGCAGACCACGCCCAAGGACATCGGCGAACTCATGGCCGAGATCGGACAATGTGCGGAAGGACGCGGCAACCTGCTCGCCGCCTATCCCGGGCAAATCACGCAGGAAGAGTGCCAGGAGTTGATCGGCTGGATGGAGCAGAACCCGATGGGCTATTTGATCAAGTACGGCGTGCCCGATGACGCCCGCGTGGCCCACAAACACGGTTACGGAACCGACACCCAGGGCGACGTGGCGCTCATCTACGGGCCGGAGGGGCCTTATGCCCTGGCCATCTTCGTCTACCAGCAGGGCTGGGTGGTGTGGGATTACAGCAATCCCCTGATGAACGACCTCAGCCGCCTGATCTGGAATTTCTTCCTCGTTCGCCAGGGGGAAGAACAACTGCCGCCCTTCGAGCCCGGAGAACAGACCGGCGCCGGAGAAAACTGAAGGTGGTCGGTTTGACCTCCTGAACTCGTTCGTGTATGATGTGGTCACAAAGAGAACCACATTCGCCAGGAGGTTATCATGCCAGAAATCGGCGTACGAGAGTTCAAAGCGCATGCTTCGGAAATACTGCAAACAGTGCGTGAACAAGGCGTAAGTTATGTCATCACACATCGCGGACACCCGACCGGATTGCTTATTCCTCCCCCGGTCGTGGGTGTGGAGCCGGACCAGGTTGTTGCTGGCCCGCCCCATGATCCCTGGAAGGCGTTCTGGCGCCTGGGAGAAGAGATCTGCGACGGTTGGGATCCTGAAATCACCACCGATCAACTCATGGCGGATATTCGCCGGTAGGGGTGAACATGACTGCGATTTATACCGTCGACGCCAGTGTATTTCTCAACGCATTCAATCCTTACGAAGCGGATCACGCCGACAGCCGGGCCTTTTTGTCGCGATTGCAACAACTCGATAGGCCCATCATCGTGCCGACACTGTTGTTTCCTGAAGTGGCGGCCGGCGCGGCGCGCGCGCGAAATGACGCTCAGATCGCTATTCGATATGCGACCGAGCTGTCGAATCTGCCTAACATCATGGCTGTAGCGCTTGATCTCTCTCTGACCACGCAAACGTTGCAAATTGCTGCGCAGTATCGATTACGTGGCAGCGATGCGGTTTATGTCGCAGTCGCACAGCGTTTTGGAGCCGTATTGGTCACCCGTGATAAGCAACAGTTCGAGCGTTCCGCCCCCGTCGTCACCACCCGCCGCCCCGGCGATTTGCTGGAGTAATTGGTATGTCCAAACGATCCCCAAAACTCACTTTTGGCATCCTCGCCATCCTCCTGGGCGTGGGCGGCTTCATCGCCCTGCTCATCTTCCAGAACGTCCTGCCCCCGTACATTTCGTGGCTGCTGGTGTGGTCGGTGGTGACGTTCGCCCTGTACGGCTACGACAAGATGGAAGCGAAGCTTGGCGGCGGCCGCGTGCCCGAAATCGTGCTGCATGGCGCGGCCCTGGCGGGCGGATTCCTGGGCGGGTGGCTGGGTATGTTCGTATTCAATCATAAACGCCGCAAGCCGGTGTTTTGGGCCGTGCTTTCCGTCGCCATCGTTTTGCACGGCGTTATTTTCTACATGCTGTTTGTGGCGAAATGACGCCATCCCGGCTCTGGCCGGACTCACATCATGATCGATCTGGTTCTCCACCCCGGTCTGACATCCCCCCAGCGCCTGTGGCTGTTGGGCCTGCTGATCCTGTGGGCGGCGCTGCTGTTCGGCGGTTTCATCTTCGGCTCGGATCCGGAGAAACGCTACCGGCGCATGCCGCTGTGGACGCGCATGGCCTCGTCGGCCACGCTGGTGCTAGCGGGCTGGAGTTGGTGGCTGTTCGCGCGGGAAACCGGGGCCGGTCGCTACGCTCTGCTCATCGCCGCCGGCATGAGCTTCGGCTTTCTCGGCGACCTGGCGATGGCCCGGCTGCTGCCCATCCGCAACCGCGTGGTCGGCGGCATCGCCGCATTCGGCATCGGCCACATCCTCTACATCGCGGCGCTGGTCGGGTTCGGCAATCTGGCGGGGCTCGATGACGCCGGGGCCCGGTGGGGCTCGGTGGCGGTATGGTGGTTGCTGGGGTTGGCGGGTTGGTGGCTGATCGTGTATCGCGGGCAGGAGGCCACGCCCTTGCATTGGGCGGCGCTGCCGTACGGCCTGCTCCTGGCCAGCACCACCGGTTTCGCCACCGGACTGGCCGTGCAAGATCCCTCCTTCATCCCATTGGCGCTGGGCGCTGCCCTGTTCCTGCTCAGCGATCAGATTTTGGCAGGTGAGTTGTTCAGCGGGCTGCATTTTCGCTACATCGGCGATGTCATCTGGCTCACTTACGGCCCCGGGCAGATGTTGATCGTGTATTCGATTGGCGTGACGCTCAGCTAGATCGATTCAGTTGGGGTAGTGTATCCCTTGTGGTTGAAATTATAGAGAGGGCTGAATCCGAGTAAGGTAAGTGTGCCAAAAAACCAACCTACACTCAGGAGAACAGCCCTCATGACAAGCCGATCAACAGAACGACGAGGTGTCAACACCAAGCAGATCTTTGCAGAGAGCATGGTTCAGGTCCGGGGAGAGATGGTGACACGATTGGAACGAGGGGTGGAGCGGGAAATGAATGAAAGCATCACAGCGATGTTGCAGCAAACGTCCTCTCTTCATCGCTCTCGGGGTCTGGCCAGACTCAGAGCGGGTGGAAATCCTGGCCTGGCATCTGGGAGATGCTGAAGATGAAACTGGTTGGGTTCAGTTCCTGGAACGGTTGGAAGCGCTGGGAGTGCGGGGCGAAAATGGACTCAAGCTCATCATCCTCGATGGTGGGTCTGGCCTCTGCGCCGCCCCGCGCACCGTCTTCTTCGATGCTGAACAACAACGTTGTCTCTTCCATAAACTACACAACATCTACAACGCCATCCGTATTGAGGATGAGCAGCTTTCCCGCAAAAAACGACGCCGTCTCAAAAAGCGCATCTTCAAAGACTTCCATGCCATCTATCAAGCCAGGCGTTGGGACATGATGCTGCGACGTTATCTCAAGGTTTGTCGTCAATATCGGCATGCTCAGCCCGAGGCTGTGCGCACCCTGCGCCGTGATTTCCGTCAAACCATCATCTTTTTCTTCTTCCAACGCTCCCACCCTGATTGGGAACTCAAACATTTCCGCACTACCAGCCATCTCGAACGATTTAACAGAAATATCCGCCGCAGAGCCAGAGCTGCTTCCGCCTTTCATTCCGAATTCAATTGTTCACAAACTCCACCGTTACCCCGCTTTTGCTCGCTATGGGGAGAATGGTGCTCGTGTAGCGAACGGCGTTCCCGGCTGAAGGCATGCTCATGGCGACAGCTTGATGCTCAATGAGGAAACAGTCCGGTAATCGGAACACGGGAGGCGGCTGGAAGCATTCCGCTGGTACAAAATACTGTTGCCCACCTCCCGAAGATAGGGTTCACGAGAAATACCTCAAGCCAGCGGCAACGCCACCCAACGCTTCTCGGCCGACGACAGGTAACCCGCCTCCATCACCTCCTGGATCTTCATGCCGTCCTCGAAATCGGGGTTGGTGGGGCCCCCGGCCAACAGGCTGGTGATGAAATCGTACTGGCTGGCGATATGGTAGCGGGCCCACCCCACCGAGAACTTGGGGCCGGGCAGCGCCGCGGGCGCCGGGTAGCGCTGCACGGTCTCGATGGCCTTGAAGCCACGCTCGCCGCCGATGGGCGAACCCGGATCCTGCACGTCGAAAAAGTAGAGCCAGTTGGGATCCATCAGGTTGAAACGCAACGCGCCCTGAGAGCCATGGATCTCGATGCGCAATTCATCGTTGGTCCCCGTGGCCAGGCGGGAGGCCTCGACCGTGCCCACGGCGCCGTTGGCCATGCGCACTGTCATCAGGGCCAGATCATCCACTTCCACCGGTCTCATCTCGTCGGGCTGGCCGGGCAGAGGGCGCTCCTTTATGAAGGTCTCGGTCAGGGCATTGACGCTCTCATAATCGCC
Organism: Chloroflexota bacterium; assembly: GCA_024277175.1. Lineage (GTDB taxonomy): Bacteria > Chloroflexota > Anaerolineae > Caldilineales > Caldilineaceae > JAJRVT01. Next base: position 1,908 of record JAJRVT010000064.1, on the reverse strand, counting down.
CAGCAGATAGCGGATGAGATCGAGGACGTGCGCGCCCAGATCGAACAGAGCGCCGCCTCCGCCCTTGCTGGCATCCAGTCGCCAGGAGATGGGACGGTTGGGGTCGATATAGCCAGCATGCAGATACGCGGCTCGAAAGCTGAAAACACGCCCCAGACGCCCTTCCTCCACCAGTTGTCGAGCCCGCATCATGGCCGGGATGAAGCGATAGTTGAAGGTCATCTGCGTGAGGACGCCGGTTTCCCTGGCGACCGCCGCTATCTCCCGCGCCTCGACCAGATTCATTGCCAGCGGTTTATCGCAATACACATGCTTGCCCGCGCGCATGGCCCCGATGAGGACATCCTTATGCAGGAAATTGGGCGTGCAGCAGTCGATGACGTCGATATCGTCGCGGGCTATCAGCTCGCGCCAGTCGGTGGTCCCGAAGGCATAGCCGCCCTGCTCCATGCCCTTTCGCATGGAAGCCTCACTGGCCGTGGCCACACCCGCCAATGCGATCCTGGCGGGGAAGGGGTCGTAGATCATGGGCAAAAGCTGGTAGGCCATGGTATGGATCTTGCCGATAAAGCCATAGCCGACCAGCCCGATACGTATTTCCGGTTTCTCGCTCATCAGTATCCAAGCTCCTTTTCGACTTCGTAGATCGATTCTTCGATGATCGCCATGCCCTTGCGAGCCACCTCGACGGGCATGATCATGGGCGGGCTCATGCGCAAGATATGCCCGGCCGGAATCCAGGCCAGGCCCTTGCGGAACGCCGTCTGATAGACCCGTTTCCCGGCCTCATCGAACGGCTCTTTCGTGCCCTTATCTTTTACCAGCTCCACCCCGAGAAGGCAACCCTTGGCCCGCACATCCCCGACGATGGCATACTTATCGGGCCAGTCCGCCATGATCTCGAGGAAGAGCGCCTCCAGCTCCTGCACATGCTCGAGGATGCCCTCCTCTTCGATCACCTCGAGGGAGGCCAGGGCGGCGGCGCAGGCCATGGGATTGCCGCCGTAGCTGGTGGAGGCACTGATCTTATCTACAGCGGCGGCGTAGGGCTCGCGCACCACCATCGCCGTGACGGAGAAGCCGTTGCCGAAGCCCTTGCCCAGGGTAACGACATCAGGCAGCGTGTCCCAGTGCTCCAGGCACAGATACTTGCCGGTGCGCGCCATGCCGGTCAGCACCTCATCGGCGAAGAGCAAAATGTCGCGCTCGTCCAGGAACTGTCTCAGTTTAGAGAAGAAGTCGTCGGGCGGCATGCTGGAGCCTCCCCAGCCCTGGATCGGTTCCAGCACGAAGGCGGCCACCTGGCCCGTGGTGCTCTCCAGGATGAATTTGTCATAGAATTCCAGATAACGTTCTGTGTCCAGCGTGCCATCGCCCTGGCTGACTTGACATCACAGTTAATTGTGATGATATTCTCTCTGCCTCAAACACGAGACAACGTGGAGGAGAATGATGAGCAAGCAACCCGCGCACCGGCCGCATCGTCGGTTTGATAACGCCAAACGGCTTGTATTGGAAAGCGATTTCGAGAGGTGTATGCATTGTGGGGCGGAGTTGGTGCAAAGCGGCACCTATCACATGAGGAAATATGTGCAGACCTTGGATGGCCCGGTGTTTGTAGCGGGGAAAAGCAAACAATGTGCCAATCCCAGTTGCGCCTATGCAGGAGTGCACTACCACGCTAGTGGCGCCCTGCGTTACAGCCTACCATTCAGCACCTATGGGTTAGACGTGCTGGCGTATATCGGCTGGCAGCATGAGAAAGAGCATAAGCAATTGGCGGAGATCCAACGCCAGCTCAATCAGCGTGGAATTCTGGTGAGTGAACGTAACGTGGGGCGGCTGTACAGGCAATTTCTGGCCTTGTTGGGAGGAGGAGCGCAGGAGGAAGTGAAGAAGCGTCTGCAG
>JAJRVT010000063.1 GCA_024277175.1 Chloroflexota bacterium | reverse complement strand
ACTCGCGAACAACCTGCTGCTTAAATGCCTGGCTATATCGCTTGACCGGTTCTTTAACTGCTTCTTTAAAGGGGCGGTTGTTCATGGTCTCCTCCGTCCTGAATGGTCACTATGGTGTCAATTATATACAGGACGGGTCACATCCGTCCACATCGACCATTGACAATTGAGCATTGATCATTTTGTTGCAACCCTTACTGTAAATGGACATCGATTAGGCTATTATGACAGCCAGTCGAACCGTTATTGCGTTGAGTAGAGTCTGTCGAGATCCCATGCAATCCACCCTACACCCGCCAACCCATCGCCCTGCCGTCCGCATCCGGCGGACGCCGCTGGATTTCGCGGCTATCTTTTCCGCCATGCTGTTGACGACGATCCTGATCGCAGTCATTTTCGGCCAGTTCTGGCACGCGGATCGGGTCTTCACCGGCGTCAGCGTGGACGGCGTCCCCATCAGCGGCCTGACCCGCGCGGCCGCGGTGGAAAAGCTCAGCCTGCGCCTGGCGACCCAGCCAGCCCCGCCCATCAGCCTCACCTATGGCGGCGAACAGTGGCCTCTGCCGACCGCTCAACTGCGCTCTTCGGCGGATGTCATGGACGCAGTCAATCAGGCCTATCTGGTGGGCAGGCAGGGGAATTTTTCCCGTCGCCTGAGCGAACAGTTAGTGGCCGCGTTGCGGGGGGTGGATATAGCGCCCGCCCGTGAGTTCGACGCCGCCCAGATCCGTTACGCCGTGGACCAGGTCGCAAGCAGCGTCCGCCGGCCGGCCCGGCTCGCCACCCGCGTCGGCGATGTGATCGCGCCGGGGCAGCCGGGCATGGATGTGGATGTGAACGCCACCGTTGATGCAGTGTTGGCGGCCCTGGAAACGAGCGATCTGGACAGTCCCATCACCGTTCCTCTGGCAGCCATTCCCCTGCTGCCGCCGGCCGAGCCTGTGGTGGTGGACGCGATGACTGGAACCGCGGCCGCGGCCTTCGCCCAGCCTCTGTTGCTGCGCAATGCGACCTATGGCCTGGACATGGCCCTGGATCCAGGAACGCTGGATGAGATCGTCTTTTCCCGCGACCCCCTGCGCCTGGACAAGGATGCCTTGGCTCAGCAGTTGACCCTGTGGGCCGAACAGATCGACATCCCGGCTCGGGACGCGCGGCTACGCTTCAACCCTGCGGTGGGCGGCGTCTCGGTCATCCAGCCCAGCCAGCCGGGGCGGGCGCTGGACATCGAAGCCACCACGGCCAACATCGAGGCCGCGCTGCTCAATGGCGACGATCAGGCCGAACTGGTGGTGACCGAAGTGCAGCCCAAGGTGGATGATCGCAACATTGCAGCCATGGGCATCAAAGAGTTGGTGGCCACGGGCAGCACGTACTTCGCCGGCAGCAGCGCGGCCCGGATCCACAATATCGAGATCGGCGCTGAAAAGTTCGACGGCGTGGTGGTGCCGCCGGGCGAGGTCTTCAGTTTCAACGAGGTTGTGGAAGATGTGAGTTCGGCCAACGGCTTCGATGATTCGCTGATTATCTGGGGCGACCGTACGGCCGTGGGCGTGGGCGGCGGCGTCTGCCAGGTGAGCACCACCCTCTTCCGTTCCGTCTACGCCGCGGGGCTACCGCTTGTGGAGCGCTACAACCATGGCTACGTGGTCAGTTGGTATGGCGAGCCGGGCCTGGACGCCACCATCTACACCCCCACGGTGGACTTCCGCTGGAAGAATGACACTGGCAACTACCTGCTGGTGGAGCCGGTGGTGGACAGCGCCGCGGGCGTCATCACCTTCAACCTCTACGGCACCAAGCCTGACCGGGAGGTCATCATCTCCGACCCGGTGATCACTGACAGGAAGCCCCCGCCTCCGCCCGCCTATCAGGTGGACGAATCCCTGGCTCCGGGACAGCAGAAACAGGTGGAATGGCCCAAGGAGGGCATGACCACAACCGTGGAGCGCACCATCATCGAGAACGGGGAGACCCGGACCGAGACCCTGGTCAGCACCTATCAGCCGTGGCGCGCGGTCTATCTGGTGGCGCCCGGCGCGCTGATCGAGGATAGTGGGGAAGGGAATTGAGAGATTGGGAGATTGCCTGTTCTCTGTTAATCTCCACCCTCTCAACCTCCCTTGTATCTCCTACTCCATCGTCGAATCGAACCACGCTTCCTCGTTGATCTCCGGCTGGACGACCGGGCCGCGCTTGCCGGGGACCAGGCGCCCCGTCACCACCTGGGCGTCGTGCTGAAAGACCAGCAACGCATCCCGCTCCATGGCTTCCTGGCGCAGACGGCGTTTGGTCTCGATGCTGGTCATGGGATCCAGATCGAAGGCCGGGACCCAGGCCAGGCGGTCCATGTGTACGGCCCAGCTACAGGCGTCGCCCAGGAAACAGAGACTCTCCCCGCCATCTTCCACCCACACAACCTGAATCGACGCCGTGTGGCCCGGCGCGTTGTCGGTGCGCACCGTGCTGGCCAGCCGCTGGGGACCATCCACCACTTCGAACTGGCCGCGGTCGAAGATGGGCTGCCAGTTGTCCGGGCGATAGGTGGCCAGCGTGCGCTCGTTGGGGAAGCTGGCCTCGGCCAGGTCCATGCGCTGGCCCAGATAGCGGGCGTTGGGAAAGGTGGGGACGACCGGGCCGGACGAACCGTCGGGCGTGTCGAAGCGGGTCGCGCCGCCGATGTGATCGCCGTGGAAATGGGTGAAGAGGACCAGGTCCACATCCTCCGGCTCAAAGCCCACCCGGCGCATGTCGTCGATGAGCCGTTCGTTGCGGGCGTCCATGCCGATGAAACTGCGCTGTTTGGCGTTCAGCTTGTCCCCGTTGCCCACATCCACCAGGATCAAGCCGGCGTCGGACTCGATCAGCAGGCAGCGGGCGTCGGTGGGGATCAGGTTGCGCTCGTTGGGCGCGATGACCCGCTGCCAGAGCGCACGGGGCACCAGGCCAAAGAAGCCGCCGCCGTCGATCTGGTGCAACCCATCGTTGAGGATGTGGCAGCGGGTGGAGCCGATTTTGACTGTATAGGCCATGATAGACGCTTCCTTTGCTACTTGACTTTTTGAAAAGTCACCTCATAGGACCAGTGGGCGTGGAAGAAAGGCGGTTCACAGCGATCGTCGATGGTGGGACAGATCGCGTACTCTTCCTCTACTGGGCCCAGTTTGCCGACGATATCGGGGATATGGGGATAAGCCGTGTTCATCTGGTTGGTGATCTGGCTGGTGACCGGTCCTGAGGGGTCGGAGGCCACATAGAGTTTGTAGGGATCCCAGAACATCTCGAACTCGGCCCGACCCGGTCCCTTGGGGCCGGTGACGATGTTGATGTTGTCGTTGATGGCGTT
>JAJRVT010000062.1 GCA_024277175.1 Chloroflexota bacterium | reverse complement strand
CCGCCCGAAAACATCGAAGCGTTCTTTGAAGCCGGCTTGGAATTTGGACAGTACGCATAGTTTTCACCTTTCAATTTTCCCGGGAACCGCCATGACGCCAATCAACCTCTTCTCACGTACATCTCGCCGCAACAACGCCCAGCGCCGCTTCCTCATGTGGACGGTGATCCCCATGGTCCTGTACATGGCCTTCTGGACGCTGTTCCCGTTGTTGTGGGGCTTTGCGCTGGCCTTCTTCGACTACAGCGCGCGCCGGTCCGGCGGGGCTTTCCTGGGGCTGGGCGGAGATAACCCCTTCATCGGCCTCCAGAACTTCACCAACATGCTCAACTTCTCCGACGACGCGCCCCTGATCGTGCGTCAGTTCCACGGCAGCGTCAAGACCACGCTCATCTTCGCCTTCCTGGTCCTGCCCCTGAACCTGGCCATCACCCTGCCGCTGGCGGTGCTCATCGAGAGCGTCTACCGGCGCATGAAGGCCATGTTCAGGACCATCTTCTTCCTGCCCGTGCTGGCGCCGGCCGTGGGCGTAGCCATCATGTGGGGCTACGTCTTTCATCCCCAACGCGGCCTGCTCAACGGCGTCCTGAGCGCGCTCATGGGGCGGCTGATCGCCATCAGTTGGACGGGCGATCAGAGCCTGGTGGTTTTGGGCGTGCCGGTGGCGTTGATTGCGGTCATCGTCGCCTACATCTGGCAGGACCTGGGCTACAACTTGGTGATCTTCATCGCCGCCCTGCAAGGCATCCCCGAAAGCATCAAGGAGGCGGCGCGCATCGACGGCGTGAACTCGTGGCAGATGTTCCGCTATATCACCCTCCCTCTGTTGCAGCCCACCATCTTTCTGGCCGCGGTGCTGACCATGATCTCGGCCTTCCAGGTCTTCGATATCATCCAGGTCATGACCAACGGCGGGCCGAACGGGCAGACCCGGGTGCTGGTGCTGGACATCTACGACAACGCCTTCCGTTTCCAGCGCATGGGCTGGGCGTCGGCGGTCGCGCTGTTCCTCTTCGTCATGGTGTTGATCATTTCGCTGGTGCAGAGCCGCCTGCTGAAATCGGAATGGGAGTACTAAGATGAGCCGAACGAATACTGGGTCGACAATGTTCGCGCCCCATCGCATCCGTAACTTCATTATCTTCGCGCTGCTGGTGGCGCTGGGGCTGATGGCGCTGCTGCCCTTTGTGTGGATGATCTTCGGCTCGTTCAAGACCGGGCGCGAGATCCGCCAGATCCCGCCCACCTTCTTCCCGGAACATTTCATCCTGGACAACTATCGCACCATCTTCAACGATCCCAAGCTGCCCCTGACGCTCTACTACCGCAACTCGACCATCATCGCCGTGGCCAATGTGATCCAGGTGCTCTTCACCAGTTCGCTCTTCGGCTACATCTTCGCCAAGTTCGAGTTCCGGGGCAAGAACGTGCTCTTCTGGATGATCCTGGCTACCATGATGATCCCCAGCCAGGTGACCATGGTGCCCGGTTATCTGATCCTGGCCAAGCTGAAGCTGCTCAACAAGCTGTGGGCGCTCATCATCCCCGCGGCCATCGACGCCTTCGGCATCTTTCTCTTCCGCCAGTTCGCCAAGTCCATCCCCAACGATCTGCTGGACGCGGCCCGGGTGGACGGTGCGTCCGAATTCCGCATCTATTGGTCCATCGTGCTGCCCCAGCTTGGCCCGGCCCTGGCCACCTTCGGCATGCTGACCTTCATGTTCAACTGGAACGCCTACCTCTGGCCGCTGATCGTGCTGACCGAAAACAAGGTGCGCACCCTGCCCATCATCCTCACCTGGTACGCCAACCAGCACACCAACCAACTTCACCTGACCATGGCCGCGTCGGTGCTGGTGATCCTGCCCGTGCTCTTCGTCTTCCTGTTGGCCCAGCGCTGGATCGTGCGCGGCATCACGTTGACGGGGGTGAAGTGAGCCATGTACCGATATTGGCGATGGCTGGTTCCATGCCTGTTGGCTGTGGCGTTCATGGCCGGTTGCGCTCCATCCCCGGCAACGCGCTAACCCACCCAAACGCCTGAGCCCAGCCCATCTTCTCCTGCGCTCGATTGGTGGCGCCCCGCCCCGGGTCTGACCTGGCAATGGCAGCTTACCGGCAAATTCGATTTCGACATCGAGGCCGACGTCTATGATATCGATCTTCACGTAGACAAATCCGCCGTCGATTATTTTCATAATCAGGGCGCAAAAGTGATCTGTTATATCAGCGTCGGTTCCTATGAAGAGTGGCGGTCGGACGCCGACCAGTTTCCCGAGGAGGTAATCGGAAAGGATTATGAAGGTTGGTCGGGAGAAAAATGGTTGGATGTGCGCCGCATCGATCTGCTGGCGCCCATCATGCGCGCCCGTCTGGACATGTGCGCGGCGAAGGGCTTCGATGGCGTCGAGCCGGACAACATGGAAGTCTACGGCGATGACACCGGCTTTCCCCTCACATACGAAGATCAGTTGCGATACGCCCTGTGGCTGGCCGACGAAGCCCACCAGCGGGGCCTGGCCATCGGCCAGAAGAACGCCTCCGACCAGACCGAAGACCTGGTGGATATCTATGACTTTGCCATCACCGAGGACGCCTTTTATTACGATTGGGCTGGGGAGATGACGCCCTATATCGAGGCAGGCAAACCGGTCTTCGCCGCCGAATACACCGACCTGCCCGGCGATTTCGAAGAATTCTGCCGGCAAGCGCAAGAACTGGGTTTCAGCGTTATCCTTAAGAACCGAGATCTGAACGCGTGGATCGAGACGTGTTTGTGAGGCGTGAAGCGTCCGCGCCTACGGTCGTCTGGTTGCGAGGTTGTGCGGCTGCAAGCCGCACCTGGTATCTTATAGATG
>JAJRVT010000061.1 GCA_024277175.1 Chloroflexota bacterium | reverse complement strand
GGTGAAATGAGGCAAGATGGACCTATCTACGAAGCAAGTTCGATTCATCTTCAGGTGCGGCTCGGCCTCTTCTTGCCTCATCTATAAGATACCAGGTGCGGCTTGCAGCCGCACGATCCCCTCGCCGTCGATACAGCCGCTGTGCCCGGCCAAACACCATGAATGTTGTTCTACATCGTCCCGCGCGAGTGCGTCCCACGCCATCAGCCAATCCCGTAGACCAGACAGGCTCTATGGCGTAGGATGGACTCAGCGCCATCTGTACCGCAACATTCATGTTGCGAGCCTGGCCCTGCTTGGCCTTGCCTGGCAAACAACATGAATGTTGTTTTACAGTATGGTACAATAGCCCCATCGCCAGACCATCCCATCTCCGAGGTTTGACCATGCCTGAGCCCATCACTCTCACCCTGTTGAGCGCCGTGACCGAGGCCGTCTTCGGCCACCTGTTGCAGCAGGCCGAGCCGCGCGTCTGCACCTGGCTGAAGCGGGAGCCGGCCCGCCTGGCCTTTCAGGCCGTGTTCCTGCGCGCGTACAAGGCCTACGCTGACCGCCACCCCCAATGGGCCGCGGGCCTGCTGGACGAGACCTTCTTCACCCGGGACGACGTGGCCGGAGAGCTGGGCAAGTTACTCACCCGCGCGCCGGGCGCGGCCGGCAGGCCTGATGTGGAGACGCTAGTCCGGAGCTGGGCCGACTATTTCCCCGTGGCCGACGGGGACGCGCTGGCCGCCAAGCGCGCGGAGGCCGCGGCCGTCCTGCAGGCGTTCACTGCCGACCTGGAAAGGGAGCTTGGCAAGGAAGAGGCCCTGCAACCCCTCTACGACAGCCGGGCTTTGGAGCGCATCGCGGCCAGCGCTGAATCCATGGAAGCGGCCATGGCCGAAGCCGCCGCCCGCATGACCCCGGCCTTGCAGCGCAACGTGACGGTGCAGCGGGACCTGATCAATAGCATCGTCGTCACTGGCGACCGCAACACCATCAACTACTTTACGGCCCCGGCCCGGGCTTTGCGCACGGACTACCGGAGCCGGGTGGAAGAGTTCCTGCTCGAATACCTGGGAACGCCGGACGCGCCGGTTCCCTTCGGCGGCCGCGACCGGGAGCTCCAGCAACTGAGCGAGTGGCTGATCGACGGGGAGCGTACGCCTCGTCTGCTCCTCACCGCGCCCGCTGGCCGGGGCAAGAGCGCGTTGCTGGTGCGCTGGCTGGCCGGGCTGCGGGGCCGGGAGGACCTGCACGTAGTCTTTGCGCCTGTCAGCATCCGCTTTCGCACCAATCTGTACGACGTGACCTTCGCCATCCTGGCCCATCAGTTGGCCGCGATCTACGGCAAGGAGCCGCCCGGGGTGGATGAACCGCCCGAGGTCTGGCGGGGCATGGTGAGCCAGTTGTTGCGGGAGCCGCCGCCCGATGGTCGCGGGCTGCTGCTGGTGATGGACGGGCTGGACGAAGCCGCCGGCTGGGAGCCTGGCCCTGATCTCTTCCCCGACCAACTGGCCCCGGGCGTGTGCATCGTGGCCAGCGCGCGCCTGACCGCCCAGCGTCCGGCCGATGGCGACTGGCTGCGGAGTCTGGGTTGGGAGCGCCCGCATCCGGCCCGCACCTTCTCCCTGGCAGGCCTGGATCAAGCTGGGCTGACCGATGTGCTGGTGCGTATGGGCGCGTCCCTGGACCAGCTTGGCCGCGATGTGGACATTGTGGCCGAGTTGTACCGTCTCACCGGGGGCGACCCTCTGCTGGTGCGTTTCTATGTGGAGGACCTGTGGCTGAAGAAGGACGCGACCGCGCGCCTGCAGCCGGCCGATCTGCGCCACCTGGAACCGGGCTACAAGGGCTACTTCAAGCGCTGGTGGGAGGACCAACGGCAGCTCTGGCAGCAAACCGGCGCGGACGCTGCCCTGCGCGAGCGCTCCACCCGAGAGGCGCTGACCCTGCTGGCCTGCGCGCTGGGTCCCCTGACCCAGGCCGACCTGCTGGCCTTGGCCGCGCCCGAAGCCGACCTGGACCCCTGGACCCTGGAGGAGGCCCTGCGCCCCTTGGCCCGCTTCGTTGTAGGCGACCGTGGCAACGGTTATAGCCTCGCCCATCCCAAACTGGGTGAGTTCTTTCAGGAAGAGATTTTGCTGGACCAGGTCCCGGCCATCGAGGCCCGTTTTGTGGCTTGGGGACGAAGCGTCCTCGCCGAGCTGTCCCGGGGTGAGCGTTCGCCGGAGGATACGCCTGTCTATCTGTTGGAATACCTCTCCCTTTATCTGCAAGCCGCGGACGATTTTAACACCCTGGCCACGTTGGTCGAATCTCCAGCCTGGTACGAAGCCAGCGGCTACCACGATCCCAGCCTGCAACTCTTCGCCCGGGATGTGGAACAGGCCATTGAAATGGCCGAAGCCCGCGGCCTGGACGCCCTGCCTCACGTGGTGGCCTGGAGCCTACTCTACGCCAGCGTGTGTAGTTACGCCACCCAGGTGCCGGTGGAGGCGCTGGAGGCCATGGTGCTGCTGGGGGAGAGCGAGCGGGCCTTGCGTTATGCCGACCTGATCACCGATCTTAAACAACGGGTCGATGCATATCGGCGCATCGGGCTGCGCTTGCATGAACAGGGTCGTGATGATGAGGCGTATAAGGTTCTGCAGGGGGCATTGGCGGCTGCTGAGGGGATCGTTGATGAGGACAGTCGAGCGAAAGTGATGTCGGGCGTGGTGGAGGCCATGGCGGAAGCAGGTGACCCGGCAGGAGCACTCGCGGCGGCTGAGGGGATTGCCGACGGTTTTTGGCGAGCGGAAGCGTTATCGGGGGTGGCGAGGGCAATAGCTGAGATGGGTGACCTGACAGGCGCAGAGCAGGTCATAGCGGGGGCGTTGGCGGCTGCGGAGGGAATCGACGATGCATATTGGCAGACAAAGGCGTTGTCAAACATGGCGAAGATCACAGCGGAGGTGGGTGACCTGGCGAGAGCATTAGCGTTGACAAAGAGGATCGGCTCTGAGAGCAGGCGAGCGGAAGCGTTGTCCAGCGTGGCTATGCCTATGGCGGAAGCAGGCGACATGATGGGATTAATGGGGATGTTGGCAGTGGCTGAGGGTGTCGACGATGAGTATTGGCAGGCGAACGCATTGTCAAACGTAGCGAGGGCCATGACAAAAGTGGGTGACCTGGCGGGTGCAAAGCAGGCCTTGGCAGGAGCGTTGGCGGCGGCAGAAAAGATTACTGATATAAACAGCCAAGCGGCAGCGCTATCGAATGTTGCAGTAGCTATAGCCAAGATGGGTGATTTAAAAAGGGCCAGGGAAGTTATGGAGAAGGCCCTCTCTGAAAGGGAGAAAGGATTAGACGTTGGCTTGTTGAGGCAGGAAGCATTGTCGGGCGTAGTTGCCTTAGCTCAGGTAGGCGATCGGGTGGGCGCTCTGGAAATGGCAGGAAAAATTGTGGAAATTCGTACTCGAGCGGAGGCCTTATGTAGTGTAGCAGTGGCTATGGCGAAAGCGGGTGATTTGAAAGAAGCCAGAAAAGCTCTTGCCGATGCAAAAGTGGCAGCGACCGAGATAAATGATAGTTATTTATGGAGAGAGGTAGTCGCAAATATGGCCGCGGCTATGGCCCAGATGGGTGATCTTGTAGGTGCATTGGCGGCGGCGAAGCAGATTGATGATGATCGTCGGCGAGTACAAACGTTGTTAAGAGTGACAAGGGATACAATTCAAAGAGACGATATTCTGGGAGCACTAACAGTAGCGCAAGATATCGATGACAAACGTTGGCGTGCACAGGCCTTGGCGGAAGTGGCGGTAGCTAAGGCCCAAGCGGGGGATTGGGAGAGAGCGCGAGAAATTTTAGAGGATTCGCTTACCGAGGTGGAAGTGAATGATGATGCGCGTTGGCGTGAACAAGCATGGTTCAGGGTGGCGTCTGCTATGGTTCAGGCAGACGATTTGGATGTGATTGTGAGCGCGCTATCTGCCGAGAAGCGGGGTAATGGCAGCCGTCTACATATAGAAGCGTTATTGAGAGCGGCAGCAGAAATGGAGACCAATGATGATACGCGAGAAGCATTAGTAGGTGTAGCGAAAATCATTGAGCAGACGGGTGACTTGGAAGATGCGCTGAGGATAGCAGAGGAGATCGATGATGCTCGTTGGCAGTCGGAAGTGTTGATAGGCCTGGCAATGGCGCTGATTAAGGATGATGACTTGGATAGAGCAAAAAAGGCTTTGATGGACGCTATGGTTGCGGTAGAAAAGATCGATGACAACTACCTGCGAACGCGTGCATTGACAGTATTAGCGTCAGTTGTAGTCCAGACAGGTGATTTAGCGTGGGCTAGAGAGATTTTGGGGGACGTACCAACGGTAGCAAAGAAAATTGATAATGACTACTGGCGAGTGGAAGCGTTAACAAAGACGGCTGCAGTTATGCAACAGACGGATGATTTGGAGGAAGCTAAGAAAATTTTAAGGGCTGTAATAGCGGTGGTGAGGGGGATCAATAACGACTACTGCCAAGCGGAGATGTTAATGGAGGTAGCGGGAGTTATGGCCCAGATTGGTGACATAGAAGGGGTTGGATATGCCTTGACGGGGGTGTTTGCTGCGGTAGAGAAGTGGGATGATCGTTGGCGGACAAAATCTGTTTTGCGGGTGGCTGATGAGTACTTTCTAGAAGAGGCGTTGTCGACAGCGGAGGAAATCGGTGACGATGAGGATCAAGTGGAGGCGTTGGCCATGGCGGAGGTGGGTGACGAGGTGCAATTCCCAGCATGGACACGGAATGTATTTGCCCAGGCCCGCCAGCGCGGCCGCGATGAAGTCTGGAGTCACATCGCTGCCTTTGCCCCTGTACTGGGAAAACTAGGCGTCATCACCCCTACCTGGCAGCGCATCCAGGCAGTGGAGGCGGTCTTGACCGGATGAGGGGGTGGCAAAGTGACAATGCCCAGTAGATTCCAGGGCTTCCACCACCTGCGAAGTGACGGCCAAGGGTTCAGTCAACATGATCCAACTCCGGGGCGCCTTGAAATGGAATTTCAGGCTGAAAGCGAAAGTCGGCTACAAGCCGACTGGCGGGATCGGCGCCGTCCCTGCGGCCAGTCGGCTTCAGCGGACTTTGGCTATCAGCCCGGCGTTTTAACGCTGGGCGGGCCAGGCGAGGGCAGGACCGCACAAGTGCGCTCCACCCCATCGGCCAATCCCACAGACAGGGCCGGCATGCGTTCCACCAGCCCGACCATGCGCTCATTGGCCTGAAGATCAGACTACATTGACATACGGCCTGGCTTCATCCATAATAACGGCGTACATCCCCGTGCAGATATGTTTGTTTTCCAGGCTATCGAAGAGGGCCTGTTCCTGTGTGCGAAAGGCGGTGGGCGATGACGGTAGTGCGACAAGTGATAATCGATGTGCCGGAAAAGGTGCTGTTGGCTGAACGGATGGACGCCGACGCTTTTGCCCGGGAGATGCGCGTGTTGGCGGCTGTCAAGATGTTCGAGTTAGGCCGGCTCTCCTCGGGGCGTGCGGCTGAATTGGCGGGGATGCCCCGTGTCGAGTTTTTGTTGGCCCTAAAGCGCTATAATGTTTTCCCTCTGGCCGCAGAATTGGAGGATCTGGAATCCGCCCATGCCTAAGGCCATTACGAACACTTCCCCTCTCCTCTACCTGTACCGCATTGGGAAAATCAGCGTTTTTCCCCAGATATTTGAAGAAGTTCTGGTCGCGCCAGCCGTTGTTGCAGAATTGGCTGAAGGACGCGCCAAGGGTTATGACGTACCCACGCCTCAGAGCTATGGTTGGTTACAGGTCGTGTCTCCTCAATTCGTGCCCTCAGAGTGGCTGGCGAGCGATCTTGGCAAGGGCGAGTTGGAAACAATGGCTTTGGCGCTGGAACATCCGGGGAGAGTGGTTGTCCTCGATGATGCTCTGGCGCGCCGAATAGCCCAAGCCGCGGGGCTGGAGGTGTGGGGGACGCTGCGAGTATTGCTCGAAACGAAGCAGCAAGGGCTGATCCCTCGGATGGCCCCGATCGTAGATGCTTTGCGTGAATCAGGCATGTGGATTTCGGAAGAGATAAGGCTGAGAATCCTGGTGCTGGCGGGTGAGCGCGATAGAGGGTAAGCTCCCGTCACCCTGTCACCCCCTCACCCTGTCACTCCACCCCCGCCACACTCTCCTGCTTCTTAAACTGACTCATATAGAGCCCATAATACGCGCCCTGCTTCGCCAGCAGTTCCTCGTGGGTGCCCCGCTCCACGATCTCGCCCGCCTCCAGCACCAGCACCTGATCCGCGTTGCGGATGGTGCTCAGCCGGTGGGCGACCACGAAGCTGGTGCGTTGGGCCATGAGCTTCTCCAGCGCGGCCTGGATCTGGCGCTCGGTGCGCGTGTCCACGCTGCTGGTGGCCTCGTCCAGGATGAGGATGCGCGGGTCGGCCAGCGCGGCCCGGGCGATGGAGAGCAGTTGCCGCTGCCCCTGGGAGAGGCCGCCGCCCCGCTCGCCCAGGACCGTCTCGTAGCCCTCGGGCAGGCGCTCGATGAAGTCGTGGGCCCGGGCCAGTTTGGCGGCTTCGATCACCTCTTCGTCGCTGGCGTCGGGACGGCCGAAGCGGATGTTGCTCATGATCGTGTCGCTGAAAAGGAACGAATCCTGGAGCACCACGCCGATCTGGCTGCGCAGGCTGGGCAGGGTCACGTCGCGCACGTCCACGCCATCGATGGTCACCCGCCCCTTGGTGACGTCGTAAAAGCGGGGCAGCAGGTTGACCAGGGTGGTCTTGCCCGCGCCCGTGGGCCCGACGATGGCGATGGTCTGGCCGGGGTCCGCGGTCAGGCTCACGCCCTTGAGCACGGCCTCGCCGGGGTTGTACTCGGCCCACACGTTGTCGTAGATCACGTGGCCCTGGATGGGCGGCATGGGCTTGGCGTCCGGCTTCTCCTGGATCTCGGGGACCACGTCCAACAGGTCGAAGATGCGTTCGGCCCCGGCGATGGCGCTCTGGATGTTGGTCCAGAGGACGCTGATCTGCTGGATGGGGCGGTTGAAGCGCTGGACATAGGCCAGGAAGGTGACGATCAGCCCC
>JAJRVT010000060.1 GCA_024277175.1 Chloroflexota bacterium | reverse complement strand
CGCCTGGTGGAGGATCCCTACGAGCTGGCCCGGGACGCGGACGCGCTGCTGGTGTGCACGGACTGGAACGAGTTCAAGCAACTGGATCTGGTGCAGATGAAATCACTCATGGCCCAGCCCATCATCGCTGACGGCCGCAACCTGTATGAGCCGGAGGTCATGCGCGAACTGGGCTTCCAGTACCGGGCTGTGGGCCGGGGCGCGACTTTTGGCAACGGACGTTGATAGAACGCGGATTGGACGGATCAAGCGAATTCACATGAATTTTGTGACTATTCAGCGAAAATCCGCGTTCCAACAAAGCCTGGCTGAACAGTTGCCGGATTTGCAAAAAATCCGCGATGATCCGCCCAATCCGCTCAATCCGCGTTCTATTATCGAGGCGATGATCCAACACTATGAATCCACAAAAATTTACCCTTGACAACGGCCTTCAGGTCATCCTCCAGGAGAGCCATGTGGCCCCGGTGGCCAGCTTCTGGATCTTCTACCGGGTGGGCAGCCGCAACGAGCCGCCCGGCCTGACCGGGACCAGCCACTGGGTCGAGCACATGCTCTTCAAAGGCACAGAGCGCTTTCCCCGGGGTGAATTCGACCGCGCGGTGGCGCGCGCCGGCGGCATCTTCAATGGCATGACCGGCCAGGATTGGACCACCTACTTCGAGACTTTCCCGGCCGAACGTATCGAGCTGGCCCTCCAGGTGGAAAGCGACCGCATGGTCAACGCGGTCTTCGACCCGGAGGAGTTCGAGTCCGAGCGCTTCGTCATCATCAGCGAGCGGGAGGGCAGCGAGAACGATCCCTTCTGGCGGCTCAACGAAGAGGTGCAGGCGGCCGCGTTCCACGTCCACAGCTATCGCCATCCCGTCATCGGCTGGAAACCGGACCTGCTCAACCTCCAGCGCGAGGACCTCTACAGCCACTACCGCACCTTTTACACGCCCAACAATGCGGTGGCCGTAACCGTGGGTGACTTCGATGCAACGGAGATGCTGGCCCGCATTGAGCGCTATTTCGGCGGCCTGTCCGCCGGCCCGGAGACACCGCCGGTGCGCGCGGTCGAGCCGCAGCAGGCGGCCGAACGTCGTATCCTGCTGCGGGGTGACGACCCGACCGCGTACCTGCTCATGAGCTTCCCCGCGCCGGCCGCGGACCATGAAGACTTCTTCCCCCTGATCGTGCTGGATGCGGTGCTGGGCGGCGCGAAAGGGCTGGGCGTCATGGGCGGCGGATCCAACAACCGTAGCAACCGCCTCTACCGCGCCCTGGTGGACGCCGGCCTGACCGTGGACGCGGACACCAGCTTCCGCCCCACCGTCGATCCCTTCGTCTTTACGGTCGGCGTCACCCTGGCCCCCCATGTGGAGCACGAACAGGTGGAGGACGCCATCTGGCGCGAGCTGGTCCGCATCCAGGAGGAAGGCGTGACCGGCGCGGAACTGGCCAAGGCCGCGCAACAGACCAAGGCCCAGTTCGCGCTCAGCAGCGAGAGCGTGACCGGACGAGCCTACTGGCTGGGCTTCAGCGAGATCGTGGCCTCCACCGGCTGGATGGAAGCGTGGTACGAGACCCTGGCCGCGGTCACGCCCGAGGATGTGCAGCGGGTGGCCCGCCGTTACTTCCGGCGCGATGGCCAGACCGTGGGCTGGTATATGGCCAACAACGAAGCGCATGAGGAAGAGAGCGACGCATGACCATATCCGTACGTCCGAACCAATCGCCTGCTTCCGCCTACCCGGGACCGGAGACTATCACGCGCGTCGTCTTCGACAACGGCCTCATCGTGCTGGTGCGCGAAAACCACGCCGCGCCCTTGGCCGTGCTGGACGGCTACATGCCCGCGGGCAGCATCCACGACCCCGCGGACCGGGCCGGGCTGAGCGCGTTCACGGCCTCCATGCTCACCCGGGGCAGCGCTGACTATGACTTCGACCGTTTCAACGAGACCATCGAATCGGTGGGCGCGTCCCTGGGCATGGCCAGCGACACCCACATCACCAGCTTCGGCCTCACCTGCCTCAGCGAAGACTTCGAGCGCCTGACCGGGGTGCTGGCGGACGCACTGCGCCGGCCCACCTTCCCCGCCGAGCAGATGGAGCGTCTACGTGCGCAGAAGCTGGTGGGCCTCCAGGAGCGGGAGCAGGACACCGGACGCATGGCCAACCTGCGCTATCACGAGACCATCTACGGCATCCATCATCCCTACGGCCGGGCCATCAGCGGCTACCCGGAAAGCGTCGGCGCCATCACCCGGGAAGAGCTGGCCGACTTCCACGCACGGCGCTACACGCCCAACGGGGCCATCATCGTGGTCTCCGGCGACGTGGAGACGACGCGGGTGCTGGCGCTGCTGGAGCGCACCTTCGGCGACTGGCGCGGACCAGCACCGGAGCAGGACGTTCCACCGGTGCAATTCCCCACCGAAACCATTCGCGTCGACGTCCCCATCCCCGGCAAGTTCCAGGCCGACATCATGCTGGGCGCGCCGGCCATTCCCCGCCGCCATCCCGATTTCGACGCCGTGCGGGTGGCCAATACGGTGTTGGGCGTCTTCGGCCTCATGGGCAGGCTGGGCGAGGTGGTGCGCGAGGAGCAGGGGCTGGCCTACTACGCCTACAGCGTCCAGGAAGCCGAGTCCGAGGCCGGCGTCTGGACGGCGATCGCGGGCGTCAACCCGGTCAACGTGGAGCAGGCCGTGGCCAGCATCCTCCACGAGTTCGAACGCCTGGGCGCGGAGCCGGTCCCTGATGAGGAGCTGGCCGACTCCCAGGCCTACCTCACCGGCGTCCTGCCCCTGGCCCTGGAGACAAACGCCGGCGTCACCTCCACCCTGCTCAACATGGAGTGGCACGGCCTGGGGCTGGACTATCTTCAGCGCTATCGCTCCCTTATCGAAGCCGTCACCCCGGCCGACGTGCAGCGGGTGGCGCAGGAATACCTGGGGCGAGATAATAAGGTGATTGTGGTTGCGGGCGCGGCTTGACGCAGAGAAAAGCTGACAGCGGAGAAATTTTATGATACCAATCAAACCCATCCGCACTGAAGAAGATTACGAGGCCGCCCTGAAGGAAATCGAGGCGCTTTGGGATGCAGAGCCGAACACCCCGGAAGGGGATCGTCTGGATGTGCTGATCATGCTCGTGGAGGTGTATGAAAAGGAGCACTATCCGGTTCCGCCCCCGGATCCGATAGAGTTGATCCTGCACGTGATGGATGCTCGCGGTTTAACGCGACGCGATATGGAGCCGTACCTGGAAAGCCGCGCCAGGGTATCGGAGATCCTGAATCGACGTCGCCCGTTATCGCTGGCGATGATTCGCAAACTACAGGCCGGGTTGGGCATTCCCGCGGATATTCTGGTGCAGCCCTACGAGCTTCGATCTCCTCAGCGTTCAGCTACTGCCCTGGACGCCGCTTAAACTGAACGCACAACGAAAACAGGCGTTTCGTCTTTACCTGCCGGGGAGTTCAAAACTCCCCGGCAGGCGACTACGGGCTTTCCCATGCTACGAACCGGCGTTGACACCATCGAAATCGCACGCGTCCAGGCCGCGATCGACCGCCACGGCGACCGCTTCTTGGCGCGCGTCTACACTGAAGGCGAGATCGCGGACTGCCGCGGGCGGGTCGAATCCCTGGCCGCGCGCTTCGCGGCCAAGGAGGCGGTGGCCAAGGCCCTGGGCACAGGCCTCTGGCGACAGGGCGTGGGCTGGACGGATATCGAGGTCCGTCGCCAGCCGGAGAGCGGCGCGCCGGTGCTCGTTCTTCACAACGCGGCCGGGGCGTTGGCGGCAGAACTGGGGCTTAGCGAGTGGTCGGTCAGTCTGAGTCATGACCGTACGAATGCGATCGCTTTTGTGGTGGCGATGGGATAGGGCGGAGATTAGAGATTTTGATTGATAACCACACGGTCCCCACTGTATAGTATGGACGACGTCAAGACGTCAAGATCATGTGGTGACAGCTCGCATACCTGTTGCTTAGAGATGCGCTATTTGTAGGTTGCGAGATGTCCAGGATCGATTTGTGAGGTCAATATGACAACAATCACGCTGAACGCAATTTCACGCCTAAGCGTCGCTGAGCGAATTCAACTGGCGCAGGATATTTGAGACAGTATCTGGTCTACACCGGAGAGCATTGAATTGACCGAAGCCCAAAGCCAGGAACTAGATCGTTGATTGCAAAACTATCGCCGGGAGCCGGAGTCGAGCGTGCCTTGGGATGAAGTAAAAACAGCCCTTTAGAGAAAGCTGAAGTGAAGCTCATGAAACGACAGTATGTTGAACAACGGGATTAAGGCTATTGGGTTGCCGATTCTCGGGTTTCGCTGGAATCTATCATTCTGAACTTATAGTTCAAGGCGGCCTGTACCGGAATTCACCCCCAAATCAGAATGCATCCCAGTTCGTATACCATGCCGTTTTGAAATGCGCTGACAATACTATTCAACTATGTATCCGTATTCTTCCAGTCGGCGTCTAGCCATGCGTCGTTCTACTTCAGTGAAAAGGGCAATGAATTCTGGTTTAAGAACAAGTGCCTCCACAGTGAAGTCAAGTCGTCCACATTCCCAAAGCGCGGTAAAACCTGTTGACGGAGTGGAAGTTGCGAGAAGTGCTAGCGCTGTTTCTAGGCCGCCCTTTTCAGAGAGCATCTGCAGGAAGCGTACCGCATTGTAGTCACATTCATTCTTGGCGCTTTTGTATATCTCAACCATCGCCTCGTGGAAACGTATTTCAAGCTCTGTCATCTATGCACCCACTTGTGGCTTATCAATTATGCAATCCCTCTTGCCAAATTAACGCTGAATTTGCACAAAGTTCCCCTAACCTTTGGATCCAGTTATTCATCAACTAGCACCTCTCTCATCACCCGTCACTTCGCGACCAATATCACAGCCATGATACGCCCCTCACCCCCCGTAACCGGAATCGCGCTCACGACCAACGTCTGTTGGCCAGCGTTGCTCTTTCTCACCCATCAGGCCATATTGGAAACAGGCGGCTCCTGATCCCGGCTCCATCCTCCATCGGTCAGAGGCCCTTCGTAAAACTGGTCCACATGCTCCCAAGTCACGGACTCGGGCATCCAGTAGTATTGGATCTCCCCCGTCTGCGGCTCCACGTCAAACGCCTGCTCCAGGGCGATGACGAGCGTATCGAACGCGTACTCCTCCGGCCCTTCGTAGATCGTGAGGGCAGGGGGGAACAGGGAGCTCGCTCAGTGCGACGGGTGGGCCGACGCTGCTGCATCCGGCGAGGGTCAGCAGGGTGAACAGCGCAACTGACAATTGACATGCAACACGAAAATCCTTCATCAGGGTCCTCCTGACGCGACTCTCTGTCGCAATCATGATCTTGTCGCGCACTCAGGGTAACCGTTTTTCGCTGTGAGATCAGGGAGATCGAGCCCAAACCGCTGCGGCGCGCGCGTTGCGCCGATGTCCTGGCCGCACACTTTACCCGAATGCAGATACTCTTTGCCCAGCCTCTCCTGCGCCCAGAGGATCACCCGCTCTATGGCCGGGGTGGGAACCTGAACCAACTCGGCCAGCCCTCGGGTCGCGACCAGGCCAGTGGAGACGTCCTCGGCCAGGTAGCGATACTGGAACCAGGGGATGTAGGCGTTCTCCTCCACCAAGTTCACGGGCGCGCGCAGGCCGGCATAGGCCCGGTTGGTGCGGAAGCTCGCCAGCAGCGTGCCGGGGTCCCCGATCGCGTCCCCATAGGAGCGGATGAGCCATTGGTGCAAGGGCAGAACGCCGTCCAGGCTCAGCCCCGACGCGGCGCGGGCCAAGAGACCTACGCGCACGGCCTGCATCTCGTCGCTCAGGGTCTGGAGCAGGGCCGCGGTCGCCTCGTCCACGCCCTCGTAGAAGAGGGGAACCTGGTCCTCGCCAAAGGGACGCCCGTCCCAGTCGTGGAAAAGCCCATACATGATGCCGGGGTGGATCAGCTGGCCGGCGTTGGCCAGGGTGAGGGCCAGGAAATTGGGGAGGGTGCGAAACCGAATGCCCAGCAGGTCGGTCATGCGGGCCGCGACCGCTTCGCCCGCGCCGGCCGGCTGCGCGGCCAGCGCCACCTCCACCTTGCTCCCCAGCACCAGGGCCGACCGCCCCCATTCCCGGATGCGACAGGACCAGGGCAGGGTCTGCATGCCGAAGATCACGCCTTGGTGGCCGGGCAGGATCGCCTGCGCCAGCCAGTCGAACCCGCCCCGGGCTGGCATCGCGCCCACCCAGGCCCCAGGAGGCAGATGGGGCGCAAGGTCGCGCAGGATGACTTCATGGGCGAAGGCGGGCAGGGCCAGCAACACCAACTCCGCGCCCGCAGCCGCTTCAGCCGGGTCGCCGGTCACCGACGGAGGCCGCCCCTCCAGCGTGCGGCCGTCCGCGAGCCGGGCCTGGACGCCGCACCCGCCGGCAAAGGCCTCCTGCAAGGCCGCGACCTCCTCCTCCAGGGGCGTGTAGACCGTGACCGCGTGCGCGGGGTTTTCGCCCAGCAGGGCCATAAGCGTGTGCGCGCCGTTCCCCGCGCCGCAGATGACGATCTTCATGGATCACCTCCATTGCTTTTCTTGTGGGAGGGGTTGGGGGAAACGCGGATGGTCGCTGCACAGCCAATCCTCACTACTCGCCCAACAGCCCGAACTTGCCTCCGTCCACGCTCAGGATGTGGCCGGTGACGTATTTGGACGCGTCCGAGGCCAGGAAGACCGCGGCCCCCATGATGTCGTCGTCCTGGCCCACCCGGCCCAGGGGGATGCCCTTGACCTTCTCGGCCAACTTCGCGGGATCGTCCAGGATGTGCTTGCTCATGGGCGTGTAGAACCAGGTGGGCGCGATGGCGTTCACCCGCACGCCCCGGTCGGCCCACTCCACGGCCAGCGCGCGGGTGAGCATGGTGACCCCGCCCTTGGCCGCGGCGTAGGCCGCCTGGTTGGCGTAGCCCAGCATGCCCGACATGGAAGTGATGTTGATGATGGAGCCGCGGCCCGCGTCCGCCATCACCCGCCCCGCGGCCTGGCAGCAGTAGAAGGTCCCGTCCAGGTCGATGGCCAGCACCCGCCGCCACTCCTCCACGGTCATCTCCAGCGCGGGGACGCCCTGGGAGACGGCCGCGCTGTTGATGAGGACGTCCAGCCGGCCCCAGTGGGCCACGGTGCGCTCCACCATGCGCCGGGCCTCGGCCGGCTGGCTCACGTCGGTGGGGAAGACCAGCACGTCTGCGCCCTCCTCGCGCAGCGCGGCCGCGGCCTCCTCACACTTGGCCGCGGTGCGCCCGGCGATGGCGACGCGCGCGCCGTAGCGGGCCAGCCCCGCGGCCATGGCCTGGCCGATGCCGCTGCACCCGCCGGTGACGATGGCGACCCGGTCCGTCAGGTCGAACAGATCCCGATTGGCTACATCCATTGTGGCTCCTCCCAAAGGGTGACGGTTTGCCCCAGCCCCTCGCTCAGCGCGTTCTGGTAGATGCGCTGGGCCACGGCCAGGTCATGCAGCCCCATGCCGATGGGGCTGAAGACGATAATTTCCTGATCGTTCTCCCGGCCCGGTTTGTGACCGACGACGATCTCGCCCAGCTCCGCGTAGAGGTCCTCGTCCGCGAAGGCGTCATCCCGCCACATGAGGGCCACGGTGGAGTACATGCGGTGCTTGACCGTGTTCCAGTCATCCACCACCACCTTGTCGGTCCGGTTCAGGACGTCGTATTCGGCCTCATAGCCGGATACGTGGGCGTAGAAAGCGCCCGGGGCCAGCCAGCCGTGCTTGACGATGGGGCTGGTGGTGGTCGTGGCCGTGATCAGCACTTCGGCCTGGCGCACCACCGCCTCCGCAGAGTCGGCCACCCGCAGCTTCACGTCCAGCAGGGCGTTCATCTCCTCCACGAAGGCCTCGGCCCGCTCCCGGCGGATGTCAAAGATAAGTCCTTCCCGGATGCCGGGGCGGACCACCTTCACGGCCATCAACTGGGTGCGGCACTGGACCCCCGCGCCGATCAGCCCCACCCGGGTCACGTCCTCGCGGGCCAGGTAGCGCGCGCCCACGCCGCTGGCCGCGCCCGTGCGCATGGCGCTGATGAGCGATCCGTCCATGACCGTCTGCGGCAGGCCGGTCTCCGTGTCGTGGAGCACCAGCAGCGCGGATGCGCGGGGCAGGTCGTGATGGTAGGGGTTGCGGGGAAAGCTGGCGATGTCCTTCAGCCCCACCACATCGAAGCGTCCGCCCAGGTAGCCGGGCATGATGTTGATGTGATTGTGCAGTTCGCCCGGAGGCGCCTCCTGCCAGTCCAACACGATCTTTTCCGGCAACACATACTCTCCCAGGCCGTGCAGCCGGAAGACCTCCTCCAGGTCCGCCACGGCCGCGGCCATGTCCAGCCCACCAGCGGCGATGACCTCTTCCTGGCTCAGCCAGAGCACTTCCACTTTTTTCGACATGCGGTTTTCTCAACTCCTTGAGGTGACGCTACTCAGATGTATTGCGCCCGGTGCTGGTTCGTTGGTCTTGTAAATGCGAACGAACCTCCATCAGCGCAAAACCCAAGAGATTCTGACCGCGCCAGTTTACCGGGTCCATGGCGCAAGGATCATCTGCTTTCACGCCGATGCCCCAAATGCGATCAACAGGGCTCGCTTCCACCAGGATAGCGTTTTGGGTGTTCAAAAGAAAGGTCAACAGATCATGATTTTGGCTGAACTTAGCTTCATTTCCACGCAGAACGATATCAAATCGATGCTCTCGCCACAAATGCTCGTCAAATCCTTGAACTGAACGGCCCAGTTTTTTAGCGATCCTTGGCTCTGGAGCCGTTGAGATCTTGCGGAAGGCCTCCTCGTCGCCAAAAAGCAACGCTTTCTGCGCCATCATGTAGTGCTCAGCCGTCGGATAGGTCACCCCATCCAGCTCGAATGAGGAAGGCCACCATTGGCTGAGACAACTTGCGCCGATCTTACCATCACGACGCGCACGATGGCTCCAAAAAAAGATGAAATGGGGCTGGTAACCCTTTTCCCTTTCGGCGATCAGCGATGCGACATCGTGGACGGCGGGATTGGCTTGCACTTTCATCGGTTTTTTGCGGGTCATCGAATACACTCAGTCCACAGAAAGGGAGCCACCCGCGCCTCCACCAGTTCCACGCCCAGGCCAGGGCGGTCGGGGATAGGCAGATAGCTCCCCACCCGGTCATGCTCGGGTGCGTGATCGACGATGGCGTAATGCTCGGCCGGGCGATAGGGATAAAGCTCCACAATGCTGAGGTTGGGGATGCAGGCGGCCAGTTGCAGGGCGACCGCGGTGGCCACGGGCGTGACGCCGGCATGATGGGGCTGAATCTTCATGTTGTAGACTTCGGCCATGGCCGCGATCTTCTTGACCTCCATGAGGCCGCCCGTGTTGCCCACATCCGGCTGCAGGATGTCGGCGGCGTGACGCTCCATGACCTCCCGGAAGCCGTAGCGGGTGTAGAGCCGCTCGCCCACCGCAATGGGGATGTTCACGCGCTCCGACACCTTTTTCAACGCCCCCACATCGAAGGGATCCACCGGCTCCTCCAGAAAGAAGAGGTCCAGATCTTCCAGTTGGCGCCCGATGCGGATGATGGCGTCGGTGGTGAGCTCCGCACTCATGTCCACCAGCACGTCCACGTCCCGGCCCACCGCGTCGCGCACGGCCCGCACCCGCGCCACGGCCAGGCGTTCTGCATCCCGGTCGATGGCGCGCAGGGAGACGTGGCGGATGCGGCCCTGGCCGTCGGCGTCGTCCGGCGTAGCCAGGGGATAGAGCTTGAGGGCCGTGTAGCCGTCCTGCACCACCTGCTCCGCGGCCCGCGCGAACTCATCCGGCGTGTGGGCGCGGAACGACCAGCCGTTGGCGTAGACCCGGGCGCTGTCGCGGAACTTCCCGCCCAGCAGTTCATAGACGGGGACGCCCAGGGCCTTGCCCTTGATGTCCCACAGGGCCTGCTCCACCGCGCTCATGCCGGCGAAGACGATGGGGCCGCCGCCCTTGGCCCAGAACGAGTCGTCGTACATCTGGCTCCACAGGGCCTCGATGGGGAACGGGTCCTGGCCCAGGATGACGGCCTCCACCAGGTCCTTGATCATGCCCGCGGCCGCGGTGGCGCCGATGCCGTAGTCGATGGCGGCGTGGCCCACGCCCGTAACGCCCTCATCCGTAAACAACTGGAGGAGGATGGGTCGGCGACCGGTGATCTCGCCCAGGTAGATCTTGGCTTTGATGACTTTCATGGGTTCTCCCTGTGTGTCTGGTAAGCGGCTACCGGCGGAACGCGGATCTTCGCGGATGGAGCCAGATTTTCACGGATTTTTCTGAAAAATCCGTGAAAATCCGTTTGTATCCGCGAAAATCCGTGTTCCACCAGATCCCCTGTTACGAAAACCGCGCCGGCGAAAAGGGCGTCAGGTCCAGGTCCGGTTCTTCGCCGGCGATGATCTGAGCCACGAGCTTGCCGGTGATCGGCCCGTGGGTCATGCCCGTGGAGCTGTGCCCGGTGGCCAGGATGAGGTTATCGTAAGATCGACTGCGCCCGATGAAGGGGAGGTCGTCGGGCGACATGGGGCGGAACCCTCGCCACACCTCCAACTCCTCCAGTCCCTCTGCGCCCTGCACATAGTCGCGCATGGCCTGGCGCGAGGCGTCCACCCGGCGCTGGTTGATGCGCATGTCGAACCCCGCCATCTCCAGGGTGCTGCTGAAGCGCAGTGCGTCGCCCATGGGTGTGAGGGCCACCTTGGCGTCCGACAGTTGCACGGGCAGTTCGGGATAGCCGGGCGGGCGTTTGGCGGTGATGCTGTAGCCCTTGCCCGGCTGGATGGGCAGGTGCAGCCTCAGCATCTTGCCCAGGGGCGCGGACCAGGTGCCGGCCGCCAGTACAACCTCGCCGGGGTCGAAATCACCCCTGGTGGTGCGCACCTTGGTGATATGTTTGCCGGAGGTTTCGAACCCCAGCACCTCGGTCTGCGTGCGGATGATTCCGCCCTGACCCTCGACCACCCCGGCCAGCCCGCGCACAAAATGGGCCGGGGAAAAGTGGGCGTAGTTCCGGTAATAGACGCCGCCGATGATGGACTCCGTGGCCGGCGGGAAGCGGTTCTGCACGGCCGCCGCGTCCAGGGCCTCCCCTTCCACGCCAAAACGCCGGAGCAAGTCCAGGTCCTTCCTGGCGTGGTCCAGGCCCGATTGGGCGCGGTAGAGGAAGAGGCGGCCCTTGCGCTGGTAGGCGTCGTCCAGGGGATGGCGGGCGTGGATGGCCTCGTAGAGGGCCAGGCTGGCGCTGCCCAGGGCTAACACGATGGGGATAGTGCGCAGGACATGTTCCTGGGTGCAGGCCCCGCGGAAGCGCCAGAGCCAGCGGACCAGGTCGGGATCGGGACGGGGCTTGATGTAGAAGGGGCTGGCCGAATCCAGCAGCCAGCGCAGGCCCTGGGTGAGCACGCCGGGCGCTGGCATGGGGATGGCGTGGCCGCTGGCGATCAGGCCGGCGTTGCCATAGGAACTGCCGCCGGCGATATCGCCCTTTTCCAGCAGGGTGACGGAGCGGCCTGCTTCTGCAAGAAAATAGGCGACGCATACGCCGATGACGCCGCCGCCAATAATCAGGTGATCAACCTTGGTGGTCATGAAAGATATGGCTCTCAACGGGTCAGGCCGTGTAACGTCCCCGGCGCTGGCCACGAGTTTCGATGTTGTCCAACATACATCCGGGCAGTGCGGAGGACGTTATGTCCAAACAGGCTCACGCCACAACTCCAACTCCTGCCCCACGCCCCGCCGCCGGGCTTCGAGGTAGACCCGGTGCGCGTTGATGAGGTCCTCGATGCCCATGCCCAGGGGACTGAAGAAGATGCGCTCGTCGTCGCGGCTGCGGCCCCGCACATTGCCGCTGACGACAGCCCCCAGTTCGACAATCTCGTCGGGATCCACCAGATTTTCCGCCACCATGTCGGTGAGAATGGCGGTGGGCAGTTGGAGCTGTTTTTTGTTGTCGACCACGATTCGGTCGCTGGCCAGCACCGCGCCGAAGGTGTAGTCGTTGATGGACAGGTTCGCCATCAGCGCGCCCGCCTTGACCCATTCGGCCTGGATGTAGCGGTCCTCAGCCCCCACGTTGGTGGCGGGCGCGATGACGTCTGCGCCTTCCACCGCGGCCCGGGCGTTATCGACCAGCGTGATCTCCAGCCCAAGCTTCGGCCCCATTTCATCGGCGAAAGCGCGGGCCCTTTCCGGCGCGATATCGAACAGCCGGACCTTGCGGAGACCTTTCAGCGCGACATGGAGCGCGGTCAACTGGGTGCGGTTGATCACGCCGGCGCCGATCAGCCCGGCCACTTCAGCGTCTTTCCGAGCCAGGTGTTTCGCGCCGACGCCGACCACCGCACCTGTGCGCATGGCGCTGATGACCGTGCCATCCATTACGGCCAGGGGAAAGCCGGTCTCCGGGTCGTTGAGGATGATGATGGCGTTGGCCCGGGGCATGTTGCGCTTGACGGGATTTTCCGGGTTGCTGGGAATCCACTTGACGCCCACCACCTGGACGTCGCCGCCGATGTAGGCCGGGTGCATGCTCACGCGCCGGCCCTGGATGCCGTTCCAGTGGATGAGGGGCGCTTGCGGTTCGATGCACTCGCCGCGGTCGAGCATTTGGAAAGCCTTTTCCACGGCGGCCATAGTTTGGGGCATGTCCAGCCCCCCGCACTCGACAACTTGCTCCTGGGTCAGATAAAGAAAGGTTACGGCCCGTGACATGGGGCGTCTCCTGGTATTGGGAAGAGATTGAGAGATTGGGGAGATTGGTGGCTTCCCAGCCAATCTCCAATCTCTAATTTCTCTCATCTCTTAATTTTGCAACTTCGGATCCAACACGTCACGCAAGCCGTCGCCCAGCAGGTTGAAGGCCAGAACGGTGATCAGAATGGCCATGCCGGGAAAGAAGGAGACCCAGGGCGCCTGGAAGAGATACTTGGTGCCGTCGCGGATCATAGATCCCCAGGCCGGCGTGGGGGGTGAGACGCCCAGACCGATGAAGCTGAGGTTGGCTTCGACGCGAATGGCGCTGGCGACCCAAATACTGGCTAGGACGACGACCTCGCTGAGGATGTTGGGCAAAATATGCAAGCGCGTGATGCGTAAGTTGCCCGCGCCGACGCTGCGCGCCGCAGTCACATATTCATTTTGTTTGACGGAGAGGGTGGAGCTGTGCGCCACCCGGGCGAAGGTGGGCGCCAACACGATGCCGATGGCGAGGATCATGTTGAACAGGCCGCCCCCCAGCACCGCCAGCACCATCAGCCCCATGATCAGACTGGGAAAGGCCATGAGAATATCCGCGAGCCGCATCACCACATTTTCGGTCTTTCCGCCCAGATAGCCGCCCATTAGTCCCATGATCGCGCCGGTGACGCCGCCGATGAGCACGGCGATGACGCCGACCATGAGCGAAACCCGCGACCCGTAGATGACCCGGGAGAACGTGTCGCGACCGAAAGAATCGAGCCCCATCAAGTGCTCGCGGCTGGGGGGAGACAGACGATTGGCCGCGTCCTGTTCCAGCGGATTGTAAGGGGCCAAAAGCGGCTGAGGCTCCCGCCCCTGGGGAATGGCGATGAACCAATCGTCCGCAAAAAACGCCATGCACAGGACCAAAAGCATGAGAAAGACGCCCAGGATGGCGGGACGATTGCGGACAAAAGTCCGAAACAGACGTTTTTTCTGACTGCGGAGCTGAATGGCGGGCGCTTCCAGGGAAGCCATCTCACTATCGATGGCTACATCGAGTTTGTCCTTCATTCCATACACCTCAATGGGCTATACGGGGATCGACGAAGCTGTAGATGATGTCCGTGATCAGGTTGATGCCTACGACGAAGAGCGCATAAATGACCATGACCGATTGCAAGGCCGTGTAGTCGCGCTGCATGATCGAGCTCACCAGCATCTTGCCCAAACCCGGGCGGGCGAAGACGGTTTCGGTGAGGACTGAGTCGGCCACAAGGCTGGCGGACCAGATGCCGATGATGGAGACGATAGGCACCAATGCCGCGCGGAGGGCGTGCCGGAATATGACGGCGCGTTCGCTGAGCCCTTTGGACCGGGCGGTTCGAACGTAGTCGTCCTTGAGGACGTTGAGCATGGCCGAACGCGTGAGCCGGGTGACGGATGCGGTCATGATCAGCCCCAACGTCAGCGCCGGCAATATCAGATGGGAGAGGTTGCTCTTCCAATCGCCCAGATCGCCTCCCCCCACCGCAGGCAAGATTGGGATTTTGTAAGCGAAGAGCAGCATGATCAGAATGCCCAGATAGAAGGCGGGCACGGAGAGACCGGCCAGCGAAGTGACCCGTCCCACGTAATCCACCCAGGTGTTCACACGACGCGCCGTATAGATCCCCAAGGGCACGCCCAGAACTGTGCCGATGAGGATGGCGGTGAACGTGAGTTCCAGGGTGTAGGGCAGCACTTGTCTGACGAGTTCGCTGATTTCCTTGCCCGTAATCATCGACTTCCCCAGATCGCCGCGCAACAGGTCTCCCAGAAAACTGAAATACTGGATATAGAGGGGATCATTCAGCCCCATTGTCTCCCGCAGCGCCTCCACGGCCTCCTGCGAGGCGTAATCGCCCAACGCTGCGGTGGCGGGATCGCCAGGAATCACACGCACAACGAAGAACACCAAGGTCAATACAGCCAGCACTGTGGGAATAGCCAAAAGCAATCTGGACGCAATATATCGTGCCATAAGCGCGTTGCTCCGGAAGGTGTGGGATAAAGCCGGGAATTAAATCTAAAAGACTGGGAGATTGGAGATTGGAGATTAGGAGATTGGCCGTGCCGAAGTTGAACGCCAATCTCCCGATCTCTCAAATCTTCTAATCTCTTTAATCTCCCAATCTCTTCACGTTACTCGTTACCCAGGGTGGTGGTTTCGTCGAATTGCGGATAGAGCGCCAACACCGACTTGAGCTCGTGTCCATAATCGACATAGTCATGGCGCGCGGTCACCTGGTTCAGGTAGAGGATGGGATAGGAGATCATCTCATCCAGAAGTTTGACCTGGGCTTCTTTCCACATTTCCACCTGTTTGTCCGGATCCTGCTCCACGCGCGCGGCCTCGATCAGATCATCGATGCCCGCGTAGTGCGAGAAGTTCGTGTCAGGCTTGGCGCCTGTGACCACGATAGAGTCGGAGTGATAGAAACGGGTGAGATAGACATCAGCATTGGGACGCCAGGCCACATAGATGACGATGGGGTTCGCGTCCTGACGGATGAGCTTGTGCATGCTGGAGTGATCCACTGTGGTGATTTTGAGATCGATGCCGATCTTGGCCAACTGGGCCTGCATGCTCGTGTAGGGCTTCAGGTAGGATTCGCGTTCGGAGGAAACGATTTCCAGGGAGAATCCATCGGGATAGCCGGCTTCCTCCAGCAGTTGCTTGGATTTATCCAGATCCTGGGCGTAGTCGAGCCCCAGTGCTGTAACTTCCTCCTCGGTCAGACCGCCGGGAAGGAACTTCGCGGGCACCGCGGAATAGACCTTTTCGGCCACAGGCGGCCCGCCGAACAGGGCCAGGAATTCGTCACGGTTCAGCGCGTAGGCGATGGCCTTGCGCACACGCACATCGTCCAGGGGCTTCACGGAGGTGTTGAAGTGAATGGTGGCGACTTCACCCACGCCGTAGACGTCGACGGTGATGCCGTCTTCCTGGTTCATCCGCTCCACCCAATCGCTTTCATTCTGTCCGTTGGTGGCGTCGAGGTCGCCGGATTTCAGACCCAGCTCCCGGCTGTTCAGCTCCGGCATGTAGCGATACTCCACCTTATCCAGCTTGGGGCGTCCGCGGAAGTAGGCGTCATTGGCGGCGAGTACGACTTTGTCCTGGGGCGTGTAGCTTTCGAACACGAAGGGACCGGTGCCGGACGGGTTGGTCTTGAAGCCCTCGGCGCCTACGTTCTCATACTGCTGCCTGCAGATGATGAAACCGCCGGCGTAGTCAGATACCTTGGGGAAGAAGAGAATCGGCGAGATGGGCTGGTCCAGCGTGACCTTCACCGTGTAATCATCCAGGGCTTCCACGGTCATGCCGTTGTATTCTCCCGCATAGGCGGAGGTGTCGGGGTTGGCGGATTTCTGCAACGAGAAGACCACATCATCGGATGTGAGTTCGTAGGCCTCGGTCTCCGCGGTGGGCTGGCACATCACGCCTTTGCGCAATTCAAAGGTCCATACCTGTTTGCCGTCTACGATCTCCGGCTCAGGCAGGCTCACCGCCAGGTCCGGCTCGAAAACGGAGCCATCGCCGGGCTTATAGCGCACGAGGGCGTTGAACATCATGTCCGCCAGGTTGCGATCGTTGGTCGCTGCTGCAAAATGGGGGTCCATGGTGCCCAGGTCCGCGGCCTTGTCTGCGTAGCGCAGGACCATGGGTTCGCCGGATTCGGCCGCGGGCTGTTCGCCCTCAGCGGCTCCTTGTTCAGCGCCTGTGGGCGCGGGCGCGGCGCACGCAGCCAGGATGAACAGCATGGAAATACTTACGAGAAGAAAAGCAAGACGTTTCATAGGTCTCCTCCTGTTGAAAGTGTGAAACAAACATTGAAAGTTGACTATTGATAGGCGTAAGGCCCTTGGTAGGGCTGCCCTTCAGCAAAGCGGGTGACGCGCAGCGGCGTGATATCGACCACATCGCTGCGGCCATGTACGACCCACTCGGCCATGGTCCGCCCGATGGCCGGCCCTTCTTTGAAGCCATGGCCGCTCATGCCCGTGGCCAGATAAAACCCCTCGATCCCGGGTGCAGGCCCTAGCAATGCGTGTCCATCCCGCGAATATCCTTCCGCACCAGTGTGTCCCCGGCGTACAGGCGCAGTCTCCATCACGGGAATGCGAGCGCAGAGACGTTCCAGGGCCTGAAATTGGATATGCGGCATGGGCGCCTGGCCGAAGCTATCCAACTCAGCCGGATCGATGACCTTGTTGTGCTCCCCGCCCGATGTGCCCGCCAAGGTGAGATTGCCGGTTTCCGGACGTCCATAGACGCCATTGATGCGGTCGATGAAGGTCAGGTGTGGGGTTGGTAGATCAGGCGGCGTTTCGAGGATGGTCGCCTGGTGCAATGCCGGGGTGATCTCTAACCCGATCCCCGCCATGGCCGCCACCAGCGCACCCCAGGGCCCGGCTGCGTTGATAACGACCGGCGTCGCCACGTTTCCCCGGGAGGTGTGCACCCCTTGCACGCGTCCACCCGCGATCTCGATGCCTCTCACCTCGACCCCCTGCATGATCTGCGCGCCCTGTCGTCGGGCGGCTCCCGCCAGCCCCATGGTGGTGAGATGGGGGTCGGCGTAGCCTGAAAGGGGCTCATAGGCGGCGACAGTGAAATCTTCGGTGGTCATGTAAGGCGCCATGGCCTTCAGTTCATCATTGGTGATCAGACGCGTGTCGATGCCTAAATCCTGCATCATGGCCACGTTAGCTTTCAATCGGGAGAGATTCTGGGGTTTGGCGATGCGGACGAAGCCGGTGCGGACGAAACCGCAATCACCGCCAATGATTTCATTAAAGTGCTGAAAGGTGTCGAAGCTCTCGTGTGCAAAGGTGGCCTCGATGGGGTTGTCGTAATGCATCCGCACCAGTCCGCTACTCATTCCTGTCGCGCCGGCAGCCAACTGCGTGCGTTCGAGCAGGACTACTTTCCCCGCCTTTATCCGGGTGAGATGATACGCCGTGCTGACTCCAATGATGCCGCCGCCAATGATAACGATGTCCGCGGTTGCAGGAAAATCCATATCAGGGCCTCACTATAAGTTGGGAACATGATGGGGCATGGCTAGCAGTATACCACAACTGCACCCCGGCAAGAAAGTGTGGATTTTCGATTCGCTTATGATCTCAGCATTCCGGGATTAGGCCAGACCGTCTTCCGTTGCGGTGTATCTTGTGGTCTAATCCCGGAATGCGCCCCCCGGCGCGCTTTTTTGACAGCCGTCCACGCACGGTGATACACTGCGCAGCATACAGTTGAACGATCAATCTGCGTGGATGGAGACGAGTAGACGCTGAAACGTTGCACAGCGAGCCTGGGACGGTGGAAGCCGGGTCATCCCTTCAGCGTCGAAGATCACTCCGGAGCAGCGGCCCGAACGCGGTGGACCCACCGCCAGTAGACGTCGCCGGGAGCGCGACCCGTTACCCTCGCGGCGAATTCAGCCATGGCGATGACGCCAGCGCCGGCTTTGCAATCAAGGTGTCCAACCCTTGCGCAACTGATGCAGACATGCACAGCGCAGGCGGTCGGGAACCGGGGTGGTACCGCGGACTTTTCAGCCCGTCCCCGTTTTGGGGACGGGTTTTTTGATTGGATAGAACGCGGGTTTAGCGGATTTTCACACGGATTTTTTTGCGCTTTTACAAAATAATGTCGGTATAAACACGGTCAAATATACCGGTATTATTTTGTTAATCTACAATAAAAATCCGGCTGTTTCCGCCCAATCCGCTAAATCCGTGTTCTATCAGAAATCGGGGAGCGTGATTCATGACTGACTTACTCTATTACGACGACGCCTATCTGAAGGAGTTCGACGCCACGGTCACCGCGGTGGACCGGGGCGATAGATTCTTTCGGGTGGAGCTGGACCGGACCGCGTTCTATCCGGGCGGGGGCGGGCAGCCCAACGACCAGGGCTGGCTGACCGCGAACGGCCAACGCTACGCGGTGACCAAGGTCAAGAAGGAGCAGGGCAAGATCTGGCATTGGCTGGCCACCGACGGCGGCGAACCGTCGATTAACGTGGGCGACTCCGTCCACGGCGAGCTGGACTGGGAACGCCGCTACAAGCTCATGCGCACCCACACGGCCATGCATATCCTCTGCGGCGTGGTCTGGCGGGACTATGGGGCCAGCGTCACGGGCGGTAACATGGACCCGGGCAAGAGCCGCATGGACTTTGAGTTCGAGCACATGAGCCGGGAGTTGATCAGCGAGATCGAGGCCAGTTGCAACGCCGAGATCGCGGCCGCGCGGGAGGTGCGCGCCCAGATCCTGCCCCGGGAGGAGGCTTTCCAGATCCCGGACCTGATCCGCACCAAGATCAACCTGCTGCCGGCAGGTATCCAGGAAGTGCGCACCATTGAGTTGGTGGGGCTGGACCTACAGGCCGACGGCGGCACCCATGTCCACAATACCCGGGAGGTGGAGGGTATGAAGGTGGTGAACTACAAGAGCAAGGGCAAGATCAACAAGCGAATCTATATCGAATTGACGTAAATTTTGACGCAAAGACGCGGTGACGCAAAGGGACGCAAAGAGGTTTTTTCTTTGCGCCTCTGCGTCAAATGTGAGACGCACCAATGATCGACTCACCCTACGCCCCCTACTTCACGCCGGGCTGCATGTACGTGACCTGCACCACCTTTGGGCGGCAGGCGGCGCTCCAGGACCCTCACGCCGCGCACCTGCTGGAGAGCGTGCTCCGCGAGCTGGGGCGGCGCTATTCGTTCCAGACGGTGGGCCATGTCATCCTGCCGGAGCACGCCCACCTGCTGCTCGATCCGGGCGCGGGCGCGACGCTGGACAGGACCATGCGCGGGCTGTTCGCAACTTTCGAGCGCGGCTATCTGGAGATGATGGGCCTGCCCCAGGGCGCGCCCGTCTGGCAGCGGGCCTACCGGGCCGCGCGGGTGGAAGGGCTGAAGGAGTTCGCGGACCGGCTGGACTACATCCATTACAATCCGGTCTACCATGGGCTGGTCGCCCACCCGGAGGAGTGGTTACAGAGCAGCTATGGGGTCTGGATCGAACGTAAGGTTTATAAGCTGGGGTGGGGATGGGTGCAACCAGAAAATTTAACTGGAAAACGATGGGAATGACAGGAAACGAACAATGAGCGAAAAACAATTCAACGACGTCTCCGCCTCTGTGAAGTTCCCGGAGCTGGAGAAGCGCATATTGGACCTGTGGCGGGAGCGGGACGTCTTCCACCGCAGCATGGAGGAACGCAAGGACGGCCCCCGTTACGTCTTTTTCGAGGGCCCGCCCACGGCCAATGGACGCCCCGGCATCCACCACGTGCTGGCGCGCGCGTTCAAGGACATGTTCCCCCGCTACAAGACCATGCAGGGCTACTACTGCTACCGCAAGGGCGGTTGGGACACCCACGGCCTGCCGGTGGAGATCGAAGTGGAGAAGCAGCTTGGCATCACCGGCAAGGAGCAGATCGAGGCCTATGGCGTGGAGGCGTTCAACAAGAGATGCCGGGAGTCGGTCTTCACCTACGTGGACGAGTGGGAGCGGCTGACCGAGCGCATGGGCTACTGGGTCGACCTGGAGCACGCCTATGTGACCATGGACAGTGACTATGTGGAGTCGGCCTGGTGGATCCTCAAGCAGTTCTGGGACAAGGGCCTGCTCTACCAGGGCTACAAGGTCGTCCCCTACTGTCCCCGCTGCGGCACGCCCCTGAGCAGCCATGAGCTCTCCCTGGGCTACAAGGAAGGGACCATCGACCCCAGCGTCTACGTCAAGTTCAAGGTCAAGGGCGAAGAAAACGCCTACTTCCTGGCCTGGACCACCACGCCCTGGACCCTGCCGGGCAATGTGGCCCTGGCCGTGGGCGAGAAGGTGGATTACGTCAAGGTGCGGGACGCCAGCGGCGACGTCCTTTACCTGGCCGCGGACCTGGCCGAATCGGTGCTCGATCCCGGCTATGAGGTGCTGGAGACCCTCAAGGGCGCGGACCTGGCCGGCATGCGCTACGAACCCCTCTACACCTTCTTCCCCGTGGAGGAGGACTACGCCTACGTGGTCACTGCGGACTTCGTCAGCACCGACGACGGCACGGGCATCGTCCACATCGCGCCCGCGTTCGGCGCCGATGATATGGAGGTGGGGCGCAAGTACGGCCTGCCCGTGATCATGACCATCAACCCGGACGGCGCGTTCAAGGAGGAGGTGACCTGGGCGGGGATCTTCGTCAAGGACGCGGACCCGCTGATCGAGGAGGAACTGGCCGGCCGCGGGCTGCTCTACAAGAGCAAGACCCACGAGCACACCTACCCCT
>JAJRVT010000059.1 GCA_024277175.1 Chloroflexota bacterium | reverse complement strand
TCGGCCGCGAACTCTTCGGGCGTGGTGAAGCGGTCCTCGTCCGCGCGCACCAGCATGAACTGCTCGCTGCGCATGTAGGGCTTGGAGAAGTCCACCTGCTGGGCCCGCTCCTCGGTGATGGTGATGCCGTCCATGCCGATGTCGAACTGGCCGTTGGCCACCGCCGGGATCATGGTCTCCCAACTGCTGTTCTGCCAGTCCACCACGCAGTTGAGGCGTTGGCAGATCTCGCTGACCGCGTCGTATTCCCAGCCCACGGCCTCGCCCGTGTTCGGGTCCACGTACTGGAGGGGGGTGAAGTCATTAGCCATGGCTGCCACGATGGTGCGTCCGCCCAGGTCCGGAAGCGCGCCTGCCGGCGCCTCGGCCTGGCCCGCTTCGCCTGCGGCTGGCGCTGCGGCCTCTTCAGCGCCAGCTTCCTGTGCAGTCGTTCCTTCTTCGCCTGCGGGAACGGCGGGCGCGGCGCAGGCCGCGAAGATTGTCAATGCCAGTAGCAGGGGAATTGTCAGCAGCATGGTGCGCAGAATTTTGTTCATGGGATTGTCTCCTCGTTTTTCACTCTTGCCAGAATGGTTGATTATCCGGATATTCAGAGGAAGCGATAGTTGGATGACGCTATCGCCGTCTTTTCAATAGTAGCACAAACCCAAAAGGGAAACAATCTATCCGACAACGGCTAACTCCTCTCAGATATTTCTTCGGCCCTGGATGCCATTCGTCAGAAAGCCAACGTACTTGCCAAAACCGTATGAGCCTTTCTGCCCCGCACTACCAGCAGTCGACTTGGCTCAGGTTTTCCGAGACGGTCATGAATGAACCCCGACAAGCCGGGAGCTGTCCTCGACGACAAGGGGATCGCCCGTCTCGTTGACCAGATGCACGTCGCCCTCCATAACGACATCGCGCCCAAACCGGATATCACCCTCGACGGCCAGGGATCGGCAGCGGATCAGCGAAGGCGCGCCCTTGGGAAAGCGGGCCTCCATGGCGTCGATCAGCTTGTAGTAGGCGCTGTCCAGTTGGATGAACGGTGGCCGCTCCCGGCTGGGGTCCAGAACAACCCGATAGTCGTCGGTCAACACATAGGCGTCCGAGCGCACGGCCAGCAGATCGTTGGTGGTCTTGATGGGCGCGAACCGGCTGCGGGAAACGCGCACCGCGCCCGAGCCGGGGAAGACGCCGATGGCCGATCCCATGGCCGTCTCCAGTTGGTAGACGGGCGTGGAGGCCGGGTCGCGCGGGTCCACGGTCTTGCTGTTGCGGATCATGGGCAGGCCCAGCACATTGTTCTTCTCCGTCATCAGGCGTTTCAGCGCCGGCAGGTTGATCCAGAGATTGTTGGTGTTGAAATATCGGTGACGATTGATGTCTTCGAACGCGCCCTTGTCCTCGTCCGGGCACTGGGCGGACTCGCGGAGGATGAGCTGACCGTCGGGCCGTCGGGCCAGATGACCGCCCTTGCGATCTGATTCGGTGCGGTCGGCCGCTTCCATCATGAAGGATAATTCGTTAGCCGCGAAATAGCCCAGGATAGCCGCATCCATGACCGCGCCCAGGTTGTCGGCGTTGGAGACGAAGGCGTAGCGATAGCCCGCGTCCAGGAGCGCATTCAGCATGCCGGAGGTGATGAGTGCGGCGTAGATGTCGCCATGGCCGGGCGGGCACCACTTCAGGGCCGGGTTTGGGGGCCAGGAGACAGGCGTCAGGTCGGCCTGGGTGAGCTTGGGGACTTTGTTCTGCACGAAGTCCAGGGGAATATCCTCCCGCTGCAATTCGGGGTAGCGGGCCAGCGCGGCCAGGGTGTCCTCCCGGGTGCTGAAACTGTTCATGAAAATCAGGGGCGCGCCCAATTTGATAGCCTGGCGCGCGATGATGTCCAGAAACGTGTGATCGTTCTTGACGGTCAGGAGGGATTTGGCCCGGTCCAGCCCCATGCTCGTGCCCAGGCCGCCGTTGAGCTTGATGGCCACCGCCCGCCCCATGGCGGCCTGGCCCGCGGCCATCAACGCCGGATCGCCGGCGAAAGCGTCCGCATCGGGCAGCGCGTCCACCGGCCGGATGTTGGATTCGGGAATCAGCCCGGTCTCGCCCGATTGGACCAGCCTGTAGTAATGCTTGAAGTTGCGGATGACGATCTCCGGCAGGCCTTCCCGGCGCATCTTATCGGCAATGGGGGCGAACCCATCTCTCTCTTCGCTCATGGGGGGTCCTCCTTGGATTGGGTGACTTTCCTGACGTGCAATGGGACGCGGATCAGGCGGATGAAGCGGAAACAACCGGATTCTTAAAAATCCGTGTAAATCCGTTCCATCCGCCGAATCCGCGTTCTATTGATTTTCTCTGGCAGCCTGTTAGCCGCGCAGATAGCGATAAAGATAATAGAGACCGGTGATCGCGAAGCCTGCGAAGAAGACGCCGGCCATGAACGCACCGCCGGCCAGCAGCAGCGGATTGGCGGGAGCGGACGGCCCGCCGACGGGCCCGGGCGCGCCCTGGGGCGGGCGCTGCTGGGACGGCTCCCCCGATCCTGGCTCGGCCTGGGCAACCGATGCGGGGGCGATGGTTGTGACGACAGGTTCAGCCGGGTTCGGGACGGGCGTGTTCGGAACCGTGGTCGGCATTGGCGTGGGCGTGGGCGGAGGATTGCGCAGTTCATGGATCAACGCTTCGGCCCCTGCCACGGTCTCCAGGCTGGTGAGGATGGAAACGCCGTCCAGTTCGTATTTCATGGAATCAATGAGCGCAGTCAGTTGCTCCGGGTCGCCGTCCGTGCGTAACTGGACGCTGATCTGAAGGTCCGGGTTGGCCTGACGCAGTTGCTTCACCATGGGCAGCACGAAGGAGCGCACCGTGAACGGATCGGTCTGCACCCGCTGGACCTGGAGCACGAAGATGTCCACATAGGGGGCCATGGCCGCGCCAGCGTTCAACGCGAGTTCGTGGTCCGGCCCGATGGCCAGTTCCATGCCATATTCATCAGCCAGTTTGCGCATGCGCTGGACGCTGCCCACCGGGTCCGCCGCCTCTTCAGGTGAGTTGGCCGGGCCGTGCTCCAGGTTGTAGCCGATGATGTCGATCTCGCCCGTGAGGCGAGGGACGAAAAGTTCGGCGTCCTCGATGGTCTTGAAGATCAGAAGCCGCCGCCCCACCGGGACCTCGCTCAGGAGCGAGAGCAGGCGGGGCGTTTCCACCCGGGCGATGTCCTCCGGCCGCGCGTGGTCGTTGAAATCATCGACCACAGGCGGGATCAGGCTGACGTCCAGCCAGAGATCGGCGGTTGATTTTTCGCTGGCGGCAGGGGAGGAGGGCTGTTCGTCTGTCTGCGCGTGGGCCGCTGTCCCTGGCGTGGCGCCGACGACTGCAAGAATAACGAAAACAAGCAACAGTTGTAATCTTCGCATGCGTTTCCCAAATCTCCGCAATAGACCGCGGATTGAGCGAATTGGGCGAAAACAGCCAGATTTTCTTGCTTTATCCGCCTGAACCCGCCCCATCCGCTCAATCCGCGGTCTATTGTTCTCACAATTTCCTTAACGTCGTTGCAACCCGGCCAACCGCCGGCTGGCCACATCGATGCCCGGCAACAGTTCATCGGCCTCGGTATAGACCTGGCGGGCCTCCGCCCGGTCACCCATGAGCCGGTAGAGATCGCCCAACGCGACCAGCACCGTCACAGACCCCGGTTCCTGCTTCTGGGCATCTTCCAGGTCGCGCAGGGCGTACGCCTGGGAGGGAGAGGGCGCGTTCTCCGCGTCCTCGCCTGCTGGCGTCTCCGCACCATCAGCGGCGACTTCGAACAGCGCGTCGTCCATTTCCAAATAGGCAGCGGCCCGAAGCAGCAGGCTTTCCGCCGTGGGCGAAAGCTGGCTGATCTGTTCCAGGGCAGCCAGGGCCGCCGCGTCCTCGCCCTCTTCTGACAGGAACTGGGCGTAACCCACCAGCAGCGCACCGGAGGTGGGCAGGGCCTTCAACCCTTGTTCGTAAACGGCGCGGGCGTCATCCGCTCGCTTCTGCTCGCGATAGAGTTCGCCCAAGTTGACGTAGGCGTTCTCCAACGTCGGCTCCAGGGCCAGGGCCTGGACATAGGCCGATTCTGCATCCTCGTCTCGCTTCAACTCGCGATAGGCGTCGCCCAGTTCAAACAAATAACTCCCGTTGGCCGGGTCCAGGGCTGTAGCCTGCTCCAGATGGGCGAGTCCTTCCTCTTTGTCGCCGTTACGCAACTGCTCGTTGCCCAGCGCAATATGGAAGGTTGCATTGTCAGGTTCGCGGGCGAGGGCGTCATTATACCACGCCTTGACTTTTTTCTCGTCCTCCGACTGGAGATAGGCGCCCATTGCGAGCACCAAGCTCTCGTCATCGCCCAGGGTCTGTAGCGCCGTTTCCAGGGTTGCGCCTGCGGCTTCGGCGTCTCCCCGCTGCAACTGAAGGCTGGCCAGGGCTGCATAGAGAGGCGCAGGCTGCGTCACCTGTCCGATGCCTGTGTTCAGCGTGGCGATGGCCTTGCCATAGTCTCCC
Source organism: Chloroflexota bacterium (assembly GCA_024277175.1). Classification (GTDB taxonomy): domain Bacteria; phylum Chloroflexota; class Anaerolineae; order Caldilineales; family Caldilineaceae; genus JAJRVT01. The sequence goes on along the minus strand of JAJRVT010000059.1, from coordinate 12,621 downwards.
TGGGATCCCCAGAGTTCACTCAGCGTCAGATAGTTGGCCGGTTCGTCCGGGGCCTTGTTGATCGTCTGACGATAGGCGGCCAGGGCTGCGTGGGGGCGACCCTGGGCCCGTAAGATTTCACCCAACTCTACGGAGAAGCGGCTGTCATCCAGACCCAGTTTCTCCGCCCGGCGCAGCGCGGCCATGGCTTCAGGATAGCGTCCCAACGTGCGCTGGAGACCGGCCATGCGCAGCAGCAACTCCGGATCGTCGGGGGTCAGCGCCAGGTCGCTTTCGATCTGGGCCAACGCTGCTTCATAGTCGGCGTAGCGGTTGAGTTGGTCGATCAGGATGACGCTGACCGATTCGCCGCCGATATTGGTCGCCAGTTGATATTGCTCCACCGCCGCCTTCTGGTTGCCCAGCCGCTGCTCCAGAACGCCCAACTGGAGATGGGCGTTGACGCTCTGCTGGTCGATGCCCAACGCCTGCTGGAGCAAAGCCCGGGCTTCATCATAGCGACCTCCGTCCATGAGCAGGGAGGCCAGCCCCACATACGCCTCGCTGTCACCCGGGTTGAGGTCGATCATGCTGCGATAGCTTGCTTCCGCCGCCTCCCACTGGCCCCGCTGTTGCTGGGCGCGGGCCAGGGCCAACACCGCCCGTTCATTGCCGGGATGGGCTTCGACCGTGGCCTTGTAGATGGCCAGGGCCACGTTGCTGGCCCCCTGCTGGGTGAAGGCGTCAGCCAGGGCGATCTGAGCTTCGACCAGACCGGGGGCCATGGCGACCGCCTCCTCCAACTGTTGCAACGCGCCGGCCCTGTCGCCCTGATCAGAGAGCGCGCGGGCCAGGCCAAGGCGGGCTTGAGGCCACCAGGCGTTCAGGGTTACGGCCCGTGCGTAGGCTTCTTTGGCGCTGTCGGGATGGCCGGCGGCCAGGTAGAGATCGCCCAGCCCCTTCTGATACTGGGCCAACACAGCCGGATACCAGCCCTTTTCCTCGCCTTCCTTCAGTTTATCCTGATAGAGTTGGATGGCCTCGTCCGTCTGCCCGTTTTCCTGATAGATGCGGGCCAGCAGCCCCAAGGTGTTGCCTCCGATCTCACGGTTGGCCGTGGAGGGCGCGCTGCCTGTGATGGCTGTTGCGGCCTGGTCAGCGGCGCTTGGGTCCGTCGTCTCCACCGTCTCGTCCGATTTGAAGGCTGCGTTGGCGGTGATCTCATCCTGGGGAGCGGTCGCGCCGGCGATGGAATCCGCACCCACACCCGTGGGCGCGACGAGCGGCGTCTCTGCACTCGCCTGGGCGACGGCGATCTCCTGGGCTTGCCGGCGCAGGCGCGCGGCCTGGCCGATAGCGCCCTGGGCTGCAGCCAGATCGGCCAGACGTACATAGGCGTCCACTTCCGCAGGGTCGATCTGGATCGCGCGCTGGTAAGCAATCTGGGCGCCGTCCATCTCTCCCCGCCTGCGCAGCGCGTCGCCCAGGGTGATCTGGGTCCAGGTGGCGTCGGGCGCGGCCGCCACCGCCGCGCTGTAGTAGTTCATGGCCGGCTCCAGGTTGCCCTGATCTTCCTGAATATTGGCCAGCCGGGTATAGGCGTAGGCCTGACTCAGGCGCGCGGCGCGCGGGTCCAGGGTAGCCGAGAGAGACTGGGTTTCGAACATGTCCAGGGCGGATTTATAGGCCTCGCTAGCCTCGGCGATGTCGCCGTGGCGTTGATAGCTGTCACCCAGGGCCAGGGCCAAGGTGGCCTCGTCCGGGTTGGCCTGAATGGCGGTCTGGAGCAGATCCAGAATTTCGCCCTGTTGCCGACCCTGCTGCCGTAGTTGGTCGCTCAGGCGCAGGAAGAGGCCGACCTGGGTTGGGTCCAGCCGGAACGCGCGCTGATAGGCCTCGATGGCCTTGTCGAAGCGGCGTTGTTTCTGATAGAAGTCGCCCAGCAGTGCGTAACCGGCCGCGTTGTTGGGGTCCAGCGCCAATATAGTCTGAATTTCCTGGACGGCCTCCGGGAGTCGATTAGCGTCCAACAGCGTGCGCGCCAGGGGCAGCCGGGCCTCGATGGTCTCTTTACTTTCCAGCGTTTCCAGGCGAACGGCCCGTCGATACTCATCGATGGCTTCGTCATATTTACCCTGGGTGGCGAAAAGACCACCCGCAACCGTCAGCACCTCGGTGGAGACTGGATGTTGGCGGCGCATCTCCTCCAGCAGGGCCTCGGCCTTGTCGAACAGCCCCATCTCCTGGTAGACCGAAACCAGCATCAGTTGGTTGTCCAGGATAGGCTGCGCGGCCACGGCCTCTTCATAGAGGGCCAGGGCGCGATCGCTGTCGTTGCGCTGTCGCCAGAGATCGGCCAGGGCGATGGTGCGCGAGACGTCATCGGGCAGGTGCTGGGTCTCCACAGCCAGCGCGTACTGCTCGGCCGCGCAGTCATCCCGGCCCGCGTTCAGACAGGAGTCGGCCATGGCCACATGGAAGCGGGCCACATCGGGCGCGTTCTCCTGGGCCAGGAAAAACTGGGCGATGCTGCGGTCATAGTCGCCGGCGTCGGCGTAGATCTGCCCCAGCCGTTCGTGGATCACCGGTGCGGCTGCGGGCGCGACGACCTTGGCGTCTTGCAGCGCGTCGTGCAGGATCGCAAAGGCGTCATCGAAAGCGCCGCGGGCATGGGCGATATCAGCCAGCCCCAGTTGCGCCATCAGGTTTTGGGGGTCCTTGCGCAGCGCGTTCTTGTATGCGGCCGCGGCCGTGTCCCAGTCGCGATCGGTCATGGCCGTGTTGCCGACGATCTCTTCGTTCACGGTCGGCTGTTCGGCCACCCGGTAGAGGCTGAACGATTGATCGTCCATGAGCCATTCGAACCACTGTGGCGCCAGGCGCAGTTGAACGTCCAGGTCGCTGCCGCTGGTGGTGGCCACATAACGCACATCATAGCGGTCGAGAATGTCCAGCCCCTCTTCGTTCAGATAGGCCAGCCGGAAGAAGTTGTGCTGGTCAATAAGCCGTTGCAGGGCCTCGTCCTGCCGGTCCGCGGGGAAGATCTCGCTGGTGGTGGGCGCGCGATGGGCGACCACGTTGGCGTTGGCCACATAGGCCGGAATGGTGACGCTCAGGTCCTGGTCGGCCAGCACCGTGGCGGGACCATTGAGCAGGGTTTCGTCATTCAGCCGGGAAAGCAGGTTCTGGGGCGCGGGGAAGAAATAGGGGAACGCAGCCCGGTCCTTGAGGGTGCGCATATTCTGGGCGATGAGGGGGCTGGCTGCAATCGCCAGCAACAGCACTGTGACTAAGGGCGCGATGGTTTGCAGGGTTCGCACGCGTGCATTCCCGTTCTGCTCGTCATCGGACTTGCTTCTGCGTCCGATCCAGGAGGAGACGGTCATGAGCAACTGGTACGCGCCCAGGCCGATGATCAGTGCGTATGGCAATAGCCAGACGAAACGCCACAGGATCCAGGGCATGACCAGATCGCCGATCAGGGGCGTGATCAGCGGGTTGAACATCGCGAACAGGATCGCCAAGGTCACGCTGATCGCGAACTGGGCCCCGATATTGGAGCGAATGCGCCAGAAGAGGAAAGGCAGGATGAACAACGCCAGCAGATAGGGCGGCTCATAGAGGATGTTGGGATCCGAAATATAGTGGTTGATGTCGAACAGGATCAGCCGCCGGCGGGTCATGTTGACGGCGAAGCGCCAGATCAGGAAAGGATCGAGGTTGGTGTTGGCGTCGCTGGCGTCGAGCTGGGCCAGGTTAGGCAGGGGTCCGTAGACGTCCAGGCTGGGCACGTTCCAGAAGGGCAACGCCGGGATCCACTTCTCGCCCACCGACCAGCCCTCGAACGTGCTGGGGTAGGAGGGGGCCAGGGGCGCGTCCCCCCGGGAGAGGACCAGTTGCACCATGGGCAGGAACATGGCGATGCCGATGAGCAGCCAGAGCGCCAGGCTGCGTTTGATGGCCTGGCGATTGCGCAGGTTGAGCAGCAGGTGGAAGCCGCCGAACGCGCCCAGGGCCAGGGCCAGCATGGCCGCGATCAGCGGGTGGATGATGGAGACGGCCAGAGAGACCAGGGCCGCGGTCCACCACGCGCTGCGCCGGCCGCTGCGCAGAAAGCGGATCGATAGCGCGAAGACCACCGGCAGCATGGTTACCGGCACCATGAATTTGTCGGCGGTGGTGCGTTCGAAAAAGAAGAGGCTGGCGTTGTCGCCGCGCAGGAAGGGGCTCATCATGAAGATGAGCAACTGGATCGAGGCCACGAACAGGCCCATGCGCCGGCCGGAGTCGCGGTCGTCGCTTCGGGCGCCGGCGGCCTTGCCCAGCATGTAGGCGGCGATGATAGCCCAGAGCGCGATCATGGCCCGGGACGCGGTGGAGGTCAGGGTCAGGGGATCGATGCCCGAAAGCTGGGACCAGAGATAGGCCATGGGGAGGGACTGGTTGAAGCTCATGCGCACGCCTGGTCCCAGGTTGGTGCCGAAGAGGGGTTCCCGGGCGTTCAGGGGCAGGCCGGCGAAGGCGTCGGCCGCGAAGGAGGCCACCGCGTAGGCGTCGCCGTCGATCTTGTAGATGCTCAGTTGAGGGAGGATGAAGAGGAAGGCCGCCCCGATCAGCGCCAGCAGACCGATCTCGTCCCAGGCCCAACGGCGTGCGGGTGCGCGTCGCTTCCCGCGGCCATGGACCAGCAGCGTATAGACCGTCCACACGCCGATGAGCAGGCCGGTCGTCAGGATCCAGCCGGTGGTCAGTTCGGTGAGGGTGAGGTGGCGCAGGAGGACGAACATGCCGGGCGCGGCCAGCACCACGATGCTCAGGGGATAGGCCACGGCCAGACGTTCCAGCCAGTCCAGGTTCAGCTTGCGCGCTACCATGTCGCCAAGCAGGTAGCCGGGCGTCACCAGCAGGGCGAAGAAGGTCAGCCAGCTCGCCACCTGGATGGGCAGGTGCAGCAGGGAGGGCGCCTGTAGGATGACCGCGGCCCAGACCAGGATCAGGGCCAACGCGGTGTACGTGCGCCCGTCGGCCAGGGCCGACCAGCGAAATGCAGCCAATCCCTCGGGGGCGGCTTCGTCCGCATCGAGGGCCTGCTGCTCAACCAGGGAAGTTTGACGTTTCGCTAACACTGTTCGAATCCTTTGATTTCAGGATAGACCGCGGATTGAACTGATTTGGCGGATCTTCACGGATTCTTTCAAAATCATCCGCGGGAATCCGCCCAATCTGCGGTCTATTAAGCAAACGGGACATGGCGGCGCAGCCGCGGTCCCAGGAACGTTGCAATGGGCAATGGCACTTTGGGCCAGATCTTGCGGAATGAGAGAAAACGGGCGTCGGACTGGACGCTGTCGGCCACGCTGGCCGCGGCCTCCTCGCCCGTCAGGCTGGCCACCTGTTGGTAGATAGGCCGGGATTCTCCCCCCCACTGGGCCTTGAATTTGGAGGCGTTGGAGTCCACTGGGCTGCGTCCCATGTCCAGGTAGGCGAACCCGTGGGCCATGGCGTCGGCCATGATCTCCCAGTAGGCCAGGTAGACGGGGCGCAGCTTGAGATACTCGTGCAGGGCCGCACCCCACATGCCGTAGATGGCGTCGCCCATCTCCAACTGGAAGTAGGCCCCGATGGGGGTCTCCTCGTAGCGGACGACCACGATGTTGAAGCCGCCGGGAAAGACATCGATCACGTTTTCCAGAAAATCGCGCCCGAAGACGGGCGTGCCCGCCTGGTGGGTGAAGCGGCTCAGCACCTGGTGAAACTCGCCGGCCAGCGCGCCCGTGCGGTCGATCTCCACCGTCAACCCGTTGCGCCGGGCCATGCGGATCTGGCGGCGGATGTTGCGGTGCAGGCGCTTGGATAGGGTCTCCTCGTCTTCGACCAGGGTCACCCACCACTCTTCGTGATGGCTGGTGGTTTGCAGGTCGCCGGGCCACTGTTGGCGCGTGTCCTGGATCAGGAAGCGTTTGACCCGGGCGTTGCCGGCGATCTCCCGGCCCCGCTCGATCAGCGCCTGCGCGATGGCCGGGCTGTCGGCGCACAGGCCGCCGGGCATGGTGGAGACGGTGTCGCCCAGCAGGCGGCTGGAGACGCGAAAAATGGGCGCCACGCCCACGATGCGTTCGTCGCCGTCTTCGTCCGCTTCGGTGGCCATCAGGAAATGGGTCTCATATTGGTAGGTGCGCGCCAACACATCCCGCCAGCCGGAGAGATGTTGGGGCAGCCCGCCCGCGGCGTCGCGCACGTACGCGTCCCACTGGGGGCGCTCTTCTTCCGTCAGCTCGCTGATCCTCATGGCGTCACCTGATGGAGGCGGGAATCTTCCTGGAAGATGGTCGCGCCAACCGACTGGCCGGGCAAACCTTCCAGGAAGGTCATGTCGTCAACCGGTCGGCCTGGTGAATCTTCCTGGAAGGCGATATTGTCCATCCTTTCAATCAACCTGCCCATGGACGTAAACCGGAAATCGCTAAAAAGCCGATGCAATTTCTTCTCCAGACCGCGGCGGCCGTGGTAATGGGTGATGCGCTCCCGGGCCGTCACCTGGTTGTAACGTTGTCCCTGATCCAACTCCCACGGGTGGACGTAGAGAATGGCCGGATGGCCGTCCCGGTTCAGTTGGTTGATGGCCCAGCGGCTGAAACGATAGGGCAGCGCGCGCATGTAAAAACCACCGGCCATGGGCAGCACCTTGCCGCCAACGCGCACGGTGGAAGCGGGCAGTTCCAGCAATTTGTCTTCCTCCTCGCCGATCCAGTAGGGGAAGCGGGGCGCGCCCGGAAAGCCGTAGAGCATGTTGCGCACCGGAAAGACGCTGCTGTCATAGCGAATGCCCTGTTCCCGCATGACGTCGAAGGCCCACGGCGTGTCGGCGTTGATGGAGAAGTAGGGCGCCCGGTGGCCCACAGGACGCTGGCCGGTCACCCGCTCCAGGGCCGCGATGCCCATCTCCAGCTCCCGGGCGAATTCATCCGGCGTCATGCGGTAGACGAAGCGGTGATAGTAGCCGTGGACGCCGATCTCGTGCCCCTCGGCGCAGATGCGCTCCACCAGGGCCGGGTGATGGTCGGCCACATGGCCCAGGGTGAAGAAGGTGGCCTCGATCCGGTGCTGGCGCAGGATGTCCAGCAACGCGTCCGTGGCCTCCTCGATCCGGCTCTCGAATGTGGGCCAATCGTCCACACGCGGATTGGTGCTGGTCAGTCCCTGAAACCAGTCCTCCAGATCCACCGTGAACACATTCACTATTGACAATTGATCATTCACAATTCACCATTAATTATTCCTACCCCACATAGCCCAAACTGCGCAGCCGTTCGGCGATCACCTGCTTGTCCCGCTCGCTCAGCGTCTCGCCCGCGCCGGGACCGCCCTGCTCTTCGTCGGGCGCCTGGTCATCCTCCCGCCGGCTCGCCTGCTCGATGGGGCGGAGCAGGATCTCATCCAGCACCCGCCCGTCCATAGGGCTGGTCTGGGGTTCGCCCATGAGGTAGAGGATGGTGGGGGCCAGATCGATCAGGCTCGCTCCCTCCACTTCCACGCCGGGTTTGACGTCCTTGCCATAAGCCATGAAGACGCCGTTCATGCGGTGGGTGCCGGAGATGCCCCGCTTCATGGCTTCGATGATCTTGTGGCTGCCGAACTCGTACTCGCCAAAGCCAAAATACTCCAGCTTGTGGGGGATGAAGACGATGTCGGGCGCGTGCTCCAGCTCCGCGCCGCTGTAGATCTCCTCCCGGCGGTAGATCTCGTCCACCACTTTGACGCCTGTCTCCGGGTCCGTCATCTCCCGTAGCCGGTCTATGATCTTGTTCCGCACCCGCTCGTACTCCTCGCCCGGCTGGACGCAGCCCATGGGCTCGCGGCCGGCCACGTTGAGCCGGATCTGGCCCACGTTGCCCAGGGAATAGGCCTGGGTGCGGGACCAGTCGACATCGTCGAAGGAGAGGAAGAAAGTCTTCATCAGCCCCTGTCCCTGGCCGCGCACCACCTCGCGCTTGAGCGCGCCCAGGCCAAAACGCATGAGCGTATCGTAGACGTTCATGGGCGAGAAGCCGCGACGGAAGAGGGTCCCCTTGAGCCGCGCGCCCGCGCCCTTGTCCAGGCGCATGAACCCCTGTTCCATGAGCCAGTTGTTCACATGGATGAACTTGTGGAAGGGGCCGAAGCCATGGTCGGACATGATGACCAGAGTCGTGTCGTCGTCCATGTCATCCATGATTTGAGCCAGATAGCCGTCCACGGTCCGATAGTAATCGCGGATGGCGTTGCCGTATTTCTCCGCCCTGGCTGGCTCGTAGAGGGGATGGCTCTCGTCCATGAACTTCCACATCGCGTGGCTGATGGTGTCCGTGCCATTGAAGACCATCATGGCAAAGTCCCAGTCCTCGCGTGACTGGAGATACTCCAGAGTTTTCACTCGCAGTTCGGTGGTGCGATAGAGACGTTTCAGGAAGGCGTCGATGCCTGAGTCCGAGTAAGCCTGGCCGGGGTCCGGATAGAGAATGTAGTCGCCCACATTCTCAAAAATTTCATCCATCAGTTCGGGCGGATAGGTGATGCCGCTCTTGATGCTGGGCGCGGGCATGCCGGAGATCATGACGCCGTTGACCTGCACGGGCGGATAGGTCATGGGGATATTGAAGGCGCAGACCCGCCGCCCGGCTTGGCTGAGCAGGGCGTAGAGGGTGGGCGCTTTGCAATCCAGCGCGGTGGTGGGCGAGAAGGAATAGCTGCCCTCGTCGCGCGCGATCCAGTCGTATAGGCCGTGGGTTCCCGGGTTGACGCCGGTGGCGAAGGAGGTCCAGGCCGGCGCGGTCATAGGGGGCGTGGTGCTGCGCAGGGAGCCGTGCGCGCCCTCGCTCAGGAGGCGGGCCAGGGTGGGCAGATGGCCCTGCTCGGCCCAGGGCTTGATCAGGTCGAAGGTCGCGCCGTCCAGGCCGATGACCAGCGCCTTACGTCGCGCCGGCAACGGGGACGCGCCATTGTCCGCGGTCACGTAGCGTTGTTGGTTCTGTCCGTTCATTTTATGACTGTTCATGGGCGCTCTCTTGTAATTTCGTTCCATCAAGTTCGGCCAATTGGGCCTGAAGCTTGTGCAGGTCCCACTCCAGCATGCTCATGTCCTGGGCCAGGTCGCGGATGTGGTCCGCCTGGGTGGAGATGGTGACGCTCTGGGAGAGCAGGATGGCCAGGGAGAAGAGCAGGCCCAGGGCCAGGATCAGGGTAGGTGCATAGGTGACGCGGAAGAATGAAGCCATCTTCGCCACCACGCCGTCGGACATGGACATGATGAAGATAACCGTTGTCGCGCCCAGCCAGATCAGCGCGTATTGCTCGCGCAGTTTGTGCTTGCGAATCAGTTGGATGGTGACCAGAAGCAGCGTCAGGCTATAGAGTAGGGCGATGATCTGCTGGCTGATTGGTATGTTTGCTAGATGCATTGATTGGCTCCTTGGGCGTCAACAGGGCGACGGTCATTTGTTCAACATCTTTGAGCGCACAGGTGAGCACGGCAATGGTCACCTTGAAGGCGTAGTAGACGGAGCGCCAGGCGTCGATGGAACTGACGCCAGCCATGCGTTCGCTCATCTGCACCTGGACCTCGGTCTGGCGCAGCCCGGCTTTGTAGACCAGGATGCGGCTTTCCACGTCCGGGTAATCCTGGGGAAGATAGTTGGCGAGCACCTGGGTGGCCTGGCGATTCATGGCGCAATAGCCGGATGTGGTGTCCGTCAGACGCTGGCCCACCACCGTAGAGACTTCCCAGGCGAAGAGGCGGATGCCCCACCGTCGCAGCAACGGAATGCGCCAGCCTAGCTCATTGACGGATTCGTCCACAAAACGGGCGCCCACCACCATATCTACGGTGTGCTGGCGTAGGGGCGTCAACAACTTTTCGATCTCGGCCGGGTCATGCTGGCCGTCTCCGTCCAGCCGCACCACATAGTCATAGCCATGTTTCACCGCATACTTCATCCCGGTCTGCATGGCCCCGCCGATGCCCAGGTTGAAGGGGTGTCGAAGCACAATCACGCCGGCTCTCCGGGCCACCTCTGCCGTATTGTCTGCAGAGCCGTCGTCGATGATCACAATGTCGGCAGTGGGCGCATGTCGTCGCACCTTGTGGATGACGCGACTGATGGCCCCCTCCTCATTGTAGGCAGGGATGATGACGAGCAGCGACTCGGGGTTCTGCAAGGGCGTCATGGGACGCTTTACCCTTCTGGTCTCGATTCTGATCTCGATGACCGGCCATGCGTACGCCCAATGATGGGGACAAGCGCCATGAACGGCTGCGCGCCGCATGACGGAGGAAAATAATCCATACAATCCGCAGTTGATTGATTGTAGGGAAAGATGGCTTATTTTCAGAACAGCCCCACGCTGCATGCGCGAATCATTCATGCGCACTGCATGCATCGGTTCGAACGGACGACTCCACGAATTTGGGAAACAGGCGAATCAGCCACAACAGGTGGACCGATTCGCATCTAAGGGGTTCGACGTTGATTGGATCGAAGAGTGACGGCCAACTTTTGAACAAAAGCTGACGCGCAACGCCGACGATCCTCCGCTAGACCGGTGGTGTCGAATCCAGGTCGCGGGGGTGCTAGGGCGACCAGTTCTTAGATTTGACGATATTGTACATGATTTTTTCGATTTCGTCCAACAAAAATCATGGACTGTTGACGCCTGCGGTTTGAGCTTGCAAAGCGTTTGTCAGGTTGCCGCGCGTGGATTACAATAGCGTGAGCATCGAAACACATCGAAACCTAAGGGGCGCTTATCGCGCTTTTGTTTTGATTCTTTGCGAAAAGGTATCTATTCAGGCACGAACCCAATAGACCGCGGATTGGGCGGATTGAGCGGGTCAAACCGGATTTTTCTTTGAAAAATCTGGCGGTTTCAGCCCAATCCGCGGTCTATGGTGAATAGTTACGCGAAAAGTTCGGTTCCTCCGCCAGGGAACAACTATTGACGTGGGCTGAACCGTTGCTTGTAGTAGAGAAAGGACAGCGCTTATGGTGCGTTATCTCGTAATGAAATCAAACTGGCGCATGGCGGTCTATGGGGTGGCGTTGGTCGCCGTGCTGGGATTCGCCATTCTCCTCGACGCCGCCCCTGCTTACGCGCAAATCGAATACTCCAGTCACACCACCGGTACAGATGAAACGCCCCCTGATGACGCCCGCGACAACCATGCCAATCCGGACGGGGCGCTCAGTTTTTCCAGGGCGTCATCCATGCCGCCGTTGCCCTTCCGGGCGCCGCTGGTGGGGCCGGTTATCAAAGAGACATCCTGGGACTGGGCGTTGGTCGATGAATGGACCACGGCCTTTCTGCCGGATCCGTCCAAAGTCAAGCCTGATTTTGAACTGCCCGACGAAGATAAATGGATCTATGTGGATCTGAGTGAACAGACAGTGGTGGCCTACGAGCACAACAAGCCGATACGCGCTTTTGTGATTTCGTCCGGTCTGCCGGGCACGCCCACTGTCACCGGCGAGTTTCGCATTCGCATGAAGGTGCGCAGGCAGACCATGTCCGGCGGGGATCCGGAGCTGGGAAATGACTACAACCTGGACAACGTCCAGTGGGTGCAATACTTCTTCGAGGATTACGGTTTCCATGGCACCTACTGGCACAAAAATTTTGGCCAGCCCATGAGCCATGGTTGCGTCAACATGACCAATGCCGACGCCAAATGGCTCTTTGACTGGGCGGGGCCGGCGTGGGACGGTCATTCGGTCTGGCAACGAACCACTGAAGACGATCCGGGTACGCTGGTGATCGTTCAGGAATAGATCGCTCAGGACGACGATGGAACACACACAGGCGAATTGCAGAAGTCAGTAGATCGCGAAGGGTTGCCACTCGAATGTGGCAGCCCTTCTTTTTGGGCTGGTTTTCGCCCTGTCATCACCGGACCGCACAGATGTTGGGGTTGTTGTTGAGATCGATTTGCACGATGCCGGGAAAGAGAGTAGAGTCATAACGCCTCATTTGGAACCAACTCGCCGCAACGACCTATTCAAACTGTTGTTCAAACCGTTGGAGATCGATCATGGCCATTCCCGCAAACCTGATCCAGAACGCCAAGCCCCATTTTGATCTGACCGAACCGGCTGACCAGGAAAGTCTTTACGCATTGACCGAAGCGCTGTTGGCTTTGCCCGATCTCTCGTCGACCGAGCTTCAGGACGCCGCCCGCGTCGAGGATGCGCCCATCGAGTTCAAGATCGCGGCCAAGCTGGTGGATTCGCGCCGCTATCTGACCACCATGGACCAGCCGCTCAAGGTGGCGGTCGTTTTCGCCATGTGGGGCGAGCAGAACCGCCTCCACCCCAAGAGCGGGGACAACCCCAATGGCGAGGACTCCCTGCGTGTCAAGCTGGCGCAACTGGATTGGGCCAGCCAAGGAACGCCCATCGACTGGACCCTCTACGCGGTGGATGACGGCTGCCCCTATGATAGCGGTCATATCGCCGCCGGAATCGCGGCCGATCACCCCCTGGGTGACCGGGTCAACGTGCTCTTCCTGGCCGACGCCCTGCCCACCGATAGCGGCCCGCTGGCCGGGTTGCCCTCGGCCGATGACTCGCGCAAAGGCGGGGCCATCATCTACGGGTGCATGCAGGCCATCGC
>JAJRVT010000058.1 GCA_024277175.1 Chloroflexota bacterium | reverse complement strand
TTGACGCCGGACAGGGAGGCGCTCTATGAGACCGCCACCGGCCGGCGCTACACCTACCGGGAACTGAACGAGCGGGCCAACCGGGCCGCGAACTTTCTGCGCGCGGAACTGGGCGTGGAGAAGGGCGATCGGGTCGCGATCCTGGCCAGCAACGGCGTGGAGTATCTGGACCTCTTCTACGGCGTGGCCAAGATCGGGGCCATCTTCGCACCCCTCAACTGGCGGCTGGTGGCGGCGGAACTGGCGTACATCGTCAATGACAGCCGGCCCAAAGTCCTGATCGCTGGCCCGGGGTTCGCGCATGTTGTCGCGGAGATGCGCCCTCAAATTGGGGTTGAACACTATATCAGCCTGAACGGTGCGGCCCTGGACGACGCCCGTGACTACAATACGTTGCTGACTGCCGCGTCTCCGGACGAACCCCGGCGCCCGCCCCTGGACGACGAGACGCCCTACTGCCTGCTCTACACCTCCGGCACCACCGGCCGGCCCAAGGGCGCAGTGATCCCCCATCGCCAAGTGCTGTGGAACTGTATCAACACTGCCGTCAGTTGGGGGCTGAACGAAGGCGACGTTTCGCCGGTCATCACGCCGCTTTTCCACGCCGGCGGTCTCTTCGTCTTCCTCACACCCCTCTTCTATCTTGGCGGGCGCATCGTCCTTTCCAGGGACTTCGACGCCGACGAGACCTTGCGCCTTATCCAGGAGGAGCGTTGCACCGTCATCCTGGGCGTGCCCACCCTCTTCCGCCTGTGGATGGACGCGCCCGGCTTTGCGGAAGCCGATTTCAGCCATGTCCGCTTCTTCATCAGCGGCGGCGCGCCCTGTCCACCCCCCTTGATCCAGGCCTGGCGAGAACAGAAGAACATCGTCTTCCGCCAGGGCTACGGACTGACCGAAGTGGGACCGAACTGCTTCTCCATGACGGACGAGGAATCGGTGCGCAAAGTCGGTTCGGTGGGCAAGCCCATCTTCCACAGCCGGATGCGCTTGGTGGACGAGGATGGACGAGATGTCCCCGCCGGCGAAACGGGCGAGCTGCTCATCGCCGGCCCCCATGTGTGTTCCGGCTACTGGAACAACCCCGAAGCCACCGCGGCCGCGCTGGTGGACGGCTGGTTCCACACCGGCGACATGGCTTCACGGGACGAGGAGGGGTTCTACACCATCGCCGGCCGCTTCAAGGACATGATCATCTCTGGCGGGGAGAACGTCTACGCGCTGGAGGTGGAATCGGTCTTCATGCAGCATGAGGCCGTGGCCGAGGCCGCGCTCATCGGCCGGCCGGACGAGAAGTGGGGCGAAGTCGGGGTCATGGTCGTGGCCCTCAAGCCGGGGGCGACGGCCAGCGAGGAGGCGTTGCAGGCGTTCTGCGACGGCAAGCTGGCCCGCTATAAGATCCCCCGGCAGGTGGTTTTCGTGGACGAGTTACCCCATTCGCCCTATGGCAAAGTCGAGAAGGTTAAGTTGAAAGCGCGTTTCGGTTGATTGGGTCGGCGTCACCTTCCTGGAAGCTCTGAGCTTCCAGGAAGGTAGGTCGTTGACAATAGAGGTCGCGCAGGGATGCGTGGCCTACTACGAGGTGAAACATGAACATACCAACCCTGGACGGAGTGACTGCGAAGACGGTGACCAGCGCGCGACTCACCACGCGCGTGCTTTTCAGCGGACCCGATGATGGGACGCCTGTGCTCTTCCTGCACGGCAACCTCTCCTCCGCCACCTGGTGGGAAGAAGTGATGCTGAGCCTGCCGCCCGGCTACCGGGGCGTTGCGCCGGATCAGCGGGGCTATGGCGACGCCGACCCGGCCAAAAAGATCGACGCCACCCAGGGGCTGGCCGACCTGGCGGACGACGCCGTCGCCCTGTTGGACAGCCTGAACATCGAACAGGCCCATGTGGTGACCAACTCCCTGGGCGGTTCCGTAGGCTGGCTTCTCCTGCGGGACTACCCGGAGCGCCTGCTCTCTCTGATCCAGGCGGCGCCGGGTTCGCCCTACGGCTACGGCGGGACAAAGGATGTGGCCGGCGCTCCCTGCTACGACGATTTCGCCGGATCGGGCGCGGGGCTGGTCAACCCGGAAATGGTGAAGCTGATCCAGGCCGGCGACCGGGGCGTGGACAGCCCCTTTACGGCCCGCTCCGTCCTTCGCTCCCTGATCGTCAAACCCCCGCTCATCCTGGACCGGGAGGACGCCATCGTGGACTCCATGTTGGCCATCCACCTGGGAGAGCAGGACTACCCCGGTGACGCCGTCCCCTCGCCCAACTGGCCCTTCGTGGGGCCTGGGGAATGGGGCCCGAACAATGCGCTCTCCCCTAAGTACGTAGAGGATGTGGAGAGGCTGGTGACTGTCGCCCCCAAGCCGCCCATCCTTTGGATCCGGGGCAGCGACGATCTCATCATCTCGGACGCCGCCATGACCGACGCGGGGACCCTGGGCGCGATGGGGCTGATCCCCGACTGGCCGGGCGAGGAAGTCTACCCCTCCCAACCCATGATCGCCCAAACCCGGACCGTCCTGGAGCGCTACGCCCAGGCCGGCGGCTCCTTCCAGGAGGTGGTCATGGAGGGGGTGGGCCACGTCCCCTTCCTGGAACGGCTGGAGGAGTTCAACCGCTATTTCCACGCCCACTTGAGAAATTCGCGTGAGTAAACGCAAGGTGGGGCGAGACGTCGTTACAGTCGACGCATGAACCCTGCAACCCTGGGCCAGTCCCCAGACGAACCATCATCACCATTGAGACGAGACGGCGGACTGGAGCCGGTTCGCATGCTCACCAAAGGAGACGCACCCATGAAAGCAATCCGACCGCTGCTATTGATGCTGTTCGTTCTGACTGCGCTGGCGTTGGTCGTGGCCGGCTGCACGTCCCCCACCACCCCGGCCGCGCCCGCCGCCGAAGAGGCTGCCGCCCCCGCTGAAAAGATGATCAAGATCGGCTTCATCTCCGATCTGACCGGCCCGCTGGCTATCTACGGCGCGATGGCTCAGCGCGGCTTCCTGGCCGGGATGGAGTACGCGGCCGGCGCGCCGGGCGACGAGAATGGCGTCTATGATATCGACGGCATGTCCGTCCAGGTGTTGGTGCGCGACGATCAGGGCAGCGCCGAAACCACGGCCACCCTGGCCCGGGAGTTGATCGAAGTGGACGGCGTGGACATCCTGGTCGGCACGGTGAGTTCAGGCAGCACCGCTTCCTTGCAGGAGATCGCCAAGGAGAACGACGTGGTGCTGATCGTGGCCCCGGCTGCGGCCAACGACATCACCGGCGCCAATTTCGACGACCACACCTTCCGCACCTCGCGTGAGAACTATCAGGATTTCATCAACCTCTGCCAGTACCTGACCACCGAGTACAGCACTTTCGTCCAGATCGCGCCCGACTACAGCTTCGGCTACGGCGGCGCGCAGTCGGCCCGGGACGCCTGCACCTACTTCGGCGGCGAGTTCGTGGCCGACGACATCTTCGCCCCCCTGGACACCACCGAGTTCACGCCCTACATGGAGCAGATCCTGGATTCGGGCGCGGACGCCTGGATCGTGACCTGGGCTGGTGGCGGCTTCATTCCCATGTTCCAGGCCTCCCAGGAGTTGGGCGTGCTGGATTCCATGGGGCTGGGCGCGTCCTTCTTCGACAACAACACCATGCCCGCGGTCTTCGGCCCGCTGATCGGCAAAACCAGCGGCATCCTCTACCACTACACCCTGCCGGACAACGAGATCAACGACTGGCTGGTGGAGAAGATCAAGGCCGACTATGACACGCCGCCGGACCTGTTCGACGCCGACGGCATGAACGCCGCGCTCCTGGCCGTAGAAGCCCTCAAAGCCACGGGCGGCGACGCCAGCGCCGCAGCCCTGATCCCGGCCATGGAAGGCATGGCGTTCGACGGTCCCAAGGGCAAGATTCAGATCCGCCCCGAAGACCACGTGGCCATCCAGGACATGTACATCGTCAAGCTGCTCAATCTGGACGATCCCGAGTTCAAGTACTACGAACTGATCTCCACCAACCGGCCGGAACCGCCCTGCCTGTTGCCCGAGGAGATGCAGGACCGCTGTGGCGACCTGCCTGTCGGTTCGCTGAGCGGCGAATAATAGAACGCGGATTTGGCGGATTTGGCGGATCGACACGGATTTTTTAAGAAAATCCGGCTGTTTCCGCCTAATCCGCTCAATCCGCGTTCTATCGGATCAATATTCTATGCGCGACGAGATCATCTTCGACATCCGCGATCTGCGTAAATCGTTCGGCGCGCTGGCTGCTGTGGACGGCGTCAGCATGACGGTGCACGCGGGCGCGTTTCACTCGATCATCGGGCCGAACGGAGCCGGCAAGACCACCTTCTTCAACCTGCTCTCCGGCAACCTGACGCCGACCGGCGGAACGATCCTGTTCAAAGGGCGGGACATCACCCGGCTGCCCGTCCACCGCACCGCGCACCTGAGCATCGGTCGCTCCTTCCAGATCACCAACATCTTTCCCAACCTGAGCGTGCTGGAGAACATCCGCCTGGCGGCCCAGGCCCTGGGGCGGGACAACTTTCGCTTCTGGCGTAACCAGGCCCACTTTCACGCCTACATCGACCGCGCCTGGGAGGTGATGGAGCAGGTGGGATTGACTGCACGGGCTTACATGCCGGCCCGCACCCTGCCCCACGGCGACCAACGCAAGCTCGAACTGGGCATGCTCCTGGCCCCGGACCCGGCGGTGCTG
>JAJRVT010000057.1 GCA_024277175.1 Chloroflexota bacterium | reverse complement strand
GGGCCAGCGCGGTCCAGTCATCCGCGCGCAGGGTTCCATCCGCAAGCTGGTTCAGGAGCCTGTCTGCGAACGCCCGGGGCAGCAGCCCTTCGTCCACGAAACGGTCGACGATGCGGCCGGCGACCTCGGCGTCCGGGGTTTGACTATCGGGGGAATTGGGCATGGGTTACCTCCTGTGATATGTGGGTGTAGAGAGCATTTTGACGCCAAGACGCGGTGACGCAGAGATGCGCAGAGAAAAGCTGAAACTCTTTGCGCTCCTTTGCGCCTCCGCGCCTTGGCGTCAAAGGCGTTTTCGGTGATCTCGCGCGCGGTGTAGACGCCCACATGGCCGCCGAACTTCACCGCCGCGGTCGGGTTGGCGCGCAGGCTATAGCGCCAGATCAGGTTGCGGGGCTACGCCATGTCGTTGTGAACGATTTCTAACAGTTGTTCGAAGAGTTGTTCAACGCCTGCGCCTCGAGCGCCACGTCGAACGGCGTTCAGGTCGATCGTATCCCACTGAAGCATGAGGACGCCACGAGCATCTCGAAAGTGTTTATCAGATTGTGTTTCTCGATAGGCGATGAGTTTGGCGATGATGATGTCTTCTGCGGTGATGAAGCTGGCGGTCTGCCCGGCTTCATCATATTCAAGCCGTTGTCTGCGCTGGAGGGCAAGCCGGGTGAAAGGATCTGGCGGCATTGGCACGATATCGACTTTGGCGCCCGTCGATGGCTGAATCACGTTGAATGGATAGCACCTTGCTATAGAATCCCGGACACCTTCCTCGCTCACATAGTAGTCAGGTATGGGAAACGCCTGAATAAACGCCGGGACATGAGCTAGGCGAATATCGGCGACAATATCTACGTCAATTGTCAGGCGCGGTTCTCCATAGAAAATCGCGGCGAACCCGCCCACCACCATGTATGGGATATCGAGGCGCTCGAAGACGCTGATCACATAGGAAAAAAAGTCTCGTAGTTCATACGATTGAACAGCTGTCACACATCGCCTCCCAAACGCTGGTCTGCTTGCATGCGCCGGGTGACGCGCCAGTCGAGCTCGGCTTGAGAGAGTCCATCGGCCCGTTTGCGCTCGCGTAGGCGCACCGTTTCCAGGGCGAATTGATACGCCTGAAAGGCGATGTTCAAGCGCTCGTATGGCTTCATCCGTCGCCAGGCCTGGAGTTGCATGGGATGGATTGCGCCGATTCTTGTGTGCAGTTCCTGGGATGCCTGATCTGTAGATTTCATGGCCAGTTGTTTTTCATGAAAGTGCGGGTCGGCTGTACACAGAATGCAACTATTCACCATGGACCGCGGATTAGGCTGATCGAGCGGATTGGACCGGATTTTTTATAGAAAAATCTGTCGGATCCGCCCGATCAGCCCAATCCGTGGTCTATTGAAGTCGAGCCTGAATAAATACTATTATATCATAGCTCTGTATCCTGCGGCGTCAGCAGCATGATCGGGATCCGCCGGTCGCCGGCGCGCTGCTGGTACTTGTCGAAGCCCATGTAGACCTGGCTCGCCTTGCGCCACAGCCGTTGATACTCGTCCGCGTCGGTCACCTCGCGCGCGGTGTAGACGCCCGTATGGCCGCCGAACTCCACCTCCGCGGTCGGGTGGGCGTGCAGGTTGTAGTACCAGCCGGGGTTGCGGGGCTTGCCCCAGTTGGACGCCACCAGGATAATGTTCTCGTCGTCAGGAACGCCCACCACCGGCGTTCGTCGGGGCTGGCCGCTCTTGGCCCCGGTGGTGGTGAGGAGCACGGTGGGCACGCCCAGGAGCAGGGCCGGCGTGGAGATGCGATCCCCGGAAGCGCGCATGAGGGGGCGATCCACGTAGTGCAGGAATTTGGAGAAGAGGGTCGAGCCCAGGGCCGAGGCCGGCAGGCGCTGCAAGGCCCGCTGCCAGCGATATTGTCTGTAGGTTAGTTGCGTCATGGCTTACCTATTCGACTCAACGGTCTTGTTGGCAGTGACATCATACAAAGTGCCGGAAACATATTTGTGCAGAATACTGGCCACCAGGGTTTGATAGGGCATTCCTTCTTCCGCGGCCCTGCGACGAAGGGCGGTGAGGTCTCGGCTCGATATTCTGATATTGATTCGCTTGTCCTTCTTGAACGTCTGCGCTGCGGACTGTTCGATGAACTCTCTGCGGGCGGGAGTCAGATCTGACTGAAATTCGCCGGCCTCAAACGCGTCCAGCAGCTCCTGTTCTTCTTTATCCAACTGAATGTTTTTCATTTTTTGTCTCCAAGATACTGCCTGGTCGCTTTTCTGCTTGGAATGATGGTCTTGAGAAATATCTCTTCGTCATTCTCCACGTAGGGGACCAAATAAGCGTACTCATCTATCACAACAACGAACATTCGTTGGTGAGCATACTTCACCTTGTTGGGGTGAGAAACATCATCCAACAGTCCGCCCGATTGCAAACAGAATACAACGTCTTCAAAGGATACGCCTCTTTCTGCGATGAGCTTCTGGTTTTTCGTCGGGTTCCAATGGATTGGTTTCATGGTTGGTGATTATACCACATTTGTGTGCCTATTGCCATCTTTTTGGAGAAAGTTCAGGGGATTGGAATAGCTGCTAAGCAAGATTTCTACACCCCCACATACCGCCCATCCCCCACCGCGCGCGCCTGCCCCAGCGCGGCCAGCATCTCCAGCAGGTCGGCGATCTGCTCAATCCGCTTTTGGGTGCGGCGGCCGAAGAGACCGGCGATGTCGGCGGCGGTGACCGGCTCGGCCGCCGCGGCCAGCGCGACGCGCACGGCCTGGGCTTGCTCTGGCAGGCTGGCCGGCCATGGCTGGCGGGTTGCCGGCGCGGGGATGACCGACAGGGAGGCCGACGCACTCGCCTCCCCAACCAACGTCGCCTGCATGGGCTGCGCTTCATCCGGGGCCTGGTAGTCGGGGCGCAGCCAGCGCACACGACCCGCGGCCTCCTTCGCGGCCCGGACCGCGTTGAGGTCCACCAGCCGCTGCAGGATGACCTCGTCGGAGAGGCCCGGCTCCCAGCCGTAGGCGTCGAAGACCGCGGCGTCCAGCTCGTCGTGGAGCTGCCGCAGGACGGAGACCAGCCCCTGCTCGTGGATGGTCTGCTCTTTGGCCGTCAGCGGCTGGCCGGCGCGCAGCTTCTCCAGTACGTTGTACATCCCGGTCAGGGTCAGGCCGGGGTGGCGGGCCTGCTGGCGTTTGCGGTGTGCGTCCAGCCGCTCGGCCAGGGCGCGGATGCGGGCCTGCTGCGCCTCGCCGGCGTCGGGGAAGGGGAAGGTCTCGAAGCAACGGCTCTTGTTATAACGCGGATCATTGCCCACGCCGAGCCGTCCACCCGCTGCCAGCGCCCACGTCACATGGATGCGGCTGGAGAGCACACCCAGGAAATAGGCGTCGTCCAGGGCGATGGCGATGAGCATATTGTCGGGCAGGATGGACTGATCCAGAAAGACGAAGAAGCGATGTTTAGAGGTCTCGACGGTGGCGATGTAGCGGGACAGTCCCGCCAGCGCCGGCCTGATATTGCGCCGTGGCTCGCCAAAGATCCACCATTTCTTGCGATAGGCCGCGCGGTTGTTCTGGTCACGGGCTGGCTTCACCCGCTCATAGACCCATTGATAGACCTCCGGGTATTTCGTCTGCACCTCCTCGATTTCCAGCCCGAACAGATCGATGACCATGACGCCCCGGGGCCTTTGGGTGATGTCCCGGCCATTCCGATACGCACGGATATGGCGTTCAAGTCCGGGTTGCCTCCCAAGTCCCAGTTTGACGGCCTCCTCCGGTGTGATGATAAAGCCGGAACCGAATAGCTGCATGCCGCGACTGCTGATGTGCTGGTTTGCCCGAAGGGGTTGCGCTTTGGCGACATTCGCGCCGACAGTCAGATTGGCGAAAATTTTCCCCGTCTGCACAGCGAACTCGATTTTCGCCACGCCATCCTCCCCCGGCTCCTCACGCACCACCGTGTAGAGCCGCCCTTCCTGATCGCCCGCCGCGGCCACGGTCAT
>JAJRVT010000056.1 GCA_024277175.1 Chloroflexota bacterium | reverse complement strand
TTGAAGATGGCCTTGAGCAGATCGGGCCGATCCAGGATCTGCTGGTACCACTTGAGGGTGAAGCCGCTCCAGGGCAGGCTCATGATGGTGGAGTCGTTGAAGGAGAAGATGATCAGGAGCACGATGGGCAGATAGATCAGAAAGCTCATGACCAGCAGGGTGTAGACGCCGAACCAGAAGGGGCCGCTACGCAGTCGTTGCATCATTTTCCCATCCTCCTACATCAACTCTTCCACGCCGGCCACCTTGATCACGCCGGCCACCAGCACCAGGGTCACGGCCAGGAGGACGAAGCCGATGGCGGACCCCAATCCCCAGTTGCCCGCGGAGAGGAACTGGCTCTCGATGACGTTGCCCAGCATATAGGCCGACGGCCCGCCCACCAGCGCCGGCACCGCAAACTCGCCCAGCATGGGGATGTAGACCAGCACGAACGATGCGAACAGGCCCGGCACGCTCAGGGGCAGCAGCACGTGACGAAAGACGCTCCACTTTCCCGACCCCAGCGTGCGCGCGGCCTCGATGATCTCCGGACCAACGCCCTTCAGCGCCAGGTAGATGGGGATGACCACGTAGGGCAGCCACTCGTGGAGCATGACGATGACCACCGCGGTCTTGCTGTAGAGCAGGAACTTGAGCGGCTCATCGATGATCCCCAGGTTCAACAGCGCGCTGTTGATGATGCCGCTCCGCCCCAGCGCGATCTTCCAGGCGAAGATGCGCACCAGGAAGTTGATCTCCACCGGAATGATCAGCAGGTAGATGATCAGGTTCTCCCATTTGGGCGCGTAGCGGGCCAGGAAGTAGGCGATGGGATAGCCCACCAGGATCAGCGCGACCATGGAGCCGGTGGCGATGACGAAAGTGTTGATCATGGCCCGGATGTAGATGGGCGTGGTGAAAAAGCGGATATAGTTGTCCAGCGTAAAGGCCGGCTCCAGGGTCATAAAGCCCGACTTCCAGAAGCTCATGACGAACATGATCCCCATGGGGACGTAGAAGAAAAGCAGCAGGTAGATGAAGGGCGGGAAGATGTTCAGCGTCAAGCCCAGATAGCGGAAGAACGCGTGCTTGAAGTGTCGCCCCCCTTTTTTCTGACGAGCCAGGCTCGCTGTAGTCATGTGGCCACCCCCTTGCCATGGCGGCGCGAGACCTCCTCGATGGACTCCTCGATGATCTCGCAGCCTTTGCGGAAGAGGGGCGCGGGCATGTTCAGGGCCGGCAGCAGGCGCAGCCACCAGATGCCCTCTTCGTCGATGAGCACCAGACCCCGGCGGATGCACTCCTTGTGGATCTCGCGGGCGATCCGGCGCGCGGGTGCGCGCGTCTCCTTGTCCTCCACGAATTCCAGCGCGATGTAGAGGCCCATGATGCGCACGTCGCCCACGATCTCGTACCTGTCCACCAGCGAGCCAAGCATCTCCTGGGCCATGACCTCCAGTTCGGCCACGTTCTCCAGCGCATTCTCCCGTTCCAGCGCTTCCAGCCCCGCGACCGCGCCCGCGCAGGCCGACGCCTGCCAGGCGAAGGTGCCGCCCAGGTAGATCTCATCGGACGCGGTCATCATCTCCTCCGTGCCCAGGACCGCGGCGATGGGCAGGCCGCCGCCGGTGAGGGCCTTGGCCAGGGGCATCAGGTCCACCTTGTCGGCCGCGTCCGGCCAGTGCTCGATGGCGAACATCTTGCCCGTGCGCCCGAAGCCGGTCTGCACCTCGTCGTCGATCATGGCCCAGCCGTAGCGTTCGCCCATCTCGTGCAGGCGCTCCATCCAGCCGTCGGGTGGGATGTAGATGCCGTTCTCGCCCTGGACAGGCTCGTAGAGGACGCCCGCGATCTGCTCCGGTGCGGTCTCGTAGCGCAGGATCACATCCTCGATCCAGTCCACGCAGGCCAGGTTGCACTCCGGGTAGGTCTGGCGCAGGGGGCAGCGATAGCAGGTGGGATAGGGGACATGGATGAAGCCGTGGATGTACTCCCGGATGCCGCGGGTCACGTCCGGGGAAGTGGGGCCTGCGCCGGCCGCGCCGTAGTTGCCGCCGTGGAAGGAGCCGTGAAAGGTGAGAATGAAGTAACGCCCGGTCGCCTCCCGGGCCAGGCGCAGCGCAGCCTCCACGGCCTCGGTGCCGGTGGTGTCGGGTGCGACCCGGGTCAACTGCGGGGGCGAGATCGCCACCAGTTTCTCGGCCAGTTCAAAGAGGTGGATGTCGGTCACGTAGTCGGTGCATTCGATGCCGCCGCTCTCGCGCAGGACCTGGATGGCGCGCTCGATGACCGGTTCGTAGCCCGCGCCCAGGGGCGTGGAGGCCCAGCCGGTGACCATGTCGATGTAGCGGTTGCCATCCACATCCTCCAGGGTCCAGCCCCGCTTGCGGCGCAGGATGAAGGGAACGTCTTTGTCCGCGTACCAGGCCGCGAAGAAGAGTTTGCGCTCCTTTTCCATGTAGGCCCGGCTCTTGGGACCGGGCGGGGGCGTGATGATCTTAGGCGTGTCAGAATAATCGAAAGGCATGCTTTTCTCCTGCTACTCCGTGATAATCAGAGAATGCTCGGGGCGCCAGTAGACCCAGACCGGGTCGTCCCAGGTGATCTGCCAGAGGTCGTCGTCGCGGCTCATGTTCTGGGCGAAGATGCGCAACGTCTGGCCGGGGGCCACGCGCACGATGAACTCGGTGCTCACGCCCACGTAGATCAGGTCCTCCACCACGCCCGCGATCTTGTTATAGCCGGGGCGCTCCGGCTCCTGGCGGGTGATGTGCATCTTCTCCGGGCGCACGGACATGGTCACCGGCTGGCCTGTCTGGACGCTGGCCCCATCCAATCCCCGGCCCTGGAATTCGCCCAGCCGGGGCGTGCGGATGCGCACGTCCCCGCCCGCCACCGAGGCCACCTTGCCTTCCAGCAGGTTGGTGTTGCCGATGAAGTGGGCCACGAAGCGGTTGTGGGGCTGCTCGTAGATGCTTTTGGGATCGCCGATCTGGAGGATATGGCCCTTGTCCATGACCGCGATGCGGTCGGCCATGGTCAGGGCCTCCGACTGGTCGTGGGTGACGTAGATGAAGGTGATCCCGGTCTCGTCCTGGATGTCCATCAGCTCAAGCTGGAGGGACTGGCGGATCTTCAGGTCCAGCGCACCCAGGGGCTCGTCCAGGAGCAGCAATTGCGGGCGGGTGATCAGGGCGCGGATCAAGGCGATGCGCTGCTTCTCGCCGCCCGAAAGCTGGCGCGGGTACTTCTCCTCGTAGCCGGCCAGATGCACCATCTCCAGCAGATGGGTCACTTCCTTGCGGATCTTGTCATCCGGCCAGTGGCGACGGCGAGGACCAAAGGCCACGTTCTCGTAGACGTTCAGGTGGGGGAAGAGCGCGTAGTTCTGGAAGACGATGTTGACGTCCCGTTTCTCCGGCGGATCGAAGGTGATGTCCTTGCCGTGGAGGAAGACATGGCCTTGATCGGGCGTGAGCAGGCCGCCGATCATGCGCAGGATGGTGGTCTTGCCGCTGCCGCTGGGCCCGAGGAGCGAAAAGAACTCGCCGCGCTCGATCTCGAACGAGACGTCATCCACCGCGATCAGGGAGCCGAAGCGCTTGGTGACGTTGCGAATTTCCAGGGCGATCTCTTGGTTGGACATGCTTCATCCTTTTACTGGGCCAGCACTTCTTCCCACGCCTGAAGCCATTCGTCGTAGTTCAGGGGCGTCACCTCCGCGTGCGCGTTCTGGAGTTCCTCCGGCTTGTCCAGCCCCACGGCCGCGATCTCCTCCTCGGTCAGCAGGTCCAGGGTCTTCTGGTTGGCCACGAAATACTCGAAGTCGGTGGCCTCGATGTACTGGAGTTCGGGGTCGAGGTAGTGGTTGAGGAGCGCGTGCGCGGCGTTGGGCATCTTCGTCCCTTTGAGGATGCTGTAGCCGCAGATCCAGGAGAGCGCGCCCTCGTCCGGTGAGACGTATTCCACGGGGATGCCCTCTTCATCAGAGAGGATGTTGGCGTCGGCCGTCCAGCCAAAGGAGATCCAGACGTCGCCTGACTTGAAGAGTTCGCGAATCTCGGAATCGGAGTCGAAGTAGGTGAGCAGCAGGGGCTTCTGCTCGATGAGCTTCTGCTTGGCGGCCTCCAGTTGCTCCGGCGTCAGGTTGAAGGGGTCCTCATAGCCCAGGGCCAGGGCCGCGATGGCGATGGCGTTGCGCGCGTAGTCCTCCATGGCGATGTGGCCGGCGTACTCCTCGTTCCAGAGATCGTTCCAGGAAGTGGGCGGCGGGTCGATCTTGTCAGTGCGATACATGACGCCTTCCAGCCCGGCGTCCACCGGGACCATCCACACCTGGCCCTCGCCGGCCTGGATCTCGGGCAGGTCCTGGAAGAAGGGGAAGATGTCATCCCAGCGCTCGATCTTGGCGGTGTCCACCGGCTCCAGCATCTCCAGCTTGTTCAGGCGAACACAGATAAATAACTATACATTTTGCGTATCGGTCAGAGGGGTGATGAGAACGAACCATTTTTCGAGACCCTCCAACCGTTGGAAGCGTTGCTCCAAGAACTGCATCTGTTTGTGAGTAAGTTTGACGCCAGTC
>JAJRVT010000055.1 GCA_024277175.1 Chloroflexota bacterium | reverse complement strand
CCATGAGTCCAACCAAAATCATGGCTTTACTCCTCGAATCCGAAACGCCAGGGTGTTGCATTCATGGGAAGATCATGGAGCTGAGCTCGCCGCAGGTTGGCGAAGCGTGACCGCTGTTCCTCGAGCGAATCGCCTCCCAGCTTCTCCATAAGCGCATCGGCCAGGACGATGGCGACCATGGCTTCGCCTACGACCACGGCCCGGGGCACGGCGTTGAAGTCGGAACGCTCGTAGGTGGTCAGGTCGGGTTCGCCCGTGGCCAGGTTCACCGAGCGGCGGGGGTTGAGCACGGTGCTGATGGGCTTCATAGCCGCGCGCACCACCAGCGGTTCGCCCGTGGTGATGCCGCCTTCCAGCCCGCCGGCCCGATTCGTCCGCCGCACGAGATTCCCCTCTTCATCCAGGAAGACCTCGTCATGCACCTCCGAGCCGAACAGCGTGGCATTCTCGAACGCCGGGCCGATCTCCACCCCCTTGATGGCATGGATCGACCCCACCGCAGCCATGATCCGGGCGGAGAGGCGACGGTCCCAATGCACATGGCTGCCCAGGCCCACAGGCAGGCCCAGGGCGACCACCTCGAACACGCCGCCGATGGTGTCTTTGCGTTGCATGGTCTTGGCCACCAGCGCCCGCATGGCCTCGATCGCGTCGGGATCGGGGCAACGGAGATCGTTGCTTTCGGCCAGCGCGAAGCGCTGCTCATAGGGCATGTCGTCGGGGATATGGGCCTGGACGGAGCCGATGGCCGTCACATAGCCCTGCACCCGAATGCCGAACTGGGCCAGATATTGCTTGCAGACCGCGCCCACGGCCACCCGGGTCGCGGTCTCCCGGGCGCTGGCCCGCTCTAGCGCCAGCCGCAGCTCCCGATAGCCGTACTTGACCGCGGCGGTGAGGTCGGCATGGCCGGGTCGGGGCGTGGTCATGGGCGGGATGTCTTTGTCTCGCCAGTTCTTCCAGTCTCGGTTGGGGATGTGCAGGGCGATGGGGCCGCCGGTGGTCATCCCGGCCATGACGCCTGAGGTGATGCGGGCCGCGTCCTTTTCGATGGCCATGCGACCGCCCGCGCCGTAGGCTTTCTGGCGGCGGGCCAGCTCATGGCGAATGGCGTCGAGATCAATGGGCACGCCCGCGGGCATGCCTTCGAGGATGGCGGTGAGTTGCGGGCCATGGCTTTCGCCCGCGGTGAGAAATCGAATCGGCATGGTTGGCTTCCACTTGAAATTGGTTTAACTTTGTATTACAATGATAGCAATTGCTAGCAAAGGGTGTGGCCTCATGAAAATCAATGCTGTATGCGATGCTTCACCACTGATCTATTTTGCCAAACTCGACCGATTAACGCTACTCTCAACGACACTCGGCCCGGTGGCTGTGCCACCAGCGGTGATTAGAGAGACCGTAGATGCAGGCCTGAGAAGGCATCGTGCCGATGCTCTACGCATTCAACAAGCTGTTGAAAACCGCTTGCTCATCCCCTTAGAATTAACACCATCTGAGATTCACGAGGCCCGACAACTACATGAAATGGTTCCATTAGGGCTTGGCGAATGTGACGTCATCGCATGCGCTAACCATCGACAGATCAAAGCCCTTTTTCACGATAAGAGGGCGCAGAAGATAGCAGCGGAGGATTACAAAGTCGAGACGATCTCACCGATGGGCGTTTTATTTCTTGCGCTTTTACGCCAACAGACGACTTTGCAAGATTTCAAAGCCATGTTGCATGGATTGGCTATCCTGACGGGAAGCAGCGCAGCAGCCGTACTAGAACAGGAAGCCATCGCAGATGAGATCGCACGTCAGTTAAAAATAGAGGAGTGATTATGTCCCAAATTGTGCAATTGAACATTCGCATTTCTAAAGAATTGGCGGAAGAAATCGAATATGTCTCCCAACAGGAAGCCCTGCGTAAGTCCGATGTGGCCCGCAAGTGGCTGATCGAAGGGCTACGGAGATGGAAGCTCGATCAGGCAGTCACGCAATACCAACGAGGCGAAATATCCCTGGAACGAGCTGCAGAAGAAGCAGGTTTGAGTTTGTATGACATGATGGACGAGCTCCGTCGTCGTGGAATTACGTTGGATAGGACAACGCCAGATGAAGTGCGAGAAGAAATCCTGTCGTTGTTGAAACGTGGCGTTTGAGGTCAATCGCACCCACTATGGCGCTACACCTGGCTGCATCTATAGCCATCCTGGGGAATGACCGCATCCTGCTCATTCAGCGGGAGGATTTTCGCGTGTGGGGGCTGCCGGGCGGGGATGTGGACCCAGGGGAGAGTCTTGCCCAGGCCGCCGCGCGCGAGGCCCGGGAGGAGACGGGCCTGGAGGTCGCTCTAACGCGGCTGGTGGGGATGTATTCGCTGGTGGGGAATGACCACACCCTGGTCACCGCGGTGTTCGCAGCCCGCGTGACGGGCGGCGATCTGCGCCCCCAACCCCGTGAGATCGCGGACGTGGCCTGGTTCCCGGCCGGCGCCCTGCCCGACGACCTCATGTGGTGGCACCGACAGCGCATCGCGGATGCCTTCGCGGGGGTGACGGGCGCGGTCTGGCGGCAGGAGGGCGGCTGGCCCTTCCCGCCCGGGTTCACTCGCCGCGACCTTTACGCGGCCCGCGACGCCTCGGGCTTGCCCCGGCCCGACGCTTTCCGCCAACTGTTCCCCTATCCGGGCCCGGATGCTGAGATCCTGGAGACACCAGGTATGGTATGAACTTTTCCGATAACGCTTGCTCAGCCTCGTCTCCAGAACGTTCCACCGCCCCACGGATGACGCGGATGCAGCGGATATTTACAGAAAAAAATCCGCGTCAATCCGTTTGCTCCGTGT
>JAJRVT010000054.1 GCA_024277175.1 Chloroflexota bacterium | reverse complement strand
CCGCTTCGTGTGGAGGCAACTGATGACTGATTTCACGCGTCGTCAATTTCTGAAAGCGTCCGGCGCCACCGCGGGTGTGGCTGCGGTGGCCGGGGCCGCGTCCAATCTCGTGGGCCGAGGCGTCGCCGCTGAAGCGGCGCAACCCCACCTCCAGGAGCAGATCGAATACAACATCGTCCCTTCGGTCTGCCTGCTTTGCCCCAGCGGCTGCGGCATGTTGGCCAAAACCACCAATGGCCGGGTGGTCAAGCTGGAGGGCAGCCCCATGCACCCCATCAACCTGGGCGCGCTATGCCCCAAAGGGCAGGGCGCGCTCGAACTCATCTATAACCCCGACCGGGTGCAGTTCCCCATCCGCCGCACCGGCGAGCGGGGCGGCGGCCAGTGGGAGGCGATCTCCTGGGACGACGCCATCGCCGAAGTCGCGCAACGGCTGAACGCGTTGCGCGAGGAAGGCCGCCCGCAGGAGGCCGCCCTGATGTACGGCTGGAGCCGGGGCCAACTTCGTTCGTTTTTCGAGCGCTTCATGCAGACGATAGGCTCGCCCAATGCCATCTCTCACGACAGCCTCAACGTGGATGGGGCCAAGCTGGCGAGCTACTACACCCAGGGCATCTACAACTTCCCCAACTATGACATGGAGAACAGCAACTATGTGCTCAGCTTCGGCGCCAACCTGCTGGAAGCCGGGCCGTGGGTGCAACGCACCGTCTCCGGCTATTCCTACATGCGGCGAGGCCGTCCCACCCGCGGCAAGGTCGTGGTCTTCGACCCCCGCCAGGGCATCACTGGCGTCAAGGCCGACGAATGGATCCCCATCATTCCCGGAACCGACGCCGCCCTGGCCCTGGGCATCGCCAACGCGCTCATCACCGCCGGTCTCATCGACTTCGAGTTCGTCCACGAGTACGGGTTCGGCTTCGAGGACTTCCGCAGCGACGGGAAAGACCACAAGGGATTCAAATCTTTCGTGCTGGAAAACTACGACCCGCGTAAGGTCGAAGAAATCACCGGCGTGCCCGCCACCACCATCTCCAGGCTGGCGGGTGAATTCGCCAACAACCAGCCCAGCGTGGCTATCCTGCCGGGCAAGGGAGGGCTGCTCAACGGCACGATTGGCGGCCTGTACGCCGGCATGGCTGTGCACGCCCTCAACGCCCTGGTGGGGGCCATCGACAAGCCCGGCGGCGTGCAAACCCAACGCTACATGCCTTGCACGCCCTGGCCCGATCTGCCGGCGGATCCTGTAGCCGAGACCGGGCGCCAGAGCGAGCGCGTGGATGGCGCCGGGACCCTCTATCCCCTGGCCCGCACCGCTTACCAGGCCGTGGCCGAACGGGTGCTCAACGGCGTCGCCATCGATACGCTCCTCCTCTATGAGGCCAACCCGGTCTTCGAGACGCCCGGCGGCGCTCGTTTTATCGAGGCGCTCCAGCGCATCCCCTTCATCGTCTCCTTCTCCTCCTTCATCGACGAGACCAGCGAGTACGCCGACCTGATTCTCCCCCAGCCCTCCTTCCTGGAACGCTGGGAGGATGACCACATCGAAGGGCTGGGCTACCCCGGCGTCGCCATGCGCCAGCCTGTGATCGAGCCGTTGTACGATACCATGAGCGCCGGCGACGCGCTCCTGAAGGTGGCGCAAGCCATGGGCGGCCCCGTGGCTGAGGCGTTCCCCTGGGCCACCTACGAAGAAGTCCTGCGCTATCGCCTGCAGGATGTGGGCGCGGATTGGGAGACCCTGACCGAACTGGGGGTGTGGATGGTTCCCGGCTATCACTACGCCCGGCGGGGCAACGAGCGCTGGATACAGGAGGTGGTCGGCAGCGACCGGCGATCCGCCCCGCGCGATGGCCGGTTCGATTTCTATTCCCGGGAGCTGCTCTGCGATCTGGGCGAGATGGATCCGGAGCAATTGGCGGCGCTGGGCGTCAGCGCCGCGGGCGACGCCGTCTACATGCCCCACTACGAGCCGGTCCCCTACGATGGCGATGAGTCCGACTATCCCCTCCATCTTAACGTGATCACGTTGATGAGTCTGGGGCCGATGACGCCCGCGGCCAACCTGCCTTCGCTGATGGAGATCAGCGGCATGACGGTGGGGCAGACCTGGCGGGGATGGGTGGAGATGAACCCCGAAACCGCCCGCGAACTGGATCTGCAAGATGGCGACTGGGTCACCATCGAAAGTCCGCGCGGGGCCGTGCAGTCCACGCTCAAGCTCGTCCCCGGTCTCCGGCCGGACGTTGTCAACCTGCCTTATAACTTCGGACACACCGCGGTCGGCCGCTATGCCAGAAACCGTGGCGCCAACGGCCTGAACCTGATGTCCGGACAAACCGAACCCGCCACCGGCCTGGCTGTCGCCACCAACACACGCGTGCGCGTCCGCCGGGCTTGAGGAGTCATCCGATGCCGAAATGGTCTATGGTCATCGACCTGGAAAAATGTGTGGCTTGCCAGGGGTGCAGCATCGCCTGCCGCATGGAAAACAACACGCCGGTGGCTACGCCGGAAGAAGCCTGGGATGGCCGGGAGATTCGTTGGAATGACGTCTTTCCCATGCCCCGCGCCGAGGTGGGCGACTATCCCAACACCAAGACCCACTACATGACCCGTCCCTGCATGCACTGCGAAAACCCGCCTTGCATCAAGGTGTGCCCGGTGCAGGCGACCTTCATCGATGAGGAAGGCCTTGTGCGGCAGAACTATGACCGTTGCATCGGCTGTCGTTACTGCACGGTGGCCTGCCCCTATGCCGTGCGTTACTTCAACTGGTACGCCCCGGAATGGAACCCCACCATCGAGCAGCACCTCAATCCCCAGGAAGTCTCATCCGGATCCGGCGACCGGGAAGGGCCGGCGGTGCGGCCCAAGGGCGTGGTGGAGAAATGCACCTACTGCATCCAGCGGCTGGACAACGCCCGCCAGCGGGCCGAGGCGGAAGACCGGGATTTTCGGCCGGACGAGTACGTACCCGCCTGCGTGGAGACCTGCACCGGCAAGGCCCGTTTCTTCGGCGATATGGACAACCCCGACAGCACGGTCTCCAAGCTGGCCAAGAGCGAGCGGGCTTTCGCTTTGCTGGAAGAAGTAGGCACCCATCCTAAAACCATCTATTTGCAGGAGGGTGAGTGATCATGTTGACCATTGGCAAGCGTGACAAGGAAACCCTGCTCGATCCGCTCTTTCGGGCCGGACGGGGATTCTACGCCCTCATCGGCGTGCTGATCGTGATCATGGGCTGGGGGCTGTTTATGTACATCCGCCAGATCGTGCTCGGTCTGGGCGTCACCGGCATGGATCGCCCCGCCTACTGGGGCATCTACATGGTCAATTTCATCTTCTTCATCGGCATCAGTCACGCCGGCACCCTGATCTCGGCCATCCTGCGCGTCACCCAGGCGGAATGGCGCCGCCCCATCACCCGCATCGCCGAGGCGATCACCGCCTTCGCGCTGGTGGTGGGCACGCTTCAGATCTTCTTCGATCTGGGCCGACCGGATCGGGTTCTCTACCTTTTTTGGTATGGTCGCCTGCAATCGCCGTTGTTGTGGGACGCGGTGTCGGTCACGGCCTATTTCCTGGGCAGCCTCACCTATCTCTACCTGCCCATCATTCCCGACGTCGCCCTGCTGCGCGACAACCTGCCGGCGGACGCGCCGGCCTGGCGCGAGCGCCTCTACGCGATCATGGCGCTGGGTTGGCGGGGCAACCGCACACAGTGGATACGGCTGGAGAAGACGATCGCCGTGATGGCGGTGTTGATCATCCCCGTGGCCATCTCGGTGCACACCGTCATCTCCTGGATCCTGGCGACGACGGTGCAGCCCGGCTGGCACAGCACCGTGTTCGGGCCATACTTCGTGGTTGGGGCTATTTTCTCCGGGATCGGGGCCCTGTTCATCGCCATGACCCTGGCGCGGCGGGTGATGCATTTGGAGGCGTACATCACCGATCGTCAGTATCGCAACCTGGGTTATATCTTCATCACCATGTCGGCCATCTGGTTCTACTTCACCTACGCCGAATATATGACGCTGGCCGCCGGGCAGGGAGCCGCGGAATTCCCCATTCTGGCCAGCAAGCTGTGGGGGGCGTTTAGCCCCGGATTCTGGGCGATGGTTCTGGCTATGGTGGTGGCCTTTGTGGTCCTGGTATTTCCCTTGATCCTACCCAATTCGTGGCGCAAATACCGCATTTTCAATCCCCGCTTCACGCTGGCGAGCGCAGTGGCGTTTGGGCTGGCCATGCTCCTGTTACAGGTTCCGGAAACCGAGGACGCGCTTGCCGGCCTGTCGCTGGGGCTGTCGCCGATAGCGCTTAAAATTATCGCCCTGGTGGCCGGTGTGCTGTTTATCGTCAGCATATTGCCCTGGCTCAAACGCCATCTGATCGATGCCATGGTGATCGCCTCGGGGCTGGTGTTGATCGGCATGTGGCTGGAGCGTTGGAACATCATCGTGCCCACCATGGTCAGCCCCCGGTTGGCGCCGTCAAGCTGGTATACGCCCACACTCACCGAGTGGTCCTTGTTCGCCGCATCGATCGCGCTATTCATCTTCATGTTCGCACTCTTCTTCAAAGTGGTGCCTGCCGTTTCCGTGTGGGAAGTCCGCGAAGGCCGGGTGATCGACCACGTGCATAGCCAGGAAATTATGCCAATGCCTGAACCCTCGCTGCCTGCCCGGGGCGCTATGAGACGCTCTCTTGAGGAGACGGAACCTACATATTGAGTTGGGTATATCCAAAATAAGGTGAGGACCTCCGGGAGGTGATCAACGGCGCTTCCATGACCGGATAATGTCAGATTATTCCCGGAGATTGGACCTAATGCCGGCGTCACGAGAAATGAAAAATATCCGTGCAATCCGTGTAATCCGTGACTGGTTTTTCAGCGTAGATGCAAACTAAGATCTGAGAGGCGTTATATGAACTTCCCTATGGACGAGCCGCTCTTCCAGTTTCTTTACTGGATCATCAACACCCCTGGCGTGGGCGGCATTGTTGTCGCCGTTGAGACGATATTGATCGTCATCGCTGTTTCATTGAGCTTGCGCTGGATCAAACGTGGCGCTGACGCGCCCGAGAGAGAACAATTCGCCTATCCCACACCCGCCTTACACCACTATGAGCCAAAACGCCGTGGCTTTGGCGGACTGTAAGGACACTCAAGAGTAGGAGGAAGACATGAATCTGTTGGTGATTGCAGGCATCGTCGTAGTTCTGATCGTCCTCGCTTTTCTGACCGGCAAGATCGTCTGGCAATACGAGCGAGGCGTCGTCTTTCGTTTCGGCAAGTACCGCTCCACGCGCGAGCCGGGCCTGAATCTGATCATTCCCCTGATCGATCGTATGCGTAAGGTGGATATGCGCGTGGCGACCATGGTGGTGGAGCCGCAGGAGGTGATCACCCGCGACAACGTCACAGTCCAGGTCGACGCCGTCGTCTATCTGCAGCCGGTCAATCCAGAAGATGTGATCATCAAAGTGCAGGATTACATCAAAGCCACCAGTCAGGTGGCCCTCACCACCTTACGAAGCGTTTTGGGCCAATCGGACCTCGACGAATTGTTGTCCCAGCGGGATCGCATCAACAAGCGCTTACGCGTGGTCATCGACGAACACACCGAACCCTGGGGGGTGATGGTGCAGTTGGTTGAGGTCAAGGACGTGTTGTTGCCCGAATCGCTGCAACGCGCCATGGCTCGACAGGCCGAAGCCGAGCGTGAGAAACGAGCCAAGATCATTCATGCCGAAGGCGAGTTGCAGGCTTCTGATGCGTTGGTGCAGGCAGGGAAGAACCTGCAAACTGCACCGGCTAGCCTGGAGCTTCGTTACCTGCAAACGTTGACGGAAATGGCCGGCGAGCGGAACAGCACGATTATCCCCATACCGCTGGGCATTTTGCGATTGGCGGGCAAGGATGATTCATGATCGTCGATGGCCGGCTTGCTGCAGAGGCGTGCGCGCCACCTGCGCCAGGATGCGGGGAGATCGGTGTAGCGCCCCGGATACGGAGCGATCTTTATCACATGCTGGCCGAATCGCTGGCCGATCCAGCCGTCATGGCTGGATCGCCCATGGCGTCGCCGCTGGCCAAAGCCGTGACGAGGGGCGCCGAGACGCTGGGGTCCGCCGCCTGTCGCCGGGCGCTGTTCGCCCTGGACGACCTGCCGCCGGCCGGCGGTGAGGAGGTGCGCCAACGCTTCGAGCAGATCGTCAACCGCCCCAACGCCCGTCCGCTTCCCCTCTACGAATCCCTGGCCCTGAACGGTCGCCTGTTCGGTCCCGCCACGGAGCGCGTGGCCGAACAACTCCGCCGCTATGGCTTGGAGCCGGACGGCGATCTGCCTGATTCCGCCAGCATGGAACTGGCCTTCCTCGCCTTCTTGGTCGAGGCGGAAGCGAAAGCGCAGCTGGCGGGCGATGAACGCACGGCCCGCCAGCTGCGCCGGGACATGCGTCACTTCCTGAACGAACACGCGTTAGCATGGTTGCCCCAAGTGGGGCGGTCGCTGGCGCACTCGGGCGATCCTTATTTCGTCATGCTGGGACATCTTCTGGAGGATTTCCTCAAGGAAGAGCAGTTGCGGGCGTTGATGAGCGGAAAAGGTCGAGCGCGGTCGGACACGCCTTTCATCGTCGATTCGCAGCAATGCGGACTCTGCGGCTTTTGTGTGCAAAGCTGTCCCACGGGCGCTCTGTACGTCTCGGAAAATGAGACGACGACCTATCTGCTTCTCAAACCCGAGCATTGCATCGGTTGCGCCAAGTGCCTGCCGGTCT
>JAJRVT010000053.1 GCA_024277175.1 Chloroflexota bacterium | reverse complement strand
TGGGCCTACTTCTGCCGACTGGCAACGGATTGTTTAATTTTCTTATCTGGTTTCTGGCCATTGACAACTTCTTCATCCTGGGGCTGGGTTCGCTTCTGCCGCTGGGCTTCACCGATGGTAGCACCATCCTCTATTGGCGGAGAAGAGAGTAAAAGAACGTTATCAATGAAAAAACCCCCTGCACTTCCTGATACCAGGAAAAAGCAAGGGGCATCACCCTCTTAGGGGCGCCTAACGGGGCTCGAACCCGTAGCCTCTTGATCCACAATCAAGTGCTCTACCATTGAGCTATAGGCGCCATATTGAATTACGCTAAAAAAACAAAAACCGGGACAAGAATCCCGCCCCGGCATGGCTGGGGGACAGGGATTCGAACCCCGATTGACGGCTCCAAAGGCCGCAGTCCTGCCGTTAGACGATCCCCCAGTGCAAGCCGGACTGGCCGGAAGTCAGGCGAAGAGTGCCGAGGCCCAGACTTGAACTGGGGACACCAGCATTTTCAGTGCTGTGCTCTACCAACTGAGCTACCTCGGCAAAAAAGCCGACCAGAAAGGCCGGCTCTCAGAGCGGGCGATGAGATTCGAACTCACGACCTTCTCCTTGGCAAGGAGACGTTCTACCGCTGAACTACGCCCGCAAACGAACGATATGCATTCTACCCGATTTGCCGCCGGTTGGCAAATTTCAGGAATTCATGTTTGAGTGGACCCGGTCGGATTCGAACCGACGATCTTCTCCGTGCAAAGGAGACGCCTTCCCACTAGGCCACGGGCCCGGAATAATAGTTAATGATCAATTGTGAATGGTCAATTGTCAATGAACGGCGCCCGCTGGCGAACAAGAATTGACAATTGATCATTAACTATTGACTATCGATCTGGTGCCGACGAGAGGACTCGAACCTCCACACCCTTACGGGCAATAGATCCTAAATCTATCGCGTCTGCCAATTCCGCCACGTCGGCATAACCGACAACCATTGTAGCGAAATCATCCCAGGATGGCAAATACCAGAGGCGGAATCGTACCCCCGATTCTGTCGACCCGCCGGCTCGATCCGAAGACCGCGCCGATCAGGCCGCACTGTCATCTGTCTCGCCACCCGTTATACACATTCTCATGCACGGATGACGGCGGGTTGTGGATTGGTGGGCGTTACCCACCCTCTCCCGCGCCGCTGCGACGAGATCCCACCGGCTGACGCCGGGCGGGACCCTCTCGCCTTGCTCCCAGTCGCACGCTCGCCTAGCCAGGCCCATTGCTGAACCTGCTGGTGGGCTCTTACCCCACCCTTTCACCCCTTACCCGCGCACGGGACCGCGCGCTGGCGGGACTGCTCTCTGTTGCGGTTGTAGTCGGACGTCCGTTACCAGACGCCCGCCCCCACTTACGGTTTCGTGGGGCGACCTTTCCGGCCGCCAGAAGGGCCGGATGGGAGTCGGGAAGTTCCTCTACCGGTCCCGAAGACCGGCAGCGACAGTTGCTTTCCGCCAAGAACAAATGTACCACTGAGGGCGCAAAAAGTCAAATTTGGGCAAATTTTCAGGAAGGATAGAACGCTGAAAAGCCGGATTTTAAAAATCCGTGCAGATCCGCTCAATCCGCCTAATCCGCGTTCTATCCTTCTCCGCCACTCGACACATCCAACTCCGGCTGGCGCGGGCCTTCCACCCAAACCTGGCCGTCAGCCCAGTTCTCCTGCTTCCAGATGGGGACCACGGCCTTGAGACGCTCGATGGCGTACTGACAGGCCTCGAAACAGCCGTCATGGCGGTGGGGCGTGGCCACGGCGATGACCACGCTGGGCTCGCCCACCTCACAGCGCCCGATCCGGTGGATAATGCTGACAGCCTTCACCTTGGGCCAGCGCGCCTGGATCTCGTCGCCGATCTCGGCCAGCTTGCGCTCGGCCATCTCC
The DNA here is from genome assembly GCA_024277175.1 of Chloroflexota bacterium. Classification (GTDB taxonomy): domain Bacteria; phylum Chloroflexota; class Anaerolineae; order Caldilineales; family Caldilineaceae; genus JAJRVT01. The sequence continues at coordinate 8,739 of JAJRVT010000053.1, read as the reverse complement.
GCATAGGCTTCATAGACCAGGAAATCGGTGCCGCGCACGCCGTCGCCCGTGGCCGTCTCCCCGCGCACCGTGCCGGAAAACAGCGCGATCCCGCCGCAGTCGGGCCGGGTCACCCGCGCGGCAACATCATCTAGCGAAAGCGGTTTGTCGATGATTTCGAACATCTTCATGGCATGTTTTCCTTTGTATGACAGGATGAGGAAGTGACAGGGTGACAGAGCTTCCCGCTACCCCTCATCTTGTCACCCTGTCATCGTTCCGCCGGAAACGGGCGGAAAAATCGCCACCTCGTCTCCATCCTGCAGGATATGATCGCCAGTGGCGTACTCTTGATTCACGGCAGCGTAGAGGGTGCGACCCTCGGACCCCAGATTCTGGTCCATCGCGGCCAAGGTCGCCAGCAGATCGTCCACGGTCGCGCCCGGCTCCAGTTCGATGGTCCGGGATCCCCAACCCGCCGCGTGACGTAAGGTTGCAAACAATTTTACAGTCACCTGCATAGAATGCTCCACTTCTAATGGAACGCGGATTTGACGGATTGAGCGAATTGACACGGATCCATAAAAAATCCGTGCGAATCCGCTCAATCCGCCAAATCCGCGTTTTATCCTCACTCTATCGTCTGAACTCTCCCGATTTCCCGCCGCTCTTGGCCAGCAGGCGGATATTGTCAATGACCATGGTCTTTTCCAGGGCCTTAGCCATGTCATAGATGGTGAGCGCGGCCACGCTGACTGCGGTCAACGCCTCCATCTCCACGCCGGTCTGCCCTTTACAGCGCACCTCTGCGGTAATGAGCACCCGACTCTTGGCCTCGTCGATCTCGAAGTCCACCGCCACCTTACTTAGCAACAGCGTGTGGCAGAGGGGGATCAATTCCGGCGTGCGTTTGGCGGCCATGATGCCGGCGATGCGGGCCGCGGCCAGCACATCCCCCTTGGGCACATCGCCGTCCCGGATTGCGGCCAGGGTCGCCGGCCGCATACGCACCTCGCCGGCCGCAATCGCAGTCCGGCTGGTCACCTGCTTATCGCCCACATCCACCATCGTGGCCCGGCCCTGGGCGTCCAGGTGGGTTAACTGATCGGTCATAGCTCTTCCTTGATGCGTGAAACGTAATACGTAAAACGTGATGCGTGACGAGTCACCTTGTCATCTTGTCATCTTGTCACCCAATAACCAAGGCCCAGACCACCGCGCCAACCGCCAGTTCGCCCTCAGCCTGGGGGAGTTCCAGGAGCGCGTTGGCGGTGCGCATGCTGAGCAGGCGGCTGCTGGCCTGGCTGCCGGTGCTGACGGCCAGGTAACCGCCGCGCCCGTCGTTCAAATCACTGTCCCAGTGGAGCGCGGCCCGGTGATATTCGGGACGCTCCGGGTCGAGCCGCAGTGGCTGGGCCAGGTGAGCCTGAACCCGTTGCAGGCGTGGGTTGAAATGGCCGGCCAGCCTGCGCAGCGCGGGCACGCCCATGAGATAGAAGGTGACCAGGCTGCTGACCGGGTTGCCCGGCAGGCCAAAGACCAGACGCGTGCGCTCACATCCTTTCTCCTGCACCGGTACGGTGGCGAAGGTCAGGGGCTTGCCCGGCTTCATGCGCATGCGCCCAAAGTGGACCGTCCCCGCCTCTTCCAGCAGGGGCTTGATCAGGTCCAGTTCGCCCATGGAGACGCCGCCGGAGGTGAGGAGGATGTCCGCCTCCGCCAGCACGCGGTGAACGTTGGCCTCCAGAGCCGCTTGGGTGTCGCCGCTGATGCCCAGGTCAATAGAGACGCCCCCGGCCTGGCGCACGGCTGCGCCCAGGGTGGCCCGGTTACTGTCCCAGATCTGCCCTGGGGCCAGCTTCTCGCCCGGCTCACGCAACTCGTCTCCGGTGGATAGGATGGCCACCCGGGGGCGTCGGAAGACCTGGGCGTTGACGATGCCTGTGGTGGCCAGCAGACCGATCTCGGCCGGGCCAAGCAGATCGCCGGCGGAGAGCACCCTGGTCCCGGCCGCGACATCCATGCCCACAGGCCGCACATCCTGGCCAGGTGCAGCCCGGGAAAGGATGCGCACCCGCGCCTGCCCGTCATCCGCGGACAGAGGCTCAGTATCTTCCACCTGGATCACAGCGTCAGCGCCGTCGGGCAGGGGCGCGCCCGTAGTGATGTAGGCTACGCTTCCTGACTCGACCCGGAAATCGGCCATCTGGCCCGCAGTGATTTGGCCGATGACGGGATAGACGCCCGGACCGTCGGCCGCGACCACCGCGTAGCCGTCTTTCACGGACGCGGGAAAGGGCGGCAGGGGCGTGGACGCGACCGCGTCTTCCGCCAGGATCATGCCCAGGGCGTCGTGGATAGAGATTGTTTCCGCCGGCAGCGGCTCCGCGTGGGCCAGCACGATCTCCAGCGCGTCGTCCACCGGCAACATTTCATAGGGTGATTCAGGCATACGATTTGACCTTCAAAAAAACGAATGGAACGCGAATTGAGCGGATCGACACGGATTTTTCTGATTCTATCCGCGGGAATCCGCCTAATCCGTTCAATCCGCGTTCTATGGCTTTTCTCACTCTAACAAGCTGACTATGTCGCGTCGCGCATGGGCTGGCCGCGGCCGGCGTCGGGGGAGACGTCGCCGATCTCGTCCGCCGTCTTATCCAGGAAGCTACGGGCGAATTCGACGCAGCGATAGACGTCCTCGAAGTTGGTGGCGATGCCCACCGAGATGCGGATGGAGCCGATGCTCTTGTGATACTTATTCACCAGCGTCTCGCGCAGTTCATCGAAGCTCACCGTGTGGTTGGCCTTGAAAAAGGCGGCCATCTCCTCCTGGCTCAACCCGTGAGCGATCTCGCCCGCCCCGGGGTTGCAGAAGCAGCCGCTGCGTAGGGAGATATTGGCGTGATTAGCCAGTTCCTCCACCCGCCGCTCGTCCAGGGCTTCGCCGTCGCTGCCGAAAAAGGTGACGGTGACCGTGCCCCCGCGCGCGGTGACGTCCCGCGGGCCGTGGATCTCCAGCAGCGGACGGCCGTTGCTGTGACGCAGCGAACCCAGCGCGTCCAACAGCCAGCCGGTCAGCGCAATCACCCGATCATGAATGGTCTCGATCCCCACGGACTGGAGGTGACGCAGCCCGGTTTCGATTGCGGGAATGTTCAGGTAATCCACCGTGCCGTCCTCGAACGCAGCCTCGCCGTCCGCCAAATAATGCCCATCGCCCTGAACAGAGGCAATGGTGATAGTGCCGCCCGCGAACCAGGGGCGATGCAACTTCGCCACAGCCTCGCGGCGGGCCAGGAGGCAGCCCAGCCCGGTGGGATAGCCAAACATTTTGTAGAAGGAAAGGCTGACGAAATCAGGATGCCAGCGGCTCAGGTCCAGGCGATTGGTAGGGGCGAAGGCGGCGGCGTCCAGCAACACATCCCATCCCAGACTTTTTGCCTCCTCGATCAGGGTCAAGGGGTGCTGAACGCCAGAAAAATTGGACTGGGCGGGATAGGCGAACAGGTGAGGGTGACCGGCGTCGACACGCGCCAGTTCATGTGCAAGCGCGGCCTGATCGATACGCAGATCAGGCGTGGTCAAAGAGACGTAAGTGATCTCGGCCCCTTTACTACGTGCAAACTCGCGAATACCGTTGACCGAATTATGATTGTCGAAGGTGAGCAGATAGCGCCCGCCGGGTTCAAAGGGATAGGACTCGCCCACATGCTTGAGCGCACCGCTGGCGTTGGCAGTGAAAATCGCCTCATATTCAGCCGGGTCAGCGTTGAAGTATTCGAGTACGTAATGCCGGGTGTGCTCCACCAACTCGGTCATGGCCAAGGAGGTGGGGTTGTGAGAATGGGGGTTGCCCAGAACCGTGTTGCTGAGCAGTTCCATATGCTGACGCAACTGAGATTCGGCGTGCAGTCCGCCGCCGGTGTAGTCCAGATAAACCTGGTCCAGTTTGTCCAGTCTCGCGTACTCGCGGGCCCGTAAGGCCAGCAACGCCTTCTCATCGAACCCCGGATTGGCGGCCAGAAAAGCAACATGCGCGTCCTGAAGATCGATTGAAGACGGGGTAGCGCCAACTTGCATAGACATGGTCGAAAGCTCCTTGAATCCCTGAAATAGATGGTTCATTCATAGTAACATAGACCGCCCCCTCCCGACCAGAAGCGCGATCTCAAAAAAACGCCGCGCCAGTCAGATGAATGACGCCAGGCCGCGTCTATGATATACTGTCATCAGCACAGAAAAATCAACGCTCCCCCGAAGGAAAAGATGAGTCAACCATCCTACGCAGAGGAGAGCGCAGAAATCTGGTCGCTGTTCAAAGAAACGGATGCGCGCCTGGATCGACGCTTTCAGGAGACGGATGACAAACTGCGTCGACTGGAAGGCATGGTTGGGATCCAGTGGGGGCGGATGCTGGAAGCCCTGGTTCGCCCCGCAGCGTTGAAACTCTTTCAGGATCGGAGCATCGACGTCCACTATACCTATCAACGGCTGAAAAGCAGCGCTAATGGCCGCAATATGGAAGTGGACGTGGTGCTGGAAAACGATGATGAAGTGGTGGTCATCGAAGTCAAAAGCCTGGTGCGAATTCAGGATGTGGACGATAACGATCGCCAGTTCCAACCCCGAGATTTTGGCCTTGTCGCGTAAGGCATCCCCCCTATCGATCGATAACATCCGCGAGGCCGATCATGCAATCGGCCTCGTTTTCATTGAAGCGTACGTAGTGGTTCCATGAAATGACAGCCAGGGAGCGGGATCCAAACGAAGAAATCAGGGACAGGATTCCTCTCCTGGCGCGCGTCGTCGGGCGGGATAGAGACACGGTCGAGGTGTTGCAAAAAGCCCGCTACAGAGGCAATTTGCCTGTGGAATTCGTTGGTGACAGCCAGCCCACAGGCGAAGACTACGCGAAAATAGACCTCGCCCTCCATGTGGCCGCCTGGGATGAGCAAGATGGCGATCCCCCTCCTGACGCCCGGCTTGGCTATGCGGGCTGGACGCCTCAACAACGCGCCCGATTTCTGGATTGGCTATACGAATCAGACCGCGAGGCCCCGCCCGCCTTCCAGGAACTCTACCTGGCCAGCCTGGAAAGCCGCCTCTTCGAGGATGCAGAATGGCGACGCCTAGCCCAGGCCAAACTGCAACAGCTGGAGCTTGCGCCGGCCTGGAGCAGCCACCCTGACCTCCCCCGGGTGAGTCTGCTTTCTTTCTGGCTGGCCCAGGACGGCCTGCGGTTGGCCGACTGGCTGGCCTGGAAAAGCATGGCGGAAGATTTGCCGAAGGCGCTCATGGCCTGGGGGCTAGGCTGGCAGGCGCTGTTGGGCGAACCCCTGCGCGCCCCCCAGGTGATCGCGCTGACGAAGATGTGGCGTCCTGGAATTTCCCTCCCCTCCCTGGACGCGTTGGCCCTGCAACTGGATTCCCTGGCTGCGTCTCTGAACCAGGAGCCGCTGGCCTACACCCTCGCTCAACTGGGCGACAAATCCCGAACCCTGCGTCCGTGGCGAGGCGTTCACCGAGACGTACGCCTGCGCCTTCCCCGACCGGAGGTGCTGCCCGAACTCCGTCCCTTGATCCTAGAGATGACGGCGGCTTCACCGGCCAAGGCGACGCAGCCAATCGTCGAAACGGTCCTGCCTGGAACTGCATCCCCCGCAGAAAACAGAATGCGTGACTATGCGAATACATTTATCATTCTCGAATTTGGCTACAGCCGCTCCGAATATTTCCCCTTCGTCCTGGAACTGGCCCAACGCATCGACACCTTCAGCCAGATTATGGACGAAGATCGCAAGTTGGTCTACCGAGTCACCTTCCAGAAGGGCAAGATGCGCAATTTCTGGCGGCTCTGGGAATATGTCAAGCTGTGGTCCATCGTCCACGTCTACGTGCGCGGCCAAGAGATCGATAAGATGCACGTTTATCCGTATTCACAGTTTATGAGAGGGTGACAGGATGACAGGGTGAGGGGGTGATACTGTCCCCCCCACCCTGCCACCTTGTCACACTTCACTGAGCCTTATCTATGAAACACGAACTCGACATCTACATCCGGGCCCGCTATCCCCTGCTATGGGTGGTGACGGCCGAAGAGGAACGGGCCATGGGCGAGTTGGCGGCCCTGGCCGAAGAACAGCGCAAGCAGTTGCTGGCGTGGAGCTTCGCTTCCGGGCTGGCCAACCCGGCCATTCCGGATCGGATCGACGCCGGCAAGCGCGATCCATCCACACTGCTCAGAACCATCCGCGAGGACGCGCGCGAGGCGCGCGCAGCCAACCAGGCCGGAACCATCTGGGTGTTGCGGGACTTCCACCCCTTCCTGAAGAACGCGGAGGTGGTGCGCCAACTGCGGGAGACGGCCTTCGAGCTGGCTGCCGGCAACAACACAGTCATCCTGCTGGGTCCGGTCCTGGAGATCCCGCCGGAGCTGGAGAAGGAGATCACGGTGGTGGACTTCGAGCTGCCGGATGCGGAGGAGTTGGCCGCGGAGCTGGAGCGAATCGAGGAGGGCGCCAAGCGCGGCGGCCGCGTCACCGTGGAACTGGACCGGCGACAGCGAGCCAGACTGGTCCAGGCTTGCCTGGGCCTGACCGTGGGCGAGGCCGCCAACGCCATCGCCAAGGCCATCGTCCAGGCTGGCGGGCGGCTGGACGGGGAGGCCATCGACGCGGTCACGGCCGAGAAACAGCAGATCATCCGTAAGAGCGGGCTGCTGGAGTTCTACGCCAGCGACGAACGGCTGGCCAATGTGGGCGGTCTGCCCACCCTCAAGGAGTGGCTGCGCAAGCGGGTGCGGGCCTTTGGCGACGAGGCCCGGGCCTTTGGCCTGCCCGAACCCAAGGGCATCCTGCTGGTGGGCGTCCAGGGCTGCGGCAAGTCGCTGGTGGCCAAGTCGGTGGCAAACTCGTGGCGGCTGCCCCTGCTGCGGCTGGACGTGGGTCGGCTTTTCAGCTCCCTGGTAGGGTCCAGTGAACAAAATCTGCGCAACGCGATCCAGGTGGCCGAGAGCATCGCGCCCGTGGTGCTGTGGGTGGACGAGATCGAAAAGGGGTTCGCCGGGGTCGGCGGCGGCGGGGTGAGCGACGCCGGCACCGCGGCCCGGGTCTTCGGCTCCTTCGTCACCTGGCTCCAGGAAAAGGAGGCCCCCGTCTTCGTCATCGCCACGGCCAATGATGTGCGCCACCTGCCGCCGGAGTTGGTGCGCAAGGGGCGCTTCGACGAGATCTTCTTCATCGACCTGCCCAGCGCCGAGGAGCGGGCCGAAATCTGGCGTATCCACCTGCTCAAGCGCCACCGGGACCCAGCCCAGTTCGACCTGCCCACCCTGGCCATGGCATCAGACCGACTGTCGGGAGCGGAGATCGAGCAAGCCCTCATCGCCGGGCTGTATGAGGCCTTCGACCGCCGCCGTCCCCTGGAGATGCAGGACTTGCTCGACGTGCTCCACGACACCGTCCCCCTGAGCGCGATGATGAGCGAAGAGATCGACGCCCTGCGCGCCTGGGCCAATCAGCGGGCCAGGGCCGCGAGTTAGCTTCGACGCAAAAAGTTTGACGCAAAGACGCGGTGACGCAAAGGGGCGCAGAGAAAAACAAAAACCCTTTGCGATCCTCTGCGCCTTTGCGCCTCTGCGTCGAAGTTTTTACGTTTTACGAGTCACGCACCCCATGTCACACGAACGCTTCGAGTGGTTGGAAATTCCAGAGGAACGGTTAGCGCCCAAGGCTTCGACGCGCGAAGAAGCGGCCACGGTCATGGGCAAGCGCTGCCCCGAGTGCGGCTGGCTAGATGAGGAGACGGCCACGGTCTGCTTCCGCTGCGGCTACCGCTACAACGTGGACCGGGAGATGAGCGCGCGCATCGGCCAACTGGGCGTGGACCTGCCGCCCCGGGTCATCGAGACGCCCCAGAGCCTGGAGAACTTCTTCCGCATCCATGGCCGGGTCCGCCAGCCGGAGCCGCCGGAGGTGTTTCAGTTGCAGGTCCAGGCCGAAGCCCTGCGCCTGACGCCCGGCTTCGACCGGCTGATCTGCCTGGAGGAGCTGAATGTGGACCACTACAACCATCAGCTCGAAACGGCCCTGCGCGCGCTGCGGGACATGCGCGGCCGGGCCCTGCTGGCTGACGAGGTGGGGTTGGGCAAAACCATCGAAGCCGGCATCATCATGAAGGAACTGATCCGGCGAGGGCTGGCGCGCTCCATCCTGGTGTTGACGCCAGCCTCCCTGGCCGAGCAGTGGCGGGAGGAGTTGGAGAGCAAATTCCACGAGTCCTTCACCATCATGGAGACCGCGGCCGACTGGAAGGCTATGCAGGAGGCGGACGAGGGGCGCTGGCTGATCAGCCTGGACCGGGCCAAGCTCCCCCGCCATCGGGAGACGATCCTGGCCCGGGACTACGATCTTCTCATCGTGGACGAAGCCCACAAGCTGAAGAACCGCAGCACCCTGGCCTGGCGCTTCGTCAACCGCATCCGCAAGCGTTACGCGCTCATGCTCACGGCCACGCCGGTGCAGAACGATCTCATGGAGCTGTATAGCCTGATCACCATCCTGACGCCGGGCCAGTTGGGGACGGTGCGCTCCTTTCGTCGCCACTTTCTGCTGGCCGGGGACAGCCGCCATCCCCAGAACACGCCTGCGCTGCGCCGCCTGCTCAGCGACGTCATGATCCGCAACCGGCGCAGCAAGGTGGACGTTCAATTCCCCCGCCGCCAGGCCGCCATCTACCACCTGGCGTTGAGCGAGGACG
>JAJRVT010000052.1 GCA_024277175.1 Chloroflexota bacterium | reverse complement strand
AGCAGCGTGATCCCCAGCACGACCGAGGCGGCCGCGGCCAGGCCGAAGCGCTGGATCTGGCTGGAGAAGCCGGTGTTATAGATGTACTGGACGATGAACAGGGTGGCCGTGCCCGGCCCGCCGTTGGTGAGCACGAAGACCTGGTCGAAGACCTGCACGGCCCGGATCAGGGCTAGCACCAGGACCACGAACATGGTGGGCATGAGCAGGGGCATGGTGATGAAGCGGAAGTTCTGCCAGTCGTTGGCCCCGTCCATGGAACTGGCCTCATAGACCTCGGCGGGGATGGCCTGCAACCCGGCCAGCAGGATCAGGGTGTAGAAGCCCATTAGCGCCCAGATGCTGATGGTGACCACCCAGGCCATGGCCCAGTTGGCGTTGAGCAGGAAGAGCACCCGCTCCTGGCCCAGGGCCAGCAGCACCGCGTTGATCAGCCCGTCCCGCTGGAGGATCCACTTCCAGATCAGCGCCACCACCACCGGCGACAGGAGCACCGGGTAGAAGTAGACGCTGCGGAAGAAGCCCCGCCCCCGGATCTTGCGGTTCAGGAGCAAGGCCGTGACCAGGGAGAAGAGCACCATGCCGCCCACCTGGAAGAAGACAAAGGTGGCCGTGTTGTAGATGGCGCGCCAGAAGCGGTCCTCCCGACAGGTGTTGGGGTCCAGATAATTGCTACAATCGAAGAGATACTGAAAGTTCTGCATGCCCACGAAAGGCCGGTCCCGGAGGTAGAGGTTGGTGCCGCCCGTGGTCGCGTAGTAGAAGTTGAGCAACATGGGGAAGAGCACGAAAATGCCGAAGACGAGCAGGTTGGGCAGCACGAAAAAATAGGCCATGTTGCGGCTGCCGATGACGCGCTGGAGAGGCGAGAGCGCCAGGTCCAGCGCGTTCATGATGAAACTGTAGATGCCATAGAACAGGTCACCCACCCGCGCCCAAAACCCGGGGTGATCGGTCCTGTGTCGCGTCACGTTCGCCTGTGTCATAAGCCGTCTCCCGTAGCGGAACGGGATAGACCGCGGATTGAGCGGATTGGGCGGATTTTCACGGATTTTTCTAAAAATCCGTAGAGATCCGCCCAATCCGGTAAATCCGCGGTCTATTCTATTCGCCCTTAGCCTCCGCGATGCCGGCGTCGATGTCGTCCTGCATGCGCTGGATGGCTTCATCCAGGGTCAGCTCACCCACCAACGCCTGGGTCAGCCGGTCGCTGATGGCGTTGAAGATGACCCGGTTGTACGGGTAGCCCTGCAACTGATAGGCGATGGGGCTCAGTTTCGGCACCTGGCTGGCGAAGACCGAGAGGGACTTGGTCGTCTGCGGCAGGTCCGCCTGGAAGTCCACGCCCTTTTCGGCCAGACCCAGGTGGCCGGGGATGAAGAGGGTGCGGCCATAGAACTCGGCCAGGACGTCTTCCTGGGCCAGATATTCCATCACCCGGGCCACCTCTTCAGGATGCTCGGTGTCGGCGATACCCACCAGGGCCGCGCCGCCAGGCATGCCCGTGCAGGCCGCCGGCCCACAAGGATTGGGGACGGCTTCCCAGTCGAAGGCGTCTCCGATCTTCTCGTTGAACTGGCCGATCTGCCAGCTACCGGACATGTAGAAGACCACCTGCGCGTTGATGAACTGCTCGTTGCCGGCCGCGTAGGAGCCGCCGGAACCCATCCACACGTCGGGCATCATGGTCCCGTCCTCGTGCCACTGGACCATCAACTCGGCCATCTTGCGGAAGCCCTCGTCGTCGATGGCCGGGTAGCCCTCGTCGTTGAAGAGCTTGGCGCCCATGCTGATGGCCGGGCCGGCGAAGCGATGGCCGCTGCGGTCCATGACCATGGCGAAGGGCGTGCCCGTGGCCTCAGCCACCTGGCGGGTGATGTCCGCCCACTCTTCCCAGGTGACCTCGTCCGCGCTGTCGCTGGGGACTTCGATGCCGGCCTGGTCGAAGAGGGTGCGGTTGATGTAGGGACCGGTGACCGTCAGTTGGGTCATGAAGCCGGGGATGCTGCTTTCATCGCCCGGGGTGCGCAGCCAGGCCAGGAAGGGACCGAAGTTCTCCTCCCAGTAGGCCGTGTCGGAGAGATAGGGGGTCAGGTCCAGGTAATACTGGGAGAGGCCGCCCAGGTCGGTGACGCGGGCCATGTCCGGGCCTTCGCCGGCCGCGAGCTGGATGGGCAGCGTCTCCAGGATGCCCGAGGCGTAGGGCACCGTGTCGATGGTCACTTTGATGTCCGGGTTGTCGGCCTCGAAGCGGTCCAGAAGATCGCGCAGCACCGAGCCTTCATTGCCGTCGTCATACCAGGTGATGCGTAGCTCCACGGGGCCGCCCGCGGGGGCTTCTGCCGGGGCGGCCTCCTCTGCGGCCGGCGCGGCCTCTTCTGCCGGGGCCGCGAGCGGTGCGCTGGTGCATTGCACCGCAAACAGGGCGAAAATCGCCAACGCGGCGATGATGAGCCAACTTCGTGTTCGTAACATGGTCCTTCACTCCTTTTCTCTATGTTGTCGTCTTCAGAGTTGCGGGTGATTTTGGAACCGGTCTTATCGTCTGATAGACGCCTCCTTTCATCTGTGATGATCGTAGGTCACGCATCCTTGCGTGACGATCTGCGCATGGCGAGCGTCGTCGGGCAGGGATGCCCGACCTACGGTATTGTGATGATCGTAGGTCACGCATCCTTGCGTGACGAGCGTGCAGACCGAACACTGTCGGGCAGGGATGCCCGACCTACGGTATTGTGATGATCGTAGGTCACGCATCCTTGCGTGACGAGCGTGCAGACCGAACACTGTCGGGCAGGGATGCCCGACCTACGTGAGCGCCAACACGGGTAACCCCGCCCACTTCGCGAACATGCGCAATTCCTCCTCCACGTCGCCGTAAGTGATGTTGAAATGATGCTCCAGCCCGTGGCCCATGATCGCGTCCAGCACCTGGGGGACCGGCCGGTCGAAGCGCACCACGCCGGAGGTCCCGCCGAAGCTCTTGGGCGCGCGCACCATCTCGCCGCCGCCGATGACCAGTTGATAGTCGTCTGCACCCGCCTCTCGACCCCGTCTGTGGAGTCGGGCGATGGTGATCCGTCCCGGCCTGAGGGGGAACTCGAAGAGGAAGGGCAGCTTGCGGTTGCTGTGCACCGTGCCGCGGATGGGGACGTCGGGATCGGCCATGCTCACCGGAGCCAGCCCACAGTGCCAGAACACGCCGCTGTCGCTCTCCGCGTCCATGGAGACCAGGTCGGCCAGGAAGGCGGCGGACTCGCTCAGGGTCTGCAACAGGACGGAGATGAGCGCGCCGTTGACGTCGGCCTCGCAGGTCGCGGGACGGCCCTCTTCGGTCAGCAAGCTCATGGCCCCGCAGGCAGCGCAGCCCAGTTCGGTGAAAAATTCGGGCCAGCAGCGCACGGCCAGCCCCGCCAGGTTCTCTTTCTCCGCCACCTTGCGCAGGGCGCTGTAGACGCCGGCCGTGCCTCCGGTGGCGTCCGCGCCCAGTTCATCCAGGTTGTCCACAACCTGGGCGGCCCGCTCCAGAAAAACCTGTCGATCGTGGGGCGATGCGGCCGCGGCCGCATCCAGGACAGCCTCCAGAGGAATATGGGCCACGTCCGCGCCGAAGAGACGCTGCAGGTCATCCACATCGTAGTCGCAGGTGTCGAACCCCGGCGGATGATCGCCCACCAGGCCGATGCGGGTTCGGCCCAGTAGGCGCAGTGCATGGCCCACCCGGGCCGCCTGCTCCAGCTTGTGCAGGGCCTCCGGTGCGTCCACCGGTTGCAGCAGATACTCGTAGGCCAGGCCGCGGCGGGTTAGTGCATGGCCGGCCAGGTTGACGCCGCAGAAACTGTTGAGGCGCAGGCGTCCTCCCGTGCGCGCGTCGGGGACCGCCCAAAGCAGGAGGGGAACGCCCAGGGTCTGGAGGGTTTCGGCGATTTCCACCGCCATGGCGCTGTCCGCGAAGGTGGCCTGGAGGAATCACGATCAGGTCCAGCCGGGAGGCGCCGCCGCCCCGGCGCAGCAGCGCGTTGGCGGCAGTCTGGGCCGCGTCCCCGTCCATGAGCAGCGCGTCCCCAGGACCGGCGATCCCATGGCCCGCGCCTTCCAGCAGAGCCTTGGCGGCCGTGGCCACGGATTGGGCCAGGGGAACATCGAAGGTGGGACGGGCGATGGCGAACAGGGCGATGGTGGCGTTCATGAGCTTGCTCCGGCGATGAACTCGTCCAAGTCCACGGGCTGGCCGATCTCGGCGGAACGGTTGGCGGCCAGGGCCACGGCCGTGCTGCGGAACCCGGAGGCCAGGGGTGTACGGATGTAGGCCGGGTCGCCCGTGCGCAGCGCCTGGACGAAGGCCCGGTTGACGCCCCGGTGGAACGGCTCCCGGTTGCGCCATTCCCGGACGCCGTCGGGCGTGTAAAGCTGCGCGCCCTGGTCCGTCACCCGCACCAGCCGGTCGCGCAGCGCGAAGTCCGCCGCGGGGCCAAGCTGAATTTCGGGGAAGAGCGCGTATGACCCTGCGCACGCGCCCACCGCGCCCCGTTTGTAGCGCAGGGTCAGCGCGTAGCCATCCCAGTCGTCAAAGTCGGCTTCGAAGTTGACCTGGCGTTGGTTGTAGGCGGCGTAGACCGTGGCCACGTCGCCGGCCACTCCCCGGCTCAAGTCCAGGAGGTGGATGTTCTGGTCCACGATCTGGCCGCCGGCCTTGTCGCGCCGCCACATCCATTGCAGGGGAGGCCGGGTCCAGTACCAGCGCAGGTTGACCAGGGCCACGGGCGCGCCGTTGATCAACCCTGCGGCCCGCTCATAGCCTTCGGTGTAGCGCCAGTGGAACGCGACCAGGGCCAGCACGCCGGCCTCCTCGGCCGCGTCCACCAGCCGCCGGGCCGCGGCCAGGTCCAGGTCCAGCGGTTTCTCCATGAAGAGGTGGATTCCCCGCTCCACACAGGCCAGGCCGATCTCCGCGTGGGTGGTGGTGGGCGTGCAGATGTAGGCCGCGTCCATCTCGGTCTCATCCAGCATGCGCCGGTAATCGGTGTAGGCCCGACCGCCCCACGCCGTCGCCATTTCCTGGGCGCGTTCGCCGCTGAGGCTGCACGCGGCCACGATGGTCGCCTCAGGTGCGATGGCGCGCAGTTCCTGCGCATGGATATGCGCCATGCGTCCCGCGCCAAACATGCCGATGCGGATCGCGTCACTCATGGCAAACCTCGTTCATGACAGGATGACAAGGTGACAAGATGACAGGATGACAGGGTGAGGGGGGTGCAAGCCACCCTGTCATCCTGTCATCTTGTCACCCCCTCACCCTGTCATCTTGTCACCCCACCCGCTCCCGATCTCCGCGT
>JAJRVT010000051.1 GCA_024277175.1 Chloroflexota bacterium | reverse complement strand
TCCTCTGGGGCGTGATCGCGACCGCCACCTTCGTCCTCCTCTGGCCCGCCATGTGGGTGGATCCCCTGGGGACCTTGGCGCGCATGGCCGCGGAGATGACCACCTACGTGGAGCGCCATACCAACGTCAACTATTTCATGGGCCGGCCCGTGGCCAATCCAGGACCCTTCTTCTATCCGGTGGCCTGGCTCTTCCGCAGTTCGCCCCTGACCTGGCTCGGCCTGCTCTTCGCGGGGCTGCTGGCGTGGAAGCGCCGCTCGCCCTTGGACGCTGTCACGGTTCGCCGCGCGGCCGGCGGCCTGCTGATCTTCGCCCTGATTTTTACGTTAGGCATGACCGTGGGCGCCAAGAAGTTCGATCGCTACATCCTGCCCGTCTTCCTGGCCCTGGACGTGATCGCGGTGCTGGGCTGGGCCGGCGTGGCCGGCTGGCTGCGGGTGCGCTGGCCCCAAAAGTCCTGGACCCAACGAACGGCCCTGGCCGCCTGGATCCTGACCGGCGCGACCCTGCTCCACGGGCTGCTGGCCTTTGCCCACTATCCCTACTATCTCACCTATTACAACCCGCTCCTGGGCGATGGCCGGACCGCGCCCAAAGTCCTCTTCGTTGGCTGGGGCGAAGGGCTGGACCAAGCCGCGGCCTGGCTCAATGGGCAGCCGGACGCGGAGGACCTGCGGGTGGCGGCCTGGTATCACGACGGCCCCTTCTCCTACTTCTTCGACGGCGCGGCCGTGGGCGTCTCCTCCGACTCGCCCCTCTTCTGGCTGGACACCGACTACGCCGTCCTCTACGTCAACCAGTGGCAGCGCCAGATCCCCTCGCCGGAGGCCATCGACTACTTCTTCGCCCGGGAGCCGGTCCACGTGGTCCGCAGCGGGGGCGTGGAGCTGGCCCGCATCTACGACATGCGCGACGTGACCGTGCCCGACTTCGTGGACATCGGCAAGGAGAGCGGGGCCGATTTCGGCGGCCAGATCCGGCTGGCGGCCTATGATTTCGACACGCTCCAGGCTGAGCCGGGCGATGTCATCGACGCCACCTTCTACCTCCAGAGCCTGGCCCCCATGGAGACGGACTACAACGTCCTGGTGGAGCTGACCGGGCCGGACGGCGAAATGCTCTGGCGGGAGGAAGGCTGGCCCTGGGGTGCGCCGACCTCCGACTGGCCCGTGCGCGAGATCCGCCCTGACGGCCATCAGATCGCCATTCCCGAAGACGCTGCGCCGGGTCTCTACCGCCTCTCCCTGGCCTTCTACAACCCGGCCACCCTGGAGCGCCTGCCCGTCACCGCTATCGACAGCGACGAACTGATCAGCGATTCCAACCGGGGCGTGGCCCTGATCCGGGTGGGGGATGCGCCCGCGAGTGAAGCGCCCATGGACCCGGCCTGGCGCTTCGACCGCTTCTTCGCCCTGACCGGCGCGACCCTGCCCGCGGAGGCCGGGGCCGGCGACGCCCTGCCCCTCGCCCTGCTGTGGGAAAGCCGGGAGGCCACGCCGGTGGACTACACCGTCTTCGTCCATGTGGTCGACCCGGATCTCATGGCGGCCGACCAGCAGGTCGCGGGCCTGGACCAGCCGCCCATGAACGGCTTCGCAGCCACCCATATGTGGCGGCCCGGCCAGCGCATCGAGGACGAGATGACCGTCCCCCTGCCCGTGGACCTGGCCCCCGGTCGCTACGAGGTGCGGGTGGGTCTCTACACCCTGGACGGCGGGCGGTTGCCGGTCCTGCGCGCCGGAGAGAAGGATGGTGAGGATCAGGTGGTGGGCGACTACGTGGTCGTCGGCACGGTCGAGGTGCGCTGATGGGCGCGGCCGAACGTTCCCAGGCGTCAACCGGCCGGCGCGCGCCCTGGCTGTTGGGCGGCGCGCTCCTCCTGCTGCTGATCCTGGCTGCACTGGTGCGCTGGCGCTATATCCAGACCATCAGCCTCTACGTGGACGAGTTCACCACCCTGTGGGCGGCTTCCTGGGTGCAGAAGCTCGGCGTCCCGCGCATGCCCAGCGGCGTGCTCTACACCCGGGGCCTGCTTTCGTCCTACGTGGAGGCCCTCTTCCTGACCTTCTTCGGCGATTCCTACACGGTGGGCCGTCTGCCCAGCCTGCTCTTCGGCCTGGCCACCCTGGTCGCGCTCTTCGGCGTGGGCCGGCGACTCTGGAACGGACGAGTAGGGCTGCTGGCCGCGGCCGCGCTCACCCTGCTGCCGGAGGCCATCATCTGGAGCGGGCGGGCGCGCTTCTACGCCCAGCTTCAGTTCTTCGCGCTGCTGGCGGTGTGGGCTGCGTTCGAGGCGGTGGCGAGGAAAGAGACGGGCAATTTTGACGCAGAGGCGCAGAGGCGCAAAGGGACGCAGAGGGAGAAAGGTTTGTCTTTGCGATCCTCTGCGTCTCCGCGTCTTGGCGTCAAAAGGATGGACGCAGAGGCGCAAAGGCGCAAAGGATCGCAGAGGGAGAAAGGTTTGTCTTTGCGATCCTCTGCATCTCCGCGTCTTGGCGTCAAAATCTCCTCCTCTGGGATCGACGCAGGGGAGGAGCGGCGTTGGCTATGGCTCTTCGCGCTTTTTTTCCTGCTTTCTCTCTTCTCTCAGGAGCAGACCATTTTGCTCTA
>JAJRVT010000050.1 GCA_024277175.1 Chloroflexota bacterium | reverse complement strand
TACATCACTAAGCCATGCACACCCAGCGAGTTGTTTTTGCGCGCAGCGCCGTTCCTGCGCAATTGGCGCTGTGAACGCCGGCCCGATACCCTGATGACAGCAGGCGATCTTATCCTGAACAACGCCAATGACAGACTGTGGGTCTGCGATCAGTCATCGCTATTGACGCCCAACGAATGCCGGCTGCTGAGTTATTTTATGCAACATCCAAATCAAACGCTGCATAAATCAGAACTTGTTCTGGCTGTCTGGGAAAACCATTTTCACAATGAGGAAAACGCTTTGCGGGTGCTCGTCCGCCGGCTGCGCAAAAAAATCGAGGGAGACGTCTCCCGTCCCACCCGCCTGCTAACTGTCCAGGGCATCGGCTATCGGCTCCAGACGGCCAGCCATTTGCCTGACGTCAAGACGCCGTCGTCTGCCTCATTCCACCCGGCCTTGCCCGTTTCGCAACAAAATTTACGGAACGCTTCAGCGCTCGTAGCCGGCGGCCTCCCTTACCAAGCGAACATTCCCCCCTGACGGTAGAGCGAATAGACGCCGTAGATCAGGTAGATGACGATCACGGTCACCAGCACGCCCAAAATGAGGTTGCGTTGTCGCCAGATGCGTTGCGTTTCGCGCCAGGTTTCGCCCGGCCGCAGCAGAAACAGAAGGGCTATCAGGACGAGCCAGAAGAGAATTCGTTTCGTGTTCATATCATCATCGGCCCCGCGGTTAGCCTCGCTCGCCCTTTCTCTGCTACAATCCTGTGGACGTTTTTTCCCATAACCGTATGTCACCGCCCTTGCGTGCCCATGACCAGCGAATGGATTCTATCACAACTGACGCCCAGCGCGCCTGGCTTCTGGTTGGCGCTCAGTCTGCTCACCCTGCCGGTGGCGCTGATCCTTGGCGCGCGGCTGTCTGAGCGCAGCCGACGATGGCTCTACGCCGCGCGCTGGGTGTTGATCCCTTATGCGGGCCTGTTGACCGGCGGCCTCTCCCCTCGGCTGATGGGGTTGTCTAAGATCAACTGGGCGACAACTCTCAGCCTGGGCGTCGCGCTCTTCTTCGGGCTAGCCGCGCTAGCGTTTGGCGTGCGTATCTTCATCGCCTCAACAGAGAAAGCGGAGAACGGTCCTGGCCTCTTGGTCAGGGAGACGCGCGCAGACTGGGCGACCAGCATCGTTCTGGTCCTGATGATTGGCGCCGAACAGTTTCACTGGAGTTTCATCCGCGGCGCGATCTGGGAGTTGCTCCTCACATGGCCACAGCCGTTGAACGGGCGACCGGCGTACTGGGCCATCTGGATCGCGACCCTGATCGTCCTGCCCGGGATCTGGTTGCAGCCCATCAGCGTCCCCCACCAGCTCATCAAATCCACGTTGTTGGTCATGACGGCCATCGTCTTCTTCTACACCCGCAACTTCTGGCTCGCCTGGCTGCTCCACGTCACCGCCTGGTTCCTGCTCACCCAGCGCATCCCTCGCACCACAGAGGACGTTGAATACACATGATATTTGATCCTGACGCCAGCATGCAAGTTGTGAAGACGCCTGACGCGGTCTTTTACGTGGCTTTGAGGCGCGCCTATCATGACTTTGGCAGACAATCATCTGTGACGCCATCCCCTGTCTGCGCCAGTCAAACGCTTTGGTGAGATTATGCATCAGAAAATCTCCTCCCCTGTCACATATGCAATTTTATCCCTGGCTGTCGCGGCTAACGTGTTAGGCGGCTTCTATTGGATCCAACGCAATGTGGTGCTTGTGGGACATGACGCCAGCGGTTATCTGGGCACAAGCCTGGAATACTATAAATTCTTTGATTCTCTTTCACTGCAAACCCTTTTCCAGGCCTTCACCTACCATGATTACAGACCAACCGCCCTTTTCATTGCCGTACAGCCGTTTTTCCGCGTCTTCGGCGCCAATATGGATACAGCCCAGTACATCAATATCCTTTCATTGGGTGTCGTTATCGTTCTCACCTACGTGCTGGGGAGATTGATTGCCGGGTCGCCTGTGGGGCTGTTCGCCGCCCTGATGGTCGGATTTCTACCGATGATGACGGCCATGTCGCGGCTCTTTTACAGCGAAATGCTGCTAACCGTCGCCGTCATGTTCAACCTGTTGGCTTTATATAAAAATCGCTCTTTTCTTAGCCGCCGTTGGGCGGTGGCCTGGGGGGTGAGTCTGGGCGTTGGCCTGCTGGTGAAGTGGACCGCTCCCATCTATCTCGGGCTCCCTGCCCTATGGCTGTTGTGGAAAAGCGGCGTCATCCATGCTCAGTTCCATGCGTTACGCTATTTTCGAGTCGATTTGAAGCGGCTTCTCCTCGCTTCAATGGCCGGTCTGGGGATAAGTCTGATTTGGTTTTGGCCCAATCGCGCGCTCGCCCAGACCTTTCCATTGGGGGACGCTCTTCTCATTGGATGGGTCCTTCTGCTGACGCCCATGTTTTACGCCTGGATGTCCCCCAGCAGCAAGCTCTCCAACTGGTGGCTGGGGGCGCTATTGGGTGTGGCGATCGCCAGCCTGTGGTATTTGCCCCACATCGACTTCGTCTCCAGACTGCTGCAGGAGGATCAGGCCCGCGGGCAAGCGGCCCGCGGCCTGTTCACCGCCGCCAGCCATCTCTCCTATTTTCGCTACATTTATGATTTTCACTTTGGGGCGTTGGCCTTCTGGCTTATCATTCCCGCGGCGTTGTGGCCGTGGGCGCAAGCGCTATGGCGACGACGTTCTTTGAACCCTGAGGCAGACTTGCTCTGGCTGAGTCTGGCGTCCACCTATCTCGTCCTGGTGATCATCGCCCAACGCAACCCCCGAAACCTGGTTCCGCTGTTGCCACTGGTCGCCATCCTGGCGGTCATCGCCCTCTGGTCGTACAACCGGACGCTGCGGATAGCGTTGGGCGTCGCTTGGATGACTGTCCTGATCGTCCAATGGGGCGTCTTCACATTCGATGGCCTGTCGGGCGTCTACAACATCACGGTGCGGCTCTGGGTTGCCGAAGATTACAGCGCCCAGCCCGCCAGCAACAAAACCGATCCCGGCTATTGGATCGGCCCCGACGTTCTGGAAGCAATCGCCGCCTATGCCCCCCGTGGTCAGCGCATTGGCATGTTGGTCAACACCCACCAGATCCATCGGGGCGCACTCCGCTACCTAAATGATGCACTGGGCTATGACGTTGAAATCGTCCCCCTGACGAAAGCTGAATCGCAGGGATGGTATGATCTGCTCTCCACCCAGTGGGTGCTCGTCAAGGACGGCGATAATCGAAACGTCGAGGAGCCGGGCTACAGCCTGATCAGCCGCGTGCTGGGCGATGATCCGCTCTTCCAACTCCTCTATAAGAAAGTCGCCGAATATCCCCTGCCCGACGGCGACACGGTCTATCTCTATCATCGCACGCAGGAACCCGGCCGCCCCAAGGATCTACCTCTGCGACTCGAACAAACCCGGGCGGTTGCGGATGCAATCGAACGCGCCTGGAGTGACAACGCGCATTTGATCTACGCCACTCCGGAATTGGCCATATGGGTGGGCATCCACGATCCTGTCCGAGAGCGGATCACCGTCATCGGCCCCGATGAACGCACGGTTGGCGAGCGCCTTTCCCCCATTTTCGGCACGCTGCTCGTCGTCCTGGACTATGAGGCTGAAGAGGTTCAAGCCTGGCTCGATCAAAACGCCTACCGCACATATGAAACCGGTGATGATTTTGCATCCGTGGCCATCTATGGCCGTCCCCAAAAGTCGTTGCACGACATCAGCGTGGAGGCGGGCTGGCCTGACGTCGATATCGTCGGCCTGAGAAGTTTTGAGACTATCTCTCCAGGGGAAGTTCTTCCGGTTGAAACGGCGCTTGAGGGAGCGATGTCGGTCGATAGTAAAATTTCTGTGCGCGTGCTAGATGAAAGTGGGACCGCCATTGCCACCCATGACCGTCCGCTCACGTCGGCCGATCGATTTGGGCTATTCATTCCCCCCGATACGCAGCCGGGGACGTACAATGTGGTGGCGGTTCGTTATGACCCGTCCAGCGGGGAGATTATGCTGACAGGGACAGGGGCAGAGTCAGCGTTCCTGATGAACGTCGTTGTCATCCCGTAGCCCGTGCTACGCAGTTTCTGGCTTGCTTACTGCTTTATTTCACAGATAGTCGTTAGAAAGGAGGCCAGAGGGCTTTTTCGAGGAGTTCTTCGGCGTTTCTCCCTGGGGTATTGAGAAAACGCCAGCGGGCAA
The DNA here is from genome assembly GCA_024277175.1 of Chloroflexota bacterium. Lineage (GTDB taxonomy): Bacteria > Chloroflexota > Anaerolineae > Caldilineales > Caldilineaceae > JAJRVT01. The sequence continues at coordinate 22,236 of JAJRVT010000050.1, read as the reverse complement.
CGAAAAACGTGGTGCGCAGCAGACTACACACCACGTTTTGTTTCAAAACCTGTTCATCGCTTCCGGCGAAATCGGTACTCGGGGTTAAATGAAGAAACCGGCGACGATGATCAACACAAACAGCGCAACCGACACAATGGTCAGCATACGCATATCGCGGACCACATAGGCGTATTCGCTCTTCCAGTTGCTGCGGTCGTCGCTCTGAACCTCGGGAGTCGGTGTATCAACTTTCTTCTCGGTGGTCGTCGCGACGCTGCTGACTGCGGGAATAGTGTTATCGTTTTTATAGAGTTGGCTATAGCTGCGCGGTTTTGTGCTGCTGATGCTTTTTTTCGAACGGCTACGGTTTTTCTTGGCCATGAGTGAGCCCCTTCCAATGACAGATAATAAGTGAAACGATTGGCCCATTATACGTCTTGCTTTCCCGCGCGCCAAACTTAGCGGCGGGTGAACGGACGTGATGCGGGGTCAACTACGCCTCTCCCGCCCCCCGACAGCCCGCGCCAGGCCGCGCATTTCCGGCAACCCCGCGAACCACAGGATCAGTCCATAGGCGACCAGGCCGACGCCGCCGGCGATGGCCACCTGCACCAGTGCGCCCAATGCGCCGGTGGGCAGAAACGAAATCAGGGTGCGATTGAGCAGGACGACGACCAGCGCCATGCCGCCCGCGGCCAGGGCCAACTGTCCCAGACTTTTCACCAGGCCCACCCTGAGCCGGCCCACCCGGCGAAAGAGGAAGAACAGCATGATCAGCGCGTGGGACGCCTGTTTGGCTGAATCGGCCCAGACCAGGCCCAGGTAGTTCAGCCAGTCCAGCAGCGCAAAGGCCACGATGATGTAGACGAACACGCTCAGAACGCCCACCAGCGCCGGCAGCAGGGTATTGTTGCGGGCGTAGAAGGCGTAATTGAGGGGAAAGTCCACGGCGGCGAAGATCATGCCGATAACGTAGATATTCAGGGCAGCGACCACGGCTTGGGTGTCCGCAGGGGTGAACGCCCCCCGTTGGAAGAGCAACCGCACCAGCGGTTCGCCCAGCAGCCACAGCCCCACAGCCGCGGGAATGATCATCAACAGCACCATGCGCAGGCCGCTCCCCAGGGTGCGCCGGTAGGCCGCCTCGTCGCCGATGGCAAAATGCTGGCTGAGTTGAGGCAACGACGCTAAGGCGATGGCCACGCTGATCAGTCCCAGGGGCAGTTGCTGAAGGGTGGTGGCGTTGGCCATCCAGGCGATACTCCGGGGACCGGTTCCGCTGGCGAGCCGCCGATCCAGGGCCACCTGAAAGAGGGAGACCACCAACCCGGCGGCGATGGGCAGATAGAGGATGACGATCCGCCGCAGCGCGGGATGACGAAAATTGATGTGCAGGCGCAGGGAAAGCCCCGCCCGGTGCAGGTCCCAGGTCATGAGCAGAAGCTGGGCCGCGCTCCCCGCCAAGATGCCCACCGCCAGGCTGGTGATGCCCATGCGACCGGCCAGTAACGGCGCGGCGATGACAATGCCCAGGTTGTAGACCGCAGCGGCGATGGCGGGAAAGGTGAACCGTTGCAGGGCGTAGAGAACCGCTGTCACCAGGCCGGCCATGCTGAAAAGCCAAACCGCAGGGGTGATGAGGCGGATCAGGCGGGTGGTCAGGGGCAGCAGGGTGGGGTCGAAGGCGTCCAGCCCGCCGGCCAGGGTCCAGGCCACCGCGGGCGCGGCCAATTCCAGGAGCAGCACCATCACTGTCAAGACCAGGGTGAAGACGCCCAGGAGCACGCTGACCAGGCCGATGAACTCGCCGCGTTTGCGGGTGCGGGCGTAGTCGCTGAGCACGGGGACCAGCGCGGCGCTCAACATGCCGCCGACCAGAAAATCATAGAGCAGCATGGGGACCTGGGCCGCGACCCGGAACGCGCTCACCTGTCCGCTGGCGCCAAAATAGTAGGCGATGACCATCTCGCGGATGAGGCCCAGCGCCCGGCTGACCGCGTTGCCCAGGGAGAGTACGCCGGCGTTGCGGGCCAGCCCACCGCCGGAAGCGGTGGCGATCGGTTGGTCGTCCAGTTCATTCATGGCTGACATTCGGCCATTGTATCATGGGCGAAAGAAGGGGATGAAAAATATGAAAGAAGAAGCGCGTTTCACGCCCGCAGACATCTTCGCATCCCGCCAACCCCATGGGCGTGGGACGGACTTCGGAGCTTGCTGAAGAGTTCGAAAAGAAAAGCGAGTCCATCCCACGCCATGCCCATTATTGGGTCAGCCGGATTGGCTGATAGCGTGGGACGCACTCGCTGGAGCGTCTCAATTGTCAACCGCGGCGGTCGTTATGCTTTGACCAGCGGCTGGACGAACTCACGTGGGTCCTGATCCACGCCGGGGTAGCCTTCCTCTTCCAACTCAACCAGGAACTTCTCAGTCTGCATGGCCGCGGCCGTGCCCTGGCCCACACTGGTGGCGACTTGCTTGAAGACCTTGTCCATGATCTCGCCCGCGGCCATGACGCCAGACACGTTGGTGCGCCCGCGACGGTCAGTGATCAGGTGGCCATCCTCGTCCAGTTCCAGCTTACCCTGCAAAATTTCATTGTTGGGCAGGTGGCCGATGAAGATGAAGACGCCATCGGTTTCCAGGAACCCCTCTTCGCCAGTCTTCGTATCCCGGGTCTTGACGCCCACGACCATGCCCTCATCGCCGCCCACGATCTCGGTGACCACCGCGTTCCAAACAAAATCGATCTTCTCGTGCTTGAAGGCCCGGTTTTGCAAGATCTTGCTGGCCCGTAGCTCATCGCGGCGGTGGATGATGCGCACGCGTGAGGCGAACTTGGTCAGGAAGAGGGCCTCTTCCACCGCGCTGTCGCCGCCGCCGACCACTACGATATCCTTATCGGTGAAGAAGAAGCCGTCGCAGGTGGCGCAATAGCTGACGCCCCGGCCTGTGTACTCCTTTTCTCCGGGCACTTCCAGATAGCGGGGGCGTGCGCCGGTGCAGACGATGATGGACTTGGTTGCATATTCCTGGCCGCTCTCGGTGCGCACCAAGAACGGATGCCGGTCGATGACGATCTCATTGACGAAGTCGAACTCCACCCGGGCGCCGAACTTCTCGGCCTGGGTTTTCATACGCTCCACCAGTTCCACGCCGCCCAGGGCATCGGGGAAGCCGGGATAGTTTTCGATTTCATAGGTGAGACTCACTTGGCCGCCATATTCGTTGCCGGTGATCAGCAGGGGGTTCAGGTTAGCGCGCGCCGTATACAGAGCAGCAGTGAAGCCTGCGGGGCCACTGCCGATGACAATCGTCTCTTCAATCGTCTGCCCGGAATTTTTTTCGCTCATCGTATTTTTCTCCTCGAAATCATCATTTCCAAATCGCGGCCATCCAGCCGCCATGAATTGATAACAAAAAACAGGGCTTGCCGCAGCATATGCGGCAAGTCCATCGTTCAGTATACAAACGCCAGTATACAGACGTCAAACCAGGGAGGATGTAGGGTGTAATTCAGTTTGGAGACAGTCCCTACGGCTCTTTCGCACATTTGACGTCTGGCTTGTCGCGCAGGGTGGCGAAAGGAATATTCAACGGCTCGGCCAGGGGGGTGAGTTCTTCGCCGGTATACATGCCCACCAACAGGCAGGTGGGGAGAGCGCTGGCGGGGATGGTGACGGTGTGCCGGTCCAGCAGCGTCTCGCCCGGCTTCCAGAATGACGTGGGGTAATAGACGCCGCCGGGCGGGCGGTCATCCTGGCCTAACTTCTCGCTAGCGTCATCATAAAGCTGGACGGTGGTGGTGTAGTCCGCGTCCAGGGGCTGGTTCATCTGCCAGTGAAGATTGATCTGAACCGTGTCACCCTTCTGCGCCCAGTCATAGCCCAGCAGCGTCAACGGGCCGAAGGGCTTGAGCAGGGTGATCTCCGGACCGTCCGCGGCCGCAGGGCCGAGGACCTTCACCAGGGGCGGCTCAGCCGGTTGCAGGTCGAAGCGCGCCTCCAGCCCTGGCATATCCTTGATGAGCAGCACAGGTTGATCGCCGCCATCCTCCAGCGCGGTCTCCACTGTGACGCCGATGTCGGTGAAACGTTCGTCGGGCGCGATCAGGGGGAAGAGGCCGGTCATGCCCGTGGCCCGTTCCTCCACGGCCTGGAGGTAGAAGAGGGGGACGATCTCGTTGCGGTCGTTGGAGACCAGAATGGCGTCATCGGGCGGCTGCGCGGCCAGGATGGTTTCCCACTGGTCCCGGGCCGCGGTGTAGCCGGACTGATCCAGCCGGGGGGCGTATTCCTGCAGGGTGCGCCAGGGCAGCCAGAAGAAGGCCACCAACAGGATGATGCTCATGACGAAAGCGATGGAGCGTCCCGTCTCCTCCTCGGCATCGCGCTCGGCCGCGCGCTCATCCTTCACGCCTGTGACGCCTGTTGTTTCGAGTCCTTCTCCGGCTTCGCTTTCGAGCTTGTCGTCAGCTGTCTCCCCCTGAAGCCAGTCACTCCAGGCCAGCATGTGCACGCCAAAGCCGGCCCAGATGGTCGCCATCAGGTAAAGGGGGATATAGTAGACCAGGATGTCATCGATGGCGTAAAAGAGGTTGAACGTCTGCTGGAGCAGCACATAGGGCAGGGTCAATGCCAGCACGGGCCAGTTGCGTCGCCAGATCAGCGCGCCCAATCCCAGGAAGACCAGAAGCAGACCTGGCCAACCGAAATGCAGTTTCCACAGCGTCACGGCCTGGGGCAGTTCGGCCATGGCGCCGGACAAATCGTGGAAGCCAACCGAAATGGAACGCCCGGTGACGAAGTCGACGAATGCAGCCCACGTCCCGTCATACAGGGTCAGCGCGCCGTCGCCCAGCCGCTGGTGATACCAGGGCGATGCCCCCGGTCCGCTGCGCAAGGGGATGTAGACATAGAGCAGTAGGGGAAGCAAAAACGCAACGCCACCCTGCAGCCAGATCTTGGGCGACCGCCACCAGCGCGGGTCAAGTAACGTGACATAGATAACCAGGCCGGGGATCAGGAAGAGGGTCATGGCGTGGTGGGCCAGGGAGAGACCGACGAGAAATGACAGGATGACAAGGTGACGGGGTGACAAGGTGGGGGAGATTGGAAGATTGGAAAATTGGGAGATTGGGGCGTCTGGGAACTTTGCCAGGTTCTGGGCGGCGAAGAGGATCAGGACCGTGAAGAGGGCGTGGAGGGCGTAGACCTCGGCGATCAGGTTCTGGCTCCAGAAGGTGGGGTTGACCGCGAACATGACCGCTACCCAGAGCGCAGCCAGACGGCTCAACGCGGGCGCGCCCGTGAGCCAGCGGCGCATGAGCAGGTAGAGAAAGGGGACAGCGGTCGCGCCCAGGAGCGCACTGAACGCGTTTAGCGCCCGCGCGGGGTTGACGCCGATCAAGGACCAGAGATGTTGCCAGAGGCCGCCCAGGGTCAGGTAGAGGGGATAGCCGGTGGGATGGGCCAGGCCAAAGCGCCAGGCTGCGAACTGGAACTCCCCCGGATCCCCGGGCAGGATGTCAGGCGCGACGCCGCGCAGATAGCCGGCCAGGGCCAATGCAAAGAGCAGGATTGCGAGCTGCCGGTCGATTCTGTCTGTTTTGATGAGCGGGTTGAATTTGACCATCGAAGCCGTTTATCTGATAATTGCAAGGTTTAATAGAAACTGGTTAGCGACTATGATTAGAATGCGGATGTTACAGATGGAGCCGGACTTTCACGGATTTTTACGAAAGAATCCGTGAAAATCCGCTTTTATTCGCCTAAATCTGCGTTCCAATAAAACCCGATAACGAGTCACAAAACGTGAACGAATGATGAGCGTTCCACAGCCAACCGAAAATGAAACCCTCCCCTGGCGTAGTCAGGCGCTGGTTATCGTGCCCACCTACAATGAGCGCGAGAACCTGGCCAAACTGGTGACGCGCCTGCGCGCGCTCCCCGGCGACGTGCACGTGCTGGTGGTGGACGACAACTCGCCTGACGGCACCGGCGAGATCGCCGATGACCTGGCCGCGACCGACGCCGGCGTCCACGCGCTGCACCGGGCGGGCAAGCTGGGCCTGGGCACGGCCTACAAGGCCGGCTTCGCCTTTGGTCTGGACCACGGCTATCGCTACATTTGCACCATGGACGCCGACTTCAGCCACAGCCCGGAGAGCGTGCCCGCGCTGCTGGACAAGGCCGCGGCCGGCTATGACCTGGTGGTGGGCAGCCGCTATGTGCCCGGCGGTGACGTGGTGGGATCCACCCCGCCCCGCAAACTGATCAGCTATGGCGCCAATTGGCTGGCCCACACCATCCTCAATGTCCAGGTGCGGGACTGCACGGCCGGCTTCCGCTGCTACCGTCGCCGGGTGCTGGAGAGCATCGATCTGGATGCCATCTTCAGCAGCGGCTACAGCTTCCTGGTGGAGATGGCCTATCGCTGCCAGCAGGCCGGCTTCTCCAGCACCGAAGTGCCCATCATCTTCGTCAACCGCACCGAAGGCTCCAGCAAGATCTCCAAAACTGAAATCTTCAAAGCCTTCTACACCCTCATCCGCCTGCGCACCAGCGCCCTGCCCTGGGACCACATGGTCGCCTACTATCATCGGCGGCGCGTAGGGCAGGCGAGTGACAAGATGAGGGGATGACAGCCTGCCCCCCCCCCGGCCCCCAACCTTGGGGGAGAGGTCATCTTGTCATTTCGCCCCCCGGCCCCCAACCTTGGGGGAGAATCACCCTGTCATCCTGTCACCTTGTCACCTCCACCCAATCCACCGCGCCGGCCAGGGTGCGGCGATCCCGGTTCAGGCTGATCGAGGCGAAGGCTTCCTGCGGGTGCACAACCAGCACCCCACTCCCCGGCTGCGCGCCGGTGACGCCCACGATGACGAAGTAGTTGCCCGTCAACCCGTCCAGGGTCACGTCCGCGCCCAGGGAGCGGAGCGCGTCCACGGCCTCCGGGGTCAGGTGCGCGGTGGCGTCGCCGGTGGACGCGACCAGCACAGGCAGGCCCGGCTCCAGGCCGTCGATGAACGCGGCCAGGGCCTGGCTTTCGTACTCGTTGGCCGTGGTGTCGAAGCCCATCTTGGCCATCGCCTCTCCGCTCTCCGGATCGAGCACGGTCACGTTGACGCCGGCGCGGCCGGCCGATGCGTCCTCCTGCTCGCCTGCTTCATCGAAAAGGGCGATGAACGCGCCGCCGTCGAAGGCTTTGAGATCGGCGTCGATGGGTAGCGCGACGCCCGTGGTCCCGATCTGGCGGCTGCCGGGCGTCACCTCCCGGGGCGACTCCGCCCGGTCCCAGTGGAGGACCAGCCGGTTGAGTCCGTCCGCCAGCGCGCTGCCGGGGACGGACCACGCGACCTCCTGCCAGCCGTCTTCCAGGGGGCGGGCGTCCAGGCGCTGGCCGTTGACTTCCAGGGTCAGGGTCTGCTGGCTCGCGCCCGGATAGGCGAAGGGGTGGACCTGTAAGCGAACGGTGTAAGTGGCGTCCGGGTCCACGTCGCGCAGGGGGAGGAAGAGGCGGCTGGCCAGGTCCGTGGCCCAAGTGGCTGTGGCCGCGTAGGGTTCATCCGTTTCGGCCGCGTCCCAGCCTTCGCCCCGGTAAGGATAAGTTCCAGGCGTCCCCAGGTCCAGCCGGAAGCGGTCCTGGCCCGGGGGCTGGACCACCCGGTAGGCCTCGATGCCATCCTCGGCCCAGAAGGGCTCGGCTTCCAGGGGCAGGGTCTCCTTGACGAAGGCCCACGCCTCCTGCCAGTGGTCCGCGTAGGGCAGGCGCTGGGGAATGGGCGGGAAGAGGAGCACGTAGCCGGTGTCGTAGAGGTACATGAGTTCGTCGGCCTGGGCCCGGGCTGCGTCCAGGGTCTCCTGGGGCACAGGGTTGCCGAATTCGATCTCGGTCAGCGCCTGGAAGTAGGGAATGCGGGCGAAGTATTCCATTTTGAAATCAGGCGCGCGGCTGATGTTGCCGCCCAGCATGGGCTTGCCGTGCGCGGTCTGGTAGTACTGGAGTTGGGTGCGCTCCGGTCCCAGCACGCCGAAGCTGTTGCGCCAGCCCAGGGGCACCTGCAACACGCTCACCGGCCGCGGGTCGGCTGCGATCTGCTCATAGACCGCGGGAATGCGCGCGTCTGACAAGGGCGCGGGGATGGCCAGGTGCTCGAAGAGGATGAGGGCGGCGAAAAGGAGAGCCACCCAAAATTGAAGATTGAAGATTGTAGATTGGGCGCCTGCGTCCAATTTTGAATCCTCAATCTTCAATCTTTTTAGCAGCCAATACACCCCATACCCCACCAACACCGCCAACCCCAGCATCAACAGCACGCTGTTACGGTTGGGCGCGCGATTGGCCTTGACGATGGGGATGTAGTGAAGCAGCGCGTAGGGCATGGGGAAGGTGGCGTCCACGCCGTCCAGGTCGAAGCGATATTCGCCGTTGATCTGGAGGAAGGGACCCAGGGTGAAGAGGCCGAAGATGATGCTGGTCCAGATCCAGATGCGCACCTTGCCGCGCCAGGCGAACGCCCCCACCAGGGCCAGGGCCAGGGTCGCCCAGCCCAGGAAGACGGTGTTGATGTCTCGGAAGCCGGTGACGCCCATCTCCAGGGCGCGTAGCTGGACACGCCGCAGTTCGGCCACCAGGTCGCCGCCAAAGAGGGGGTGCAGCGCGGTGGGCGTGAACCAACCCAGCAGGTCCGTGCTCAACGGGATGGCCTCGCCCCAGCCCTTGAGCGCGAAGTTGTCGGTCAGGAATTGGATGAGGATGGGGATGAGGACGGGGGACCAGAGGAGGAAGGCGGTGGCGCCAAGAAAAAGCAAATTGAGGATTGAGGATTGAAGATTGGGGGCAGATGTCCAATCTTCAATCTTCAATCCTGAATTTTGCGTTTTTTTCTGACGCCACAATCTCAGCACATAGTCGATGAGTGCAATCAGCGTAAAGATGGCCAGGAAGACGGCGATGATCATTTCGGCCAGGCCGCTGAAGGCGAAGAAGAGGCCGGCCATCAGCGCGGATTTGCGGCGGGCGCGGGCGCTCAGGCCGCCGTCCAGCGCGCGCAGGAGCATGAGCGCGTAGAAGGGGATCCACTGGGTGGTCACCATGTCGTAGTGGCCCAGCGCGGCGTAGATGGCCCGGTTGGAGGCGAAGGCGTAGACCAGGCCGGCGGTCAAAGCCGCTAAAAATTGAAGATTGAGGATTGAAGATTGGGCGCTTGCGTCCAATCTTGAATCCTCAATCTTCAATTTCGAATTTTTAGCCAACAACCAACGCACCAGCAAAAACGTCCCATACCCGCTCAGCACCGTGCTGAGGAGGAGGGCGACGTTGGAGGCGAAGGCCAGGTTGACGGCTGCGGCCAGGGGCTGGGCGATGAGGGCGTGGAAAAAATTGTAGGTGTAGAGCACCAGGTCGATGCCCAGGGGATACCAGATGAGTTCGGTGTGCAGGGGCGTGCTCAGGTTGTCCACCAGCGCGTGCTTGAAGTACCAGATGTTCCAGATGAAGGTGGATTCATCGAAGGCCCACTGGGGGACGCCCGGCGTGTGGCTGGCGATCTGCGCGATCAGAGGCCAGCTCAACGCGAGGGCGAGCAAGGTGTAGAGGCCTAAAGCGATCAGGTGTGGGCGGGCGCGCCGATGGCTGGTCGGTTTCGTCACGGCTTCTCCGCAATACAAAGCACGCTGGTGCCAAAGGGCAGGCTGAAGCGCTGCACCATTTCCGCTTCCAGCCAGCCCACGAAGTGCAGGATCGAGTTGACCGGCTCCGGGATGGGTTCCATCTCCACCTGATAGACCTCCTCATCCTGGGTCAGGTGGGGGCTTTCCAGGTCCGGGTTGTAGGGGCGCAGCAGGCGGATGCCGGCGATGGCCGGGAAAAGGAAGAAATTGTTGTAGCTGATGCGCTTGACCCGGAAGCCGCTCAACTCCAGCTTCTGGCGCAGTTCGGGCGCGGTGTAGCGCCGCTCGTGCTCATTGATCTCGTCGTTGTAGCTCCAGAGCCACATGAACGCGGGCACGGTGACCATGAGCTTGCCCCCCGGTTTGAGCACCCGCAGGGCCTCCTCGAAGACGCCGAATTCGTCGGCGATGTGCTCCACCGTGTCCAGCAGCGCCACCAGATCGAAGGTGTTGTCTGGGAAGGGCAGAAAATTGCCCATGCCCTGGGTCGTATCCAGCGCTCGCTGGTGCGCTACAGTCAAAGGGCGCGGGTTGTAGTCCAGGCCAATGACGTGGCCATAGTGGGCCAGGTGGTGGACCATGTTGCCCGCGCCGCTGCCCACGTCCAGCACCAGCCGTTCTTCTCCAGGCCGGCGGGGCGGCATCTCCAGGTCCAGATACTTCTGAATCGCCCGGGTGCGACCCGCGAACCAGGCGTGTTTGTCCTCTTCCAGCACAGTCAGTACAGGCGTTGCCATGGTTGAATTCCTTGGATTACACGTTTATCGTTAATGATGCGTGAAACGTAAAGCGTAAAGCGTGAAACGTGAGGTCACCGTGAATCAATGACGGCGTATCCCATCACGTTTTCACGCATCACGTTTTACGCATATCCACTCCCGGCCCCAAACGTCCGTCACGCGTACGGCCACGGTGGTGGGCGCGGGCGGCGCGGGGAGTCGGTAGACGCCGTCCACCTGGGCGCGACGGGTTTGGGGGAAGTCCACCCGCGTTGGGCGGAAGGTGCGGCCGTCGTAGGCCGGGTCGATCTCGATACCATCCACCAGCGTCCGCCAGTCGGTGACCGCGCTGCGATGGCGATCCGGCAAGCGTTCGTTCAGATCGGCGGGGCGGAAATCGACGATACGCACCTCCATCGTCCGCGTGTTATCGTCCCCTATTGTATCCTCAATCGCCCCAACCGGCTGAATTTGCAGATCGACGTGTACGGACGACCCTTCCATAGGCCGCGGAACGGTCGCATCCCCGGTCGCATAGATCGCGAAACCCGTCGCCTCTTCGGCAGCGGCCAGGCGACGGCGCGCGGTCTGGATCGCGCCGTAGTTGTCATCGCACGCGATCCAGCGGCGGCCCATGGCCTGGGCCACCACCGCGGTCGCGCCGGAGCCGGAGAACGCGTCCAACACCCAATCGCCGGGGTCCGTGGACGCGCCGATGATGCGCCGCAGCAGGGCCGCGGTCTTCTGGGTGGGGTAGCCCACATCCTCGCCGGGCGTGGTCCCCAGGCCAGGGATGTCGTCCCAGAGGTTGTCCACGCCCCGCTCCACGCCATAGCGTCCGTTCTCCAACTGGGTCAGATAATACTTGACGCCGATGTTGCCGCCGTTGGACGCGTAGACCCGCCGCGCTTCCTCGTCCACCACCACCTGGCCGCCATAGGGCGCGTAGAGCCGGCCCTCGGCGTGGAGCGCCTTCAGCCGCTCGAAGCTGTATGTGCCCGGGTCCGAGGTGCGGAAGAAGCCGCCCTCGTCCTCCATGAACTGGACCGCGGCCTGGCGGCGGGTGAAGGTGAGTCGCTTTTTGGGCGGATGCCAGCGGGTGGGCGCGCGCCGGTTTTTGGCGAAGATCTCCAGATACTGGGTGCTGTAGGGGAAATAGAAGGCGTTGACCTTGGCCCCCCGGGCCACCTGACTGCGCCAGGAGACCGTGTTCAGGTAGTTCTCCTGGCCGAAGACCTCCTCCAGGATCAGATGCAGGCGGTGGACCTGCCGGTAATCGCAGTGGAGCCAGATGGCCCCGTCCTCGGCCAGCAGCTCCCGCAGCAGGAGCAGACGTTCGTACATGAACTGGAGGTAGCTGTCGCCCGTCCAGCGGTCCCGGTATTGGACTTCGGTCCCCACCTGGGTGGCGGCCCCGTCCCGCAGGCGGATCTTGCGCACGTAGTCGGCGTTGGAATCGAAGGGCGGATCGATATAGATCAGCCGCACCTGGCCGCGCATGCCCGTGTCCAGCAGGTGGGCCAGTGCGCCCAGGTTATCGCCGAAATAGAGTCGGTTGCGCTCGACCATGGACGGCGGTAAGCTCTCCCCCGCGGGTGCGAACGTCTCCACGCAGCGCACAGGCGGCGCGGTCACATCCCGAAGCGTGCGCTTTCCTTCCCACATCAACAACGAACGGCCCGCGGGCGGCGGGAGGGTGATGGCGGTCATAGGGTTTCCGGTGAATCAGAGAATAAGAAATTGAAGATTGAGGATTAAAGATTGGATGAAGGGAGACTTGCCATTGAATGCAAAGATCACCGCCGACCAATCTTTAATCCTCAATCTTCAATTTTTTCATCGACGGACAAAATAATACGCATACACAGGCCGGTCATGCCTCATACACCAATGCTCCCGGTGGGTGGGGGCGAAGTCGCCGATGCGGGCGGCCAGGGCGGGATCGTGGGGGCTGAACTCGTCCCGGCCCTCCACCAGGTAGCGGACCAGTTCGCCGTATTCCTTGACGTCGCTCTTGAAGTGGAGCAGCCCGCCGGGGCGCAGTTTGGCGGCCAGCAGGTCCACGAAGGGCGGCGAGAAAAGACGCTTGACCTTGTGCTGAGGCTTCCACCACGGGTCGGGGAAGAGGATGTGGAAGATGTCCACCCGCGCGTCGGGCAGGAGGCGGGGCATGCTGAAGCGGCAGTCGTCATCGCTGATCCAGAGGTTCTCGATCCCCAGCCGGACCAGCCGCTGAAGCATGAGCCGCGTGGCTTTGATCTTGGTCTCGTAGCCGATGAAGAGGGTTTCCGGGTGGCGAGGCGCGCGATCCAGCAGGAAATCGCCCCGGCCAAAGCCAATCTCCACCTCCAGGGGGCGATCTGACGCCAGGTCGGCCCGGAAGCGCGCGCCGTTGTCGCCCCGCTCATCATCCAGGGCCAGGGTGCGGAAGAATGGCTGGTTCAGCCCCCAGGGCGGCAGCAGATGCGCGTTGGGCCGCCGCCTGGGATCCCCGCCGATGAGTCCTTTGCCGGCCTCCCAGTCGGCGTAGGCCTGCTGCGATTCCTCGGGCGTCAGTTCCTCCCAGGTGAAATCCATTCGCCCCTGAGAAAAGGAGGTGGCGTGGTAGTCGAGTGGCGGCGTTTGTGGCATGGCAGTCTCTTTTTGACAAGATGGCAGGATGCTTCCCCAAGATTAGGACCTGACCGGGTGACAAAATGCCCTCCCCCCCAAGATTGGGGGCCGGGGGCCTGACCGGGTGACAAGATGCCCTCTCCCCCAAGATTGGGGGCCGGGGGGCGATGACTGGGTGACAGGACGATGCAATTCATCCTGTCATCCTGTCACAGATCCAGTTTGCGTGCAATCGTCTCCTTCACGATCGCGGCGTCTGCGGGGAGGTAGACGGGCGGGTTGGCGAACTGACTTTCCACGCCGGGCAGATCGCCTTCGTGGTAGCCGACTTTGAAGGCCGTGAACTTGAGCCCGTGCGCGGTGCTGATCACCACCACCCGATCCTGCTTGGGGATGACGCCCCGCCGGACCAGCTTCATCATCACGGCCAGGGCCACGCCGGTGTGGGGGCAGGCGTACATGCCCGTGCGGTCGGCGATGGCCGCGGCGTTGGCCAGTTCGTGCTCTGTCACCTGCTCCACCAGGCCGTTGCTCTCCTCGATGGCCTGGACCGCCTTGACATAGGAGACCGGGTTGCCGATCTGGATGGCCGTAGCCAGGGTTGGATCGGCCTGGATGATTACCTTCTCCTTGAAGCTGTTGAGGTAGCTGCGGTAGAAGGGGTTGGCCCGCCCGGCCTGGGCCGCCACCAGCCGGGGCATCTTGTCGGTGATTCCCAACTCCATGAGCAATTTCAGCCCTTTGTAGAGCGCGCTGATATTGCCCAGGTTGCCCACCGGCATGACGATCCAGTCGGGGACCTCCCAGTCGAACTGGCGCACGATCTCGATGCCCACAGTTTTCTGGCCCTCGATGCGCAGGCTGTTCATGGAGTTGGCCAGATAGATAGACTTGTCCTCGGTCACCTCCTGGACGATGCGCATGCAGCCGTCGAAGTCGGTGTCCAGGGCCAGGACGTGCGCGCCGTTGGCCACAGGCTGGATGAGTTGGGCCGTGCTCACCTTGCCCTGGGGCAGGAAGATGATGGCTGGGATGCCGGCGTAGGCTGCGTACGCGGCCAGCGCAGCCGATGTGTCGCCTGTGGAGGCCGCGGCCACCGCGCGTACGGGACTGCCGTCCTCGATCATCTGCTTGACCACGCTCACCAGCACCGTCATCCCCAGGTCCTTGAAGCTGCCCGTATGGCTGTTGCCGGAGAGCTTCACCCACAGGTCGGGCAAACCGATCTGCTCGCCCAGGCGTCTGGCCCAGAAGAGGTTGGTGTTGCCCTCATACATACTGACCACGTTCTCGTCCCGCAGGTCGGGTGCGACCCACTCGCGCATGGCCCAGACGCCGCTGCCATAGGGCCACTGGGTGGTCCCCGCGCGGCTGGCGATCAGTTGTTTCCAGTAATCGGGCGAATGCTGGCGCAGCGCGTCCAGGTCGTGGCGCACTTCCAAGAGGCTGCCGGTGATGGGCGAGCGATAGATGACGTCGTAGATGGAATACTCGTTGGGATCGCCGGGCGCGAAGCTGCGAAAGGTCGCGTGATAGGGCTTCACGGCCGGCGTCGATGATTCAAGGCTGGATGGCATAGGTCAAAGTCCGTGTCAGTTGAGAAAAAAATTTGGTTTGCGGCAATTTTACCACGCATGGTGGAAATCCCCTGAAATATAACGCCAGGATGCAGCGCTCTCTCGTATGGCCAACATAGCGCCTGCAACATCTGCTCTGCGTTCCACTCCGAACCGCAAATAGTGTATAATGCAGTCATAATTCAACGTCCATCGAACGTCCATACAATCCGTGACACAAAAGGAGCATCTTCATGGCTATGCCCATCCAACTCCAAAAAAGCGAGAATGTCATCAGAGAACTGCGTCGCCATCCGATCTACGCTATCCTGCAAGCCCTTGGAGTCCTCATTGTGGCCGGGCTCCTCGTTTGGCTCTTCTCCTGGCTGAAATCGAGCATAGGCTGGACTTTTTTCGGTATATTGCTTGGCCTGACGGTCGTCATCGCGGCCATTGTGCTTTACATGATCTATTACCGTTATAAAAACGATCTGTGGTTGATCACCGATCAACGGCTGGTGGATTCGACCAGGAGAAGCCCTTTCAGCCATGAGATCGCTTCAACGGATCTGGTGAATGTGCAGGATATCACTGTGAGCCGAAATGGCTTCTTCCCCACCGTCTTTAACTTCGGTGAGGTCAGTTGCCAGACGGCGGGTAGCACCCAGGTCTTCACCCTGAAAGGCGTCCCCAACCCGAACAGCGTCCTTGAACTCATCGATCAAACCCGGGATGACGCCAGGGAACGGCTTGCGGGTCTGGGGCGAAGCCAGGGGACTACAACCCAATCATCCTCTATATGAGCCGATTAGCCCCTGCCGGTGCTCAGTCCCCCTTGATTCTTGCCATCGACATCGGCACGTCGTCTGTACGCGCCCTGCTTTTCGATGGCCGCGGTCATCGGGTAGACGACGTCGACGCCCGAGAGACGTACGCCATGACCACCCAGGCCGACGGCGCGGTGGAGACCGACGCCGATGCCCTGCTGGAGCGGGTCTGGCGCTGTGTGGATAGGGCGTTGGGCCAAGCCGGTCCCCGGGCCCGAGATATCGCCGCGGTGGCCGCCAGCGCGTTCGTCAGCAATATCCTGGGCGTGGATCGCGCCGGTCTGCCGGTCACGCCGCTGATGACCTACGCCGACACCCGGCCATCGACGGCCATCCCCCGGCTGCACGAACTCTTCGACGAAAGCGACGTCCACCAACGCACGGGCTGTCGTTTTCACCCCTCCTATCTTCCCGCCCGTTTCCTGTGGATGACGGACGCTCACCCCGATTGGCTGCAACAGGCCGCGCACTGGATCACCTTTGGCGAGTACATGGCCCGCCAGCTCTTCGGCCACAGCGGCGTGAGCTATTCCGTGGCCTCCTGGAGCGGCCTCCTCAACCGTCATACGCTGGATTGGGATGAGGCATTATTGGCCGCCCTGCCCATCGACCGCGCACAACTCGCGCCGTTGGTGGATGCATATGATGGTCAGCAGGGCCTGCGCGGCCCCTTTGCAGAGCGTTGGCCGGCGCTGAAGAATGCGCTCTGGCTGCCCACTGCGGGTGACGGCGCGACTGCCAACGTGGGCAGCGGCTGCACCACGCCCGACCGGGTCGCGCTGACCGTGGGCACCACCAGCGCCATGCGCATCGTCACCGACCGGCCTGTGGACCACGTGCCTGATGGTCTCTGGTGCTACCGGGTGGACCGGGATCACGCGCTGGTGGGCGGGGCCATGACCGAAGGCGGCAACCTCTTCGCCTGGGTGCGGGATCGCTTCAAGCTGGAGCAGGAGTTGAAAGAGGGCCAATCCCTGGACGACGCCATGGCGGCCATCCTGCCCGACAGCCACGGCCTCACCTTCCTGCCCCTGTTGGGCGGCGAGCGCAGCCCTGGCTGGAACGCAGACCTGCGCGGCGCGATCCTGGGCCTCTCCCTGGCCACCGGCTCCCTGGACATCCTGCGGGCCGGGCTGGAGGGCGTGGCCTGCCGCATCGCTCTGGTCCGCGACCGGCTGCGCCCTCTGCTGCCCGATGAGGCGACCATTGTGGCCAGCGGCGGGGCCATCCTCAGTTCATCGGCCTGGCTTCAAATCATGGCGGACGCGCTGGCCACGCCTGTGATCGCTTCCACCGTGACCGAAGCGTCGGCCCGGGGTGCGGCCCTGCTGGCCCTGGTCGCACTGGGCGAATTGCCCCACATCCACGCCGCGACGCCGCCCTTGGGACGCCGCTATACGCCGGATACGCGCGCGAGTGCAATTTATGAGGAAGTAAAAGAGCGGCAACGTCGACTATACCTGTATCTGACGGGGACGAGTGCGGGTGACATTTCATCGCCCGCGGTGCGCACGCCCAACGATGCAACCGCTGAGGCATTAGCGTAGTTGTGGCCCATCCCCGGTGCATAGGTTACGTCTCCTCCTCCTCTAACGTCACCTCCATCTCCAGCGTCGTCTCGCCCTGGCGCAGGGTGACGGTGACTTTGTCGCCCACTTGATAGTTATCTTCGAGCAAGGTCTGAAGATCTTCCCAACTGCTGACGGGCCGGCCATCGATGGCGGTGAGAATGTCGCCCCCCACATAGACGATCTGGTTGCCGATCAATGTTTTTCGCTGCGCGCCGCGCGCGCCTGCGTCCGCCAGCGGTGAGTGGGGTGAAATCTGCACCAGAAGCAGTCCCTGATCCACCGGCAGGTTCAGCATCTCCGCCAGACCGGGGGTGACAGTGTAGGCATAGCGCACGCCCAGCCACGGATGGCGATAACGGCCCAGTTCGAGCATGTCGGGCAGGATGCGCTTGACCTTGTCGATGGGGATGGCGAAGCCGATGCCGGCGTTGGCGCCCGTGGGGCTGAAGATGGCAGTGGTGATGCCGATGACCTTACCCTGGCTGTCCAGGAGCGGCCCGCCCGAATTGCCCCGGTTGATGGCGGCGTCGGTCTGGATCACGCCGGTGATGGTGCGCTTGTCCGGGCTTTGCAGCGTGCGATCTAACGCGCTGATAACGCCGGTCGTCAGGGTGCGGCCAAACTGGCCAAAAGGGTTGCCGATGGCGATAGCCCGCTGGCCCACCTCCAGGTTCGTCGACGTCCCCAGCGTGACGGGGTGGAGCAGATCCGGACGAGCGTCCACCTGTAGCAGGGCCACATCGTTGCGCGGGTCCACGCCCACGATCTCGGCCTGGACAGTGGTGTTGTCGTCAAAGTTGACTTCCACCCGTTCGGCGTCCTGGATCACATGATAGTTGGTCAGGATATGCCCCTGGTCGTCCAAGATGAAGCCGGAGCCTGCGCCCTCCGCCGGAATCGGCTCAAAGAAAAAGCCCCGTTGATAGGTGCGGGTGGTGATATTGACCACTGCAGGCGCGATCCCCTTGTAGACGTCGATCACCCGTCGTTCAGCGATATCGCGGCCCAGCGCGTCGATCAATGCGACTGCATTGACGGATGGCGCAGGGGGCGCGGGCGTGAACGCCGGTGATGGCGTGGCGGTGGGCGCGGGAGGCGTTGGCGTCGGAGACGATCGGGAACACCCCCCGACCATGAAAATGACGATAATAAGCGCAATCAGCCACCCAATGTTGCCAACGCTTGACATCGATGCCAAATTGTTTTTCATAAAACACCTCGATCAGGTTATGATTGCAGTCAAAATTGAAGCCACTTTGAGATCGGGAGGTTCATGAGATTGGAAATTGACGCCCAGCCCGATGATCGCTAATCTATGCCTGTTCAGGCGGGCTCCACCTGATGTCACAGTCGTCACAGCCGCTGCAACATTCCATCTGTGATGTGGCATTCCGCCTCCCTATGGTATACTAGCCATCGTCATTTGAAACAAGGTTGTAGATTCCAATTCATCAATTTTACATCACCGGAACGCCCATGTATCAAAAAGTTAAAACGCCTGCAATCCGTTTGATTCTCTTCACTTTGGCCGCGACCCTGCTGGTCGCCTGCGGCGGTTCGACCCCAGAGCCTACGCCCACGCCGACCAAAACGCCCATGCCTGCGGAGGCCGCGCCCGCCACAGATACGCCGATCCCACCGGCGCCTGTGGCGACAGATACGCCTGTGCCTGCACCTGTCGCTGCGGAGCCGGCTACGCCCACCCCACGTCCAGACAACATCGCCCCGTACACGGGATTGCCCACCGACAACCCAGAGTGGCTCAAGCGTCGCCCCGTCCTTATCTGCGTCAACAATGACGCGGTGGGCCGCGCCGCCCACTATGGGTTGAGTCAGGCAGATATCGTCTATGAATACATCGTCGATGGCTTCACCTTGACCCGCCTCACCGCCTTTTATCAGGGACAGAACACGGATCGGGTGGGACCGGTGCGCTCCGCGCGCATGCCTAATGTCTGGATGACTTACATGTATGACGGCGTCCTGGCCTGCTCCGGCGGCAGCGACGCTGTCCGCTATTTGCTCAAAAACGAGGTCGGTTTCCCCTATCTGGACGCGGACATCGACGATCCCTCCCAGACCCGCTACTTTTTTAGTATCGGTGATGATTACCGCACCCGCATGCAGACCAGCCCCGACGGTGTGCGCCAGTGGCTGGATGACAATGGGCTGACCAAAGAGTGGAACCGCCCTGGCTTCGAATTTAGCCAGGATCCGCCCGCCAACGCCGTCGGCTCCGCCACCGTCATCAGCATTCCCTATCCCGGCGGCAACAGCGTGGAGTGGCGCTATGATCCCAATTCGGGCGGTTACGTGCGTTTCCAGGGGGGCGAACAGCAGTTCGATAACGGCAACAGCCAACCTATTGTCGCCAAGAACGTGGTTGTCATGGCCGCCGAGCATACGCTAACCGACATCGTCGAGGATTCACTGGGCACCAAGGGGGTGGACATCACCCTTTATGGTTTCGGCGACCTGCGCGTCTTTCGCGATGGGCAGGTCTATGAAGGCACCTGGCGTGCGGACCCGGAAACGCCGCCCCGTCTCTTGGGTCCCGGCGAAGTGACGATTCAGTTGCAGCCCGGCCAAAGTTGGTTCCAGATCGTCCAGGATATCAAAGAGGTCGGGTATCAGTAGTCAAAGGATATAGGCAGGGGCCACGGTATAGTGGCCCCTGCTAGAACGCTGGTTCCCACGGATGCGACCTGATCGCCACCAATGTTGAAAGCAATTCGTGGCGGTCAGTCTTGTTTTCGATCTAACGAAGTTTGGCTGTGTAGTCGCTTACAGCTATGCAGTTATGTACGGATAATCACCGTATCCACACGGCCATTCCTGCGTCATTACTATTCAGAATCAAATCGCGGCCGCCAGGTCGCTCGTCCAGCCGGTTGTGGACATTGATGAAACCAATCATCGTCGCACAGTAGCTGTTCAGCGTCCTATGGGAGGATGAATCGCTACATCTCGCCAACCACAGGATTCAAGGGAGTCAAAGATGAGGAATCGAATTAAACATCACTCTTTGCCGGCGGCAAAGCGATCGTCTTACCTGCTTGGTGCACTTGTTTTGTTGCTAGCGCTCGGTTTTGGCGTCACCGTCATATTGACGGACGTGACGCCGGTGACCGCGCAAACCCAGCAACCGGGCGATCAGGCCGAAGAGGAAGGCTACACCTACGTCGTCAAGAGGGGAGACTCCTGGGCGCTGATTGCGCGCATCACCGGCGTCTCCGTGGGCGACCTTCAGGCGGCCAACCCCGATCTGGTGCGTCCCGATGAGGTGCTCAAGGCCGGCGATGAAATCCACATTCCTGCGCCCGAATCCCAACAGCGGAAAGTGCATATTGTTCGATCCGGCGAATCGTGGAACTCCATCGCCCAGCGGTATGGGGTCACGCGCAAGGAGCTTCAGGCAGCCAACCCCGATTCCGTGCGCGCAGGACAGGTCCTCTATCGCGGCGAACGCATCCTGATCCCCAACGCGGAGGATATCGAGCAGATGGCCGCCGAGAAGGCCACAGCCACGGCGGAGGCTCAGGCCCCAAAGCCAACCCCAGAGCCAACTCTGGAACCGACAATTGAGCCAACAGCGGAAGTGACGGAAGAACCCGCACCTGAAGCCGCAGAAGAACCCGCTGCTCAGGCTACGGAAGAGCCTGCTGCCGAGGCCACGGAGGAAGAGGCGCCTGCCGCCGGTGAAGTGGCGACGGCTGAGCCTACAGAGGAGACGTCGGCTGACGGAGCGGTGGATGCAGAAGAAGCGCCTGCTCTGCCTGACGTCTACACGGTGGGCGGCGGCGAATCCTGGACCAGCATCGCCGAAAGGCTGGGCGTCTCCGTCAGTGACTTGCAGGCGGCCAACCCCGGCCTGATTCGCGCCGGTATGATCCTTCAGGTCGGCGACGAACTGAAGGTCCCCAAGCCGGGCGAAGCGGGGCAAGCGCCCGCCGAGGAAGCTGCTGTGGAAGCCCTGCCGGGCTGTCCCCAGGAATTCGGCGACTATGTCGATCAGATCGCTGAGAAGCTCTCCAGCGGTGGCGTCGACGCCGCGACCGCCTTCCTGAGCGACTGCGGGGCCCTGTCCGATGACGGCCTGGTCAGCGGCGATTGGACGGGTGACGGCGTGGAAGATCTGGTCATCATCTACAATGATCCCACCGTGACGAGTCATCCCATTTCAGACCTGCTCATTTTCACCGGAACGGCGGATGGCTATGAACTGGGCTATCAGGCCCGGGCTGACGCTGAAGTGTCACTGCTCGACACTCGGGATATCAACCAGGATGGACAGACCGACATCATCTGGACCGAAACCACCTGCGGGGCCAACACGTGTTTCGATACGGTCAACATTCGCAGTTGGGATGGCGAACAATGGGCCAAGTGGACGGAGAACAAGATCACCATGGCCTACGCCGACATCAGCATTGGTGATGAAACCCCTGACGGCCAGGGTGATGAAATCACCCTCAGCGGCGGCATCTATGGCAGTGTGGGCGCCGGTCCTCAACGCAGCCGTACGGAAGTATGGGGCAGTGTAGACGGCGCGCCCTACAGCCTCCTCGAACTTACGCACGACTCCAGCAACTGCCTCTATCATGAAATTCTGGACGCCAACGAGGCCTTCAACCAGGGCCTTGAGGACGGCTTCGCCACTGCCGAAGAACTTTACACCGACGCCATTGGCAACGAGGACCTGGTCCAATGTTGGGATCGCCCCAACGAGGTGGACGAGTTGCGCAGTTTCGCTTACTACCGTCTGGCCTTGATCAGCGCCTACGAAGAGTTGCCTGATGTGGCCAGTGACATGATCCTGGCTCTGGAAGCCACTTATCCCGACAGCCCTTACGCCGAGTTAGGCCAGGTTTGGCTGGATGCATACTCGCCCGACAACGACAAGACCGCGGCTTGCCAGGCTGCCGTCGATTACGCCGCTGAACATCCGGCAGTGGTGGACGTGTTGGCGGATTACGGTTTCGCTAACCCCGGCTTCCAAGCCGCTGATGTTTGCCCCATCCTGGAAGGCGGCGAAGAGGCCCCGGCTGAAGAGCCTGCCGCCGGTGAAGCCGCAACCGAAGAGGCCCCGGCTGAAGAGCCTGCCGCCGATGAAGCCGCAACCGAAGAGGCCCCGGCTGAAGAGCCTGCCGCCGATGAAGCCGCAACCGAAGAGGCCCCGGCTGAAGAGCCCGCCGCCGATGAAGCCGCAACCGAAGAGGCCCCGGCTGAAGAGCCCGCCGCCGATGAAGCCGCAACCGAAGAGGCCCCGGTTGAAGAGCCCGCCGCCGATGAAGCCG
>JAJRVT010000049.1 GCA_024277175.1 Chloroflexota bacterium | reverse complement strand
CGTCCAAGTCCTCCAGCTTCAGCCTGCGAACCACGCCCGGCTGCGGCGGATCAAGGCACAAAGCGTCGATCAGGATCACCCTGTCGTAGCCGACCATCCGCTCCATGAGGGAGAGCCCGCCGACACAGGCTTCGCTCACCTCGACCGCCGCGTCCTGCGGCAGTGCGGCCTGGACCTGCTCGGCGACCCGCACGCCCACGCCGTCATCGCTCAGGATAGGATTGCCCAAACCCAGCACCAGGGTTCTCATGGCCGATTTCCGCAATTCATCAATGCGGGGGCGCCCGTTTGGGGTCACCCCCGCTGCAATTCTATTGCACATACTGACTCAGTCGATCCCTGACTTGTCCGTCGGCGTCGCGTATGACGATCTCCAACGGCATCTGTCCCGGCAGGGAATGGGTCGCGCAGGACATGCAGGGGTCGTAGGATCGAAACGCCATTTCGATCTGATTGAGCAACCCCTCGGTCACCACTACGCCCTTCTTGATCAGAGAACTGGCCGCGTTCTTGATAGACATGGACATGGGCGCATAGTTGTTCGTTGTGCCGACAATGAGGTTTACTTTCTGCAGTATACCACGCTCATCAGTCACATAGTGATGCGTCAACGTGCCGCGCGGGGCCTCCACGCTGCCGATGCCCTCGTCTGGCACGGCCGTCACCGCCGCACGGACGTTCGGGTCGGTAATCTCCGGGTCCTGGGCCAGCTCCAGCATCCGTTCCGCGGCGTAGAGCAGTTCAATCAACCTGGCCCAGTGCGTCGCCAGCCGGTGATGGATCGGCTGATACCGGCCGTTGACCTTCTTGCTGCCCAGGGTTTCATACATCTTCTCGAAGAACTCCTGAGCTTTGGGCGTAGCCATCCGGTCGCCGGCATTGAGTCGCGACAGCGGGGTCGCAGCGTAGACGCCGCTGTCCTTGCCGTCCACGAATCCTTTCCAGCCCACGGCCTTCAGATAGGGAAACTTGAGGTAAGTCCAGGGTTCCACCCGTTCCGCGATATGCTGGGCGTAGTCCTTGGGATCGTATCGGATGAACTCGGCCCCCTCCGGGTCCACCACCCGAATCTGTCCCTCATAGAAGTTGGGGCAGTTATTGGCGTCTACCGTACCCATGTAATAGGTGGCCTCGGTAAAGGCGTCACTCAGTATCAGGTTCACGTAGTCCTCATTTCCCAGCACTACGTCCTCGAACAGCTTGAGGCTGAAGAGCGCAAACTCTACGTTCTCCTGGGCGACCTGCTCGATCTTCTGGCGCATCTCTTCCGTGACCGGCACGCTCCAGCCGCCGGGCAGACCTGCCACAGGATGGATGCCCCTGCCGCCCATTATCTTGATCACGTCGTGGTTGCGCATGCGGCAGGCGATCACCTGCTTGCCAATATCCACGCCCACCTTGTGGATGACGCCGAGGATATTCCGCTCCGCCGGATCCGAATCCGGTCCCATGACGAAGTCGGGGCCGCCAAGCGCGTAGAAGTGGGTGGTGTGATCGGTGCAGAAGAAGGCCATGTAGAACATCTCCCGCAGCTTCTTCGTGACGGACGGCGGTTCGACATGGTAGAGCGCGTCCAACGCCTTGGTGGCCGCCATGTGGTGCGCCTCCGGGCAGACGCCGCAGATGCGGTTGGTGATACGCGGCATTTCCTCCGCCGGGCGTCCCGCACAGAATTGCTCGAAGCCCCGCAGTTCAGGAATCACGAAGTAGGCGTTTTCGACATCGCCTTCTTCGTTAAGGAAGATCTCGATCTTGCCGTGACCCTCCAAGCGAGTAATGGGATCAATGGTCACGCGTTTCATGAATTGTCTCCTTGTCCGTCGCCGTTCGAGGATGCGCCGTTGCCGATGCGCGCACGGTGCAGAATGGAGTGGGCCAGGCTGAAACGATAGAACGTGCCCGCCGGATCGACCAGCGTGTCCAGCACCTCATCGAGTTTCTGCTCCAATTCCGCGTCCGTATCGCCGTTCTGGCCTGCGTCCAGCACCGAGGCGATGGCCGTCAACATGCGCGCGCCCTGGTCTTCCACCCCGTCCAGGGGACCATAGCAGCCCCGACAGCCCATGTTCGCCTGCGGACAGAGCGCGCCGCAGCCGCTGCGCGTCGCCGGCCCCATGCACAGGATACCCTGTTCCAGCAAACAGACGCCCGGCTCAGGGGTGATCTCATAGGGTCGGTAGAAGCGGGTGATATTCTTGACGTTCTTCTCCAGCGGACATTCCTCGCATACCGCAACTGTCCCCGCGCCCACCACAGATCCCCTGGCCGGCAGGTCGGCTCCGTTGAGGAGCGCATCCACGACAACTTGCAACACGGCCCAGACCTGGTGCGACTCCGGAGGACAGCCAGGAACATAGTAGTCCACGTCGACGACCTGATCCAGGGATTTGACCGTATTGTAGAAAACCGGAATGTCTATCTCCCCTTCCGGAAGCTGGGTCACAGGCTGGGGCAGAACGCCGTCCGGGTTGTCGATGGATGGGTTGTCCAGATAGGCCGTCCGCAGCGTGGCCTCCTTGCTTGTCAGGTTGGACAGCGCTGGGATACACCCTTCGTAGGCGCAAGAGCCAAAGGCCACCAGCACCTTGGACTTGCGGCGCAGCAGTATTGCCATTTCCTCGTTTTCCGAGTTGCGGATGGCCCCGTTAAACAGACACAGGTCGATGTAACCGTCCGGGTAGTTGCGCACGTCCTCATACTTGAAGTCTGTGGCAACCGGCCAGAACACCACATCGAAGATCGCGTCCACGTCCAGGATATGGTCGCCGATGTTGAGCACCGAGATTTCGCACCCGCCGCAACCGGACGCCCAATACATGCCAAACTTGGGTTTGCCGTTCTCAGTCATGCCGTCACCTCCTCGGCTTCCGCAACCTCTTGAATCAGGGGATGGTCGCCATTGGCCTGGAGCACGCTTGACCAGTTGAGCGGTCCGAGGGCTCGGATCTCCTCCACGATCTTGGCGACCTCTTCTGCAAAACGGACGCCCTCGGCCGCGCTGGCCCACACCAGCTTGACCCTGCCCGGCTCAATCCCAAACTGGGTCAACATCTGCTGTAGAAGCCTGAATCGACGATAGGCCTTGTAGTTCTGCTCCAGATAGTGACACTCGCCGGGGTGACATCCGGTGATCAGGACGCCGTCCGCGCTGCCAGCCAGGGCCTTCAGCACGAACTCAGGGTCCAGCCGGCCAGAACACATGAGCCGGATCAGCCGTACATTGGGGGGATACTTGAGCCGTGATATTCCCGCCAGGTCCGCGGCCCGGTAGCTACACCAGTTACAGGTGAAGCCAATGATCAGAGGTTCAAACT